>PBPL01000159.1 GCA_002724675.1 Deltaproteobacteria bacterium | reverse complement strand
CAGAGTCAGAGTCAGAGTCAGAGTCAGAGTCAGAGTCAGAGTCAGAGTCAGAGTCAGAGTCAGAGTCAGTGCCAGAGTCAGAGTCAGAGGCGGTGCCAGAGTCAGAGTCAGAGTCAGAGGCGGTGCCAGAGTCAGAACCAGAGGCAGAGGCGGTGCCCGCAGACGGCCCCAGAGAGAGCGAGGACACGCCTTGAGGCCCTGCCTTCTCTTGTGGGGGCTGCTGGGAACCCTGTGGGTGGGGTGTGTGCTCCCGACCCCCGCCCTAAAGGGTCAGCAGGAGACGCTCCGGGTGGCGCTGCACGAGGCCAAAGCCCAAGGCGCCATGGCCTGCTCGCCCAGGGAGTTAGCGCGCGCTCAGATGGCCTACCGCTTTGCCGCCATGGAGTTCAGTCAAGGTCACCCTTCGCGGGCATGGGAACATCTCGAGCAGGGGTTGGCCCAGGTGCAGTTGGCCAAGACGCAGTCGGAGGACTGTCATGTGCGAGGGGCGGAGGTGACCGACTCGAGCGCCGATCCGTGGTCCGACGCGGACGGCGATGGTGTGGGCCTCGCCGATGACAATTGCCGCTATGTTCCCGAGGATCAGGACGACTTCGAAGATGAGGACGGTTGTCCCGAGCCAGACAACGACGGTGACGGGTTGCTGGATGCGGAGGATGAGTGCGCGGGTGAGCCTGAGGACTTCGATCAGTTCGAGGATGAGGACGGCTGCCCCGAGCGTGACAACGACGCGGACGGCCTGTTCGACGCCAAGGATCTCTGCCCAGACGACCCCGAGACGCCCAATGGCTTTGAAGACGATGATGGCTGCCCAGACGAGCAGCCGACCTATCTGGTGGTGAACGGCAGCCGCATTCGATTCAATGCGCCGCTGCGATTTGCTGACGGCGAGCAGCCAACGCTCTTAGCGCTGTCGCTGCCCGCTCTGAAGGAGCTTGCGGGGCTTCTGATCGCCAACGGTTCTTGGGTTGTTGAGGTGCAGGGCTTCACACACAACCGCGGAGATCCCGACGAGTTGGTGGCAGAGAGCCAGCTGCGGGCTCAGGCGGTCACCGATGTCCTCCTGGGTCAGGGCATTGCGGCCGACCGAGTCAAGCCGGTTGGCCGGGGCTCGGACAACCCGGTGACCACGAACCGTACGGCATCTGGGCGCGAAAAGAACCAGCGCGTCGAGATCGGAGTCTTTGTCCCAGGCGAGGACGGCCTGATGGAGCTCGGCGCCCCCTAGGGCCACGAAGCTGAGCTGGCTGTTGAGCCAACTCGTGCACCGTTGAATTGCTCAGTTTGTCGTGAGCTTGTCGGTCTCCTCGGAGATGTTCTCCGACCACTCCAGATCGCGCTTCTTCTGCCCAGCCTTCTCCGCCTTGGCGGCAACTTGCATGTCCACCAGGTGGTGGTGGGTCGTGAAGTAGGGAAGCGACTTGCCTACGAAGTCCTCGACGGAGTCGAAGCCGTGCTTGTCCATAAACGCGTCAAGCCCGTCGATGAGGTTGGAGACCATGCGGTGCCCTTGGAGCATTGCGCCGGTGCAGACCTGCACGGTCTTGGCGCCAAGTAGCAGGAACTCGATGGCGTCGTCAGCGTCCCCGACCCCGCCAATACCCGAGACGGTGAGCTGGGGATTGTCGAGCATCATCTCGGCGACCATGCGCAGCGCAATGGGCTTCACCGCGTAGTAGCTGTAGCCCCCTGGTGTGGAGTGTCCTTCCACGGTGGGCATGGGCCGAAACGTCTCTAGGTTGACCCCAATGACCGCGAGAATCGTATTGATTGCCGAACCCCCGTGGGCTCCGCCGGCCACTGCGGCTCGGGCTTGCTCGGTGATGTCGGTGACGTTGGGCGTCATCTTTGCCCAGACCGGTTTGTCTGTGGCCTCGACGCACCATCGCACGACCTCTTCCACCATGGGGGGGTTCTGCCCCATGGCCGCGCCCATGTTGCTCTCGGGGTGACCGTGTGGACAGGAGAAGTTCAACTCGAAGCCGTCGACGCCCGCCTCGTCACATCGCTGTACCAGCTCGACCCAGCGGTCCTTTTCGTACGACTCCATGAGCGATGCGATGAGGATCCCCTCGGGGAAGTCGTCCTTGGCGCGCTTGAAGTCCGGGATCCAGTCGGACAAGCCGCGGTCGCTGATCAACTCGATGTTCTGGAAGCCCATGACATTGGCGTTGCCCTTTTTTTGTTCCCAGGACTTCATCCGCCACTTGCCGTACCGGGGCGCAACATTCACGACCGGCGTGTCGTCGAGCGCGACGGTCTTGGCGACCACGCCACCCCAGCCGCAAGAAAACGACTTGGCGATGGTTCGGTAGTTGGTTCCCGGAGGCCCCGAGCCGATGACGAATGGGTTTGGAAAGCGCATTCCGTTTACTGTGATGCTTAGGTCGGCCACGGTCGGTCCTTTTTCAAGCGGGCTTCAGTTGCCCTTTTCGGTGGCACGGGAGCCCATGGGGACCCTTGAGTGCCTTTTGATTCGAGAATACCGGTCTACGGCGAGAGCTGTCGTGACCGGTCCTCTCGGAACGGGAAGTGTAGCAACTCCGAGGATCTGCCTATACTCGTTTTCTTCGGAGGCCCAAATGGCAGAGCAGTTCCTCAACTTTATCGATGGCGAATGGATCGCCGGTTCCGGCAGCAACCCCATTGCTGACATCAATCCGGCGGACACCCGCGAGGTCATCGGTCATGCGACCGACTCGTTGGAAGCGGATGTAGATGCCGCTGTTCAGGCCGCACACGGCGCCTTTGCGTCCTGGCGCTCGACCCCGGCGCCGGTGCGTGGCCAGATTGTGGCGGCGGCGGGCAGATTGTTCCTGGAGAGGGTGGACCAGATCGCCGAGGTTCTGACCCGGGAAGAGGGCAAGATCCTCGCCGAGGCCAAGGGCGAGGTGCGCAAGGGCTCGAACCTGGTGGAGTTTCTCGCTGGAGAGTCTCGCCGCCTCAATGGCGAGACCATTCCATCGGAGATGTCCAAGACCTTTGCCTACACGCTGCGAGTGCCGCTGGGGGTGGTCGGCCTGATCACGCCGTGGAACTTTCCCATGGCGATTCCGGCTTGGAAGATTGCGCCGGCTCTTGTTTGCGGAAACACGGTCGTCCTCAAGGGCGCGGAGCAGACCCCCTGGGTGAGTCAGTTGGTCGTCCAGGCTTTTGTGGATGCGGGTGTGCCCAAGGGCGTGCTCAATCTTATTCAGGGCCGCGGCGAGACTGCTGGAGCGGCATTGGTGGAGCATCCTCTGGTGGAGGCCATTTCGTTTACGGGCTCCACCGAGATTGGGCACCACATCTATGCCCGCGGCGCAGCCCTCGGAAAGCCTGTGCAGTGCGAGCTCGGCGGCAAGAATCCGATCATCGTCCTGGCCGATGGGGATGTGGACATGGCTGTTGCCGCCACCGCGAAAGGTGCCTTTGGTTCGACAGGCCAGCGCTGCACTGCAACATCGCGGGCCATTGTGGACGCTCGTGTGCACGATCAGTTTGTGGATGCTCTCGTCCGGGAGGCTGGTCTCGTCGTTCCTGGCAATGGCTTGAACCCTGCGACCACCATGGGCCCCAGCGTGGACCAGGACCAGTTCGACAAGGTGCACGAGTACCTGGCGATCGGCCCTGGGGAGGGTGTCGAGACGCGGGCGGGCGGCGGCCGCGCAACACAGGGAGACCTCGAGTTTGGTTTGTTCACCCAGCCGACGGTCTGGACTGGAGTCGATCGCTCCATGAGGATCGCTCGAGAGGAGATCTTCGGCCCCGTGCTGTCGGTGTTGAGTGTGGATGGAATCGAGGAGGCGCTGTCCGTGGCCAATGACGTCGAGTACGGGCTGACCAGCAGCATCTACACGCGCGACGTCAACAAGGTCTTTGAGTACATCGACCACATCGAGACGGGCATGCTGCATGTGAACTCGCCAACCATCGGAGGCGAGGCTCAGCTGCCCTTTGGCGGCATGAAGCGGACCGGGGTCGGGCCTCGCGAACAAGGGCCAACGGCCATTGAGTTCTTTACGGAGTGGAAGACTGTCTACATCGACTACACAGGGTCGATGCGTGGTGGAAACCTGTACTGAAACTTGGCCAGCGCGGTCCTGGGCGTCTGCGATGGCCTTCTCCCGGGATTGACCGTCTCGCCATCATGGGTTTAGCCTGGCGATCCGTCGTGCCGTGAGATGCGACGGGGGCCGTGTCGAGCATTCATGCGACGGCGACAACTACGGAGATCGAGATGCCGAGAATCGTCAAGGTAGGCCTCATTCAGGCCAGCAATCCACTGAATGACCCCGACGCAACCGTTCAGGAGATCCAGGAGGCGGCGCTCGAGAAGCACATCCCCATGATCGAGCAGGCCGGTGAGCAGGGCGTGCAGATCCTTGGGCTTCAGGAAATCTTCAACGGTCCCTACTTTTGCCCGGGTCAAGACAAGCGCTGGTATGACGCAGCCGAGCCCATCCCAGGCCCAACGACCGATCGGCTCGCCCCCATCTGCGCCAAGTATCAGATGGCGATGGTTGTGCCGCTGTACGAACGGGCGATGGCCGGCGTCTACTACAACTCGGCAGCCGTCCTGGACGCTGACGGCAGCTACCTTGGCGTGTACCGCAAGAACCACATCCCCCACACGTCAGGGTTCTGGGAGAAGTACTTCTTCAAGCCGGGCAACCTGGGCTACCCCACCTTCCAGACCCGCTATGGCCGGGTCGGTGTCTACATCTGCTACGACCGGCACTTCCCAGAGGGTGCGCGCCTGCTGGGCCTCAATGGGGCGGAGATCGTCTTCAACCCCTCGGCTACGGTCGCGGGGCTAAGCCAATATCTGTGGGAGCTGGAGCAGCCAGCACACGCGGTGGCCAATGGTTACTTCATGGCTGCGAGCAACCGAGTAGGCACGGAGGCGCCGTGGGATCTCGGGCGCTTCTACGGCACGTCGTACATCTGTGATCCTCGTGGCGCCTTCCTTGCCAAGGGCAGCGAGGACCAGGACGAGTTGGTGGTGGCTGACTGCGACCTCGACGAGATCGAAGAGGTTCGCAAGACCTGGCAGTTCTTCCGGGACCGTCGCCCGGACACCTACGACGACATGGTCAAGCAGCTCCCCTAGCTGGCCGAGCCCGCCTCTCTGCGCGACCCGAGGAGAAGGGCCGCGCTCAGGGTGCTTTGATGCTTTTCGATGGCCCGTGGCCTGGTCCGCGGTGTCACCGACTCGTTGACAGGCAAACAGGCCGAGAGCTAGCTTCGCTTCGCAGGGGCAGAGGTTCTTTGAGGACCTCTCGAGTCCGTTGCGCTGAGCCGGGGAGGCGACGATGACCGAGAACGACCTGACCGACGAAGAGACTGCGCCCACAGAGGGCGGTCCCATCCAGCGTCCTGTGGAGGAAGAGACGGCCGCGACGGAGGGCGGGCTCATCCAGCCCCAGCCCGGCCCGGCGGGTTCGGACCTCATCTACGGCATCGATGACGAGCCGCCCATGGGCGAGACGATCGTCCTGGGCCTCCAGCACTACCTGACCATGTTCGGGTCGACGCTGGCGATTCCGCTCATCTTGAGTGAGCCTTTGGGCATCAAGGACCCTGTGGAGATTGGCTGGCTGATCGCGACCATGTTCTTTGTGAGCGGTGTCACGACGTTGCTCCAGACCACCTGGGGCAACCGCCTGCCCATTGTTCAGGGCGGCACGTTCTCGTTCCTGGCCCCAGCGTTTGCTATCTGCGGCATGGCCGGAGCCGGGGCCGCGGGCTGGGAAGTCAACATGCAGGCGATCCAGGGGGCCATCATTCTCGGCGCCGTGGTCGAGATCATCGTCGGTGGCAGTGGCCTGGTGGGCAAGCTGCTGCGCTTTGTCGGTCCCATCACCATTGCCCCCACCATCGCGCTGATCGGCCTGTGCCTGTTCAAGTTTGGCGCACCGAAAGCAGGAGAGCACTGGCCCATTGGCGGTCTGACTATCGGCCTGATCATCCTGTTTAGTCAGTACCTGCGATCCAAGAATCGTTCGTTTGAGCTGTATCCGATCTTGCTGGCCATTGTGGGTGCGTGGGGCGTTGCGGCGGCGTGCACGGCAGCAGGAATGTTCCCCGAGGGACACGCCAGCCACACCAGTATGGCGAACCTGAAGGCTGCGCCATGGTTCCGAGTTCCCACGCCCTTCCAGTGGGGCATGCCGACCTTTGGGGTGGCGGCCTTTGTGGGCATGTTGGCGGGCTACATCGCGTCCATGGTGGAGAGCATTGGCGACTATTACGCCTGCGCAAGGCTGTCCGGTGGACCCGTACCGGACGCTAAAACCGTCAACCGGGGAATCACGTTCGAAGGCATCGGCTGCCTGGTGGCCGGCATCTTTGGTACGGGCAATGGCACGACCAGCTACAGCGAGAACATCGGCGCCATCGGGCTGACCCGGGTCGGCTCGCGTCGTGTCGTCCAGGCGGGCGCCATCATCATGATTGTCTTGGGCATGGTGTCGAAGTTCGGCGCGCTGTTCACGACGATTCCCAGTCCCATCGTGGGCGGCATGTACTGCGCGATGTTCGGCATGATTGCGAGCGTTGGACTGTCCAACCTCCAGTTCATCAATATGAACAGCGCGAGGAACTTGTTCATCCTGGGCTTCGCATTCTTCATGGGGCTGAGTGTGCCCGAGTACTTCAACGCCAACCCGGTGGCGTTTGAGCCGGCCTGGCTGGCCGACATCGTCAACACCTTGGGCAAGACCGGCATGGCGGTCGGTGCCTTCATCGCGCTCTTCCTGGACAACACGATCCCAGGGACGGACGAGGAACGTGGACTGACGGCCTGGGGGGCCGGGCACTAAGGCTGTTCGCGCTTAACCCACCGTCGGGGGCCGCGAAGCACCACCACCTCTAGTGGCCGGCGGAGTCATCGTCGTCGCCGGCAGAGTCGTCATCGTCTCCGCTGTGACCGACAGAGGCTCGAACGAACAACGAGATGGCTTCCACATAGATGCCCTCCTGAGCGCTGGGCTCATTGGACATGAGGCGAGCCTCGATATCGTCGGTGCCTACCGATGGAAGCTGGCGTTCGAAGCTCTGGTTGCCGAACAGCGCGGTGGGGTAATAGACGTAGCCGAGGCTAGAGCTCGTATTGCCGCTGTCGCAGAGGTAGTCGGTGCCCACGTCCGCGGGGATTGTTGGGCTGCCCCCATGCTGTGGGCAGGTGTCATAGGGATAGAGGCCGCTCAGGGTGGTGCCCAGCCCGATGGTGTAGGTGAACACGTGCTCGCGGCTCCCCGGCGCGCCCTGAGTTAGGGACAGGCCGTCGCAGTAGTGGGACTCTAGGTCGCCCAGGGCGAAGCCAAAGCTGTTCATAGAGCCGAATTGGTAGGCCGAGACTTCTCCTCGGACCTCGTCGTAGGAGACCCCGAGGCTGGTGAAGGTCGTCGACTCGTTTCCAGAGCTTGTGGCTCCTCGGTAACACAGGTCGTAGTCTGGGTGACCCTCCCAGCCCGAGGGGCAGGAATCCGTCGCGAAGTTCAGGTCGACGATGCGGGTCCAGCCACCTCCGCTGGTGGTCATATCGCACCACACCTCAGAGGGGCTATCGCTGCTCTGCGGATCGATCCAGTACATGCCGTCGCCGGTGGAATAGCCTTCGGCGAGGATGGTCTGACAGTCGAGCCCAGCACAGTCAACGGAGACCCCGTTGCCAGCATCACTGCCAATGGCCGGGTTGTCGTCATCACAGTCCAAGGCCGCCGCCACGCCGTCACTGTCATTGTCCGTCGAGTCGTCGTCGTCTGCCGAGTCGTCGTCGTCTGCTGTGTCGTCGTCGTCTGCCGAGTCGTCGTCGTCTGCCGTGTCGTCGTCT
>PBPL01000158.1 GCA_002724675.1 Deltaproteobacteria bacterium | reverse complement strand
TGGAACTCTCGAAGACCATGCGGAAGCAGCCTGCCGTCGTGGCGAATGCACTGCGCTCGGGCCTTGCGCCTGCACCTTAGGACTGCAAGCCCCCGCCCCCCTGCCAGCCCTCCGCTAGACTCTGACGCGGAGGTTGTCCTCTCTTGCCCATGCGGTTCCTACTGGCTTCGTCCGCTGTCCTACTGCTCGTTGGCGTTGGCAAAGCCACAGCCGCCTGCCCAGCCTCCATACCGATCATCGATCAACTGAGCTGCTCGGCGTCCCTCACCTCCTCTGTCGATCACACTCAGGCCAGCCAGCTCGGGGGGCGCGCGTGATCCCCTAGAGACAGCGAGCTCGATTGCACTGCTCCTTCTCTTGACGTGCTCGTGGCTTCGTCGGCGCGAGGAGCAACACACTAGCGAGACGTGATCCATGTCCTGGCCCACGAGGGGCCGACGGTGTCACGCGAGTTTCGTTTCGCGTCCTCACAAGTGGGCCGGGTCCTTTTTGCTACCCTCTTCGCGCACGACACACTCGCCCGCCCCTGGCTGGCGGCCATGGAGATAGCGATGACCACAAAGAATGTGTTGACGGTGATTGGGCTCCTGCTCGGATTGCAGGGGATTGGCATCTTTGTCGGAGGCGAGGCGATCTCAACGCAGGCCTTCGCAGCATTGAATCCCGACGCGACTGGGATACAGATTGGTGCCATGTTGCATGAGGCCATGGGGGTCATGTGCCTCATGGTTGCGCTCATTCTCTTTTTCGCTCGGGACTTGGAGCCTGCTGCTGGTGGCAAGGTGCTGATGGGGGCCTCGATCGGTATCGCGCTGACGACGGCCCACGGCTTCTACAACATGTTCACCACGGTGGTGGCCCCACCCCTGCCTCTGCTGGTGATGATGAGCGTCTTGGCGCTGGTGGGCTTGGTGACGGCTCTGAAGACACAGGGCGGAAACGCCGAGGGCAGCGCCGAGAACGCTTAGTGGCTCCTGATTGCCTCACAGGCTTGTTGCACCCCACCACCGGACAAGAACATGACGCTTCACTCTCTGTATACCGTTTCTCTGGGGCTGCTTCTGAGTCTCGTCTTGGCGAGCTGCGCCAGTCCACCCCCGACTTGTTCGGCCACAGACACGGCCTATGACATCTGTTCCGCCAACCAAATCTGGGAGTGCCCGGTGGCCAGCGACGAAGTCCTGGCCGAGAAGCAGCAGATGATCGATGACTGTGATGCTTCGTCGGATCCCGCCTCCTGCCATGCAGGCCTGGAGTTCGAGATGTTTGAGACGGAACTGAAGGCGGACTGCGCGGCTGCCGGCCAGGTCTGTTCCGAAGACTTTCTTGATGGCCCGCCTGAATGTCAGGACCGCAGCTGAGTGAAGGCCGCTCGGCTCTCGTCTTGGCTTAGTCCCCAGCCGGTTCCACCGAACCACGTCGTGCCGACCTAGGGCTCGACGGCATGGGCGGGCCCCACGGTTTCGGGAGGCTGCTACCGAACCGACTGCTGCTGTCGCACGGGAGCGAGGCAGCCACCCCCCGCAAACGGCGACAGCGCCGTCTTCTCGGAGCAGTCCCCCCCCACAATCCAGCGCAGCAGTGGGGGCTCTTTCTCGGGTGTGGGTTGCCCATAGCTCCGTGCCAGTCGCGCCCAGGAGTGCGCTGCCCAGCGTTCCGCCGAGATCACCGGAACATTGCGCTGGCCAGCTGCCGCGAGGAGGCCGTCGAGGAAGGCCGCTCCTTCGTTCGTCTGGATCATGGGGTGCAGGTTGAAGGTCAGCGGCACCCGGAGGGCTACGGCTCGGTCCAAGGCCTCGCCGGTGGCGAGGATCGCTTCCGGCAGCGAGAGCCCGTTGGAGTAGGGGTACTCTCCATACAGGACGTCATCGGAGACCTGGGTGGACTGAAGCAGCACCGGCAGGAATCGACCATCCCGCCCCTGGAAGCGGGTGGGGCGAGCGGCTTGGTTCAGGAACCCCACGGGCCGGAAGCGAGGCTCGATGCTGAGGTAGTTGAGGTCCATCCAGATGCCCAGGGATGCCTGGATCTCGAACATCGCCTCGTAGCCCCACCAATTGCAGAAGTGGTTGCGCAAGACCCGTGCTTCGGGGTGTTTAGCTGCGAACAGCTCGATGGCTTCCTCTCGTTCCTTCGGTCCGCTCAGCCCAACGACGTTGGGATGGAGACCCACGCCGTGTCCCCACGCCGCCCACTCATCCAGCCGAGCGGCCGATGGCAGCTCGCCGCCGGCTTCCCTCAGGGGAGCCGAGACGCTCTGCCTCGTCCCGGCTGTGGTCAGTAGCGTCGCCTCGCCGCCCGAGAGCTCGACCCGGGCCAGGAGAGGGTCGAGCCAGTCCGCGAGGGCGAAGTCCTGGTCGAAGGTCAGGATCACTGCGGACTTCGCCTCGCTGGGCAGGGGCCACAGCCGCGGGATCTTTCCAGCGAGGGACCACAGGAACTCCACCCACAGGTCGGACCCCGGAAGCACATAGACCCTCTCGTCCCACGGGAACGGCATCAGGTCGTTGGGCTTGGGACCGTGGATCCCATCGCGATCCTGATTGGCCCAGCCGGGGTCTCCTTGTCGCAGCAGACGCAAGAACGGCACGACATCGAAGGACGCCACCGTGATGCCCTGAGCCGAGCGTGCCAGGACGACGCCGCCGCCGGCGCGCCGCGCCACAGCCTTCCAACCGGGAGGCAGGTCCATCCACTCTGCCCCCTCCGCCGGCAAGGGCAGGACGAGGTCGGACCCGGCCACAGGCTGGGTCGCAGCGCCCTCTTTCGAGTAGCTCACTGGCGCCCCGATCCCCATCGCCTCCAAGCCCGCACAAGGTGTCGCGACCACTCCCGTGACTCCCCCACCATCGGACAGGCTAGTAGCCAGCGCTGCCTCCAGGCTGTCGCAGGCGCCGGTCGGCAGGAGCCATGGACGTCCAGCCTGGGCCTGCTCGATACCGAGACCCAGGGTGCCGGCGCTGGCGAGCAACTCGGCTGCGTAGGCTGCCTCGGTTCCGGGAAGCACTGACAAGGCACCGCCCGTTGGGCTGCTGAGGGAGAAGGGCTGCGCAGGTAGGTCCTGCCAGCGCCAGGGCCACGGGCTGCCCGAGGATGGCAGGTTCGACAGGACCACGAGAGCCAGCGTGATCAGGGCGAGACAGCCGAGGGCCACCCAGGTCCTGATCCGTGCGCTCGAACCGGGTCCTCTTTGCACCGTTCTCAGCCCTCCTCGAGCGTGGGTCTGAACGCGGCGGCGACCACCTCGGCAAGCACCCGATGCCCCTCGGCGTCCAGGTGCGAGGGGTCGAGGAACCTCGAGGCCCCGAGCTGGGGCAGGGGCGGTACGTAGGTCACGGCCTCTCCCCCGTGCCGATCCACGAGAGCCTTGAGCTGATCGCGCATGTCCCGAGTCTGCCGCTCGGAAAGAAGCTGCGGGGCGAGATACGGATTCTCCGTCGCATAGAAGACGACTGTCCGCTGGCCGGCCGCCGCAAGCCGCTCCAGCGAGCGGACCAATGCGTCCCGCTGGGGGTGCTCCACATCGAGGGCGGCTGTCGCGAGCCGTCCCTTGGTCTTCATAATCAGCGACAGTTCGTCTTCGAAGGTCTGCTCCTCGACCTCTTTGTCGGTGAGCTTGGGGGGAGGCCGAAGCCGGTCGTTGAGCTGGCGCCACCCGGCGGCTAGGCGGGTCCCCGGCCCGCCCCCGAAGAGTCGCTCCTGAAGGGATGATCGCAACTGGTATAGCGACCAGTGGTCCACTAGGAAGCGGTGCAAGGACCTCTCCAGAGTGGCTGCTGGATGTAGATCCACCGGGTCCGACGAATTCCCCAGTGGCGCCAAGCCTGCAAGCTCTCGGAGCCACGGCCGGCTCACCTGGGCAGCACCGTCAGCGAAGTCGGCGGAGAAGGCGCGCAGGTTCACATCGAACACCAGCAAGTCGGGGCGGCGAGCCCGGCGGACCAGCAACTCCACGACCGCTTCGATGTCTGTCGGCAACATCCCGTCCATGCCCAGGTTGAGCGCCTTTGCGTCGAGCTGCTTCGAGAGCTCGGCAGCGAGGGTGTGGTCCTGCCAGGCGTCGTCTCCGTGTCGCTCCATGGCACGCCCGAACACCACCGAGGAACCGGTGGTCACCACCGTTGGCCGGTCGTCGGCCTGTCGCTCTAGCGCCTGTAGCTTCGCGAGCACCATCCCGGGTTCCCGCAGCTCGTGCGGCTCGAGCAAGAACGGTGCGCCTTCGACCGTGAGCCACAAGAGCCCGTCCAGGAGCCCCAGCACGAGCAGGACCGCACCGAGAGTCGCCGCCAGCCGCTTGGTTACGTCCACGCTCGCACCTTAGAAGTTCTGGTAGATGAAGCCGCCGTCGCCCTCGGCTGCGAGGAGCACGAGCACGACGATCTTGCCGATGAGCAGGGCGATGGAAATGGTTGTCTTGCGGTCGATCATGCGCCGATCCCGATCAGCAGCGCGAAGATCTCGACCCAGCGCTCGGCGGGCCCCATCCAGAGCACGACCGTGAGGCTCACAAAGACATAGGTCGCCACGACGGCCGACCCATGGGTAGCGCGCTTTGCCCCGGCTGTCTGGAGCCATGGGATCTGCGGAGCGACCTTGTTCCACTTCGGCTTGAGCTGCACCGCGACGAGTGCCAAGCCGTGCAGTACACCGAACAGGACCATGCCCCAGGTGGTGCCGTGCCAGAGCGCTACCAGCATCATCGTGCCGAAATAGACCGCAACGAGCAGTCGGCCCTGCCAGGCCCGTTCCGCTCGCTGAACGATCAGCTTGGCCGCGGGGTTGAAGACGTAGTCTCGGATCATCGAGGTCAACGAGATGTGCCAGCGTTCCCAGAACCGCTGCAGGTTGGTCGCCGAGAAGGGCCGGTTGAAGTTCTCGGGCAGCGGAGCGCCGATGAGCTGAGCCGTGCCCAGCACGACGTGGCAGTAGCCGGCGAAGTCGCAGAAGATCACGAAGAGTTGCAGCAGGACCGAGGCCCAAAGAAGGGGCAGGGCAAGGGTTGCTGGCTCGCTGGTGGCGAAGATCGCGAGCGGGGCGAGGTTGTCGGCGACCACCAGCTTGAGTAGGAGCCCGTCGACAATGCGATGCAGAGCGGGGAGAACCGCGTGTTCTCCACCTGTTGGCTCGCCGTCCGACGCCTCTCGGAAGCTCCGGTAGCGAGCGATCGGCCCGGCGATGAGGCCAGGGAAATACAGCATGAAGTCCAGGAAACCGAGGGCGTCCCGTTTCTCTTCGGGAAGCAGGTCCACCTCCATCACGTAGCTGATGCCGCGGAAGACGAGATACGAGATGCCGATCAGTTGGATGGCCTGCGACGCGAAGGGGTTCACCGACGGGAGCAGCGCTGGGTCCCGGACGAGGAAGAGAAACACCCACAGACCGGTGATGACCGCGAGCTGCACCGGGGCCCCCCAGCGCACAGATTCCTTGGTCTTGATGCGCCCGAGGCCGTAGACGACAGCCAGGAAGACGGTAAGGACCAACCAAGCGCCGGGGCTGCGGATGAGGGCTGACAAGAAGCCGAGGTTCAGGAGCAGCATTGCCCCACGGCGGAGCTCTGCCCCCTTGACCAGTCGCCCCACGAGGATCGCCACGGCCGCGAAGACCAGGAAGGCCCAGCTCGTGACCGAGATCGCAGCGGCTCCGCTGCCCGCCTGAAGAGAGTCGAAGCCCACCGAACTCAGCCTGCGTCAGGGGTGCCGAGCTGCGACAGGTCGAGACCGATCTCGCTGAAGCGCGCCCGAAGTTCCCCCACGGTGCCACTGCGCAGCGCCTGGCTGCTCGTCCCCTCGAGCTGGGAGATGGGCACCCGGACCTTGCCCACAGTGTGCCAACCGGCAGAGGCTGCAGTGCTGTACTCGTCGTTGCTGGCGAGCTGGAGCACATGCACGAGGCAGATTGTCTCGTCACCGGTCTTCCGGACGAGCTCCTGGGTGCACATGTGCAGGGCCGTATTCAGGATGAAAGGCTCCCAGTGTGATCTCTCGAGGAGGTCGGAGAAGGGCTCTAGACTCTTGGGGATCGACCAGACTACGTAGAGCAGGTCGGCGCGACTGGTGACCAGCCGGTTGCCGGGGATCGGGTCGTGGTATCCATCGAAGCGAGCGTCGTCGGGGAGCGGTGTCGGAGGGGTGCTGGGTGGGGTCGCCAGGCTCGCGTTGGTGCTGTCTTCGGCAGGTTCGTGGGGAGGTTGGGCGTCAGGGGCTGGCCCGTTGCGGGAACAGCCGACCAAGAGCAGCGCCGTGCTCATCAGGGTCCACTTCGCAAGGGTCTTGACCACTGCCATCACTGGAGTAGCCCGCCTTCCAGGATCGCGTCGGCCACGACCTGGGCCACACGGGCAGCGCCGGCGGGCTGGAGGTGGGCGTCGTCGTAGAAGTTGTCGAGGGTCTTGGGCACTGCGGGCTCCACGTCTGCACAGACCACATCCTCGTGGGCCGCACAGGCCGCGAGGGTTGCTTCGTTCAGGCGCCCAAGGCCCCGGGCCAGCGCCGTGGCGGAATAATAGCTGGGAGTGGGGCAGTTCATGCAGGAGTAGCCCGCCCAGAGGACGGCCCGCTCCTGGTCGGAGAGCTGATCGGACCAGAGGAAGGGGTGGGTAGCGAGGACCACTCCCCGGACGCCGGCGCCGCGAAGTGCGTGGAGCAGTCGCTCCAGATTGCTCGCGTAGAGCTTGCTCAGTAGGTCGAAGTCCGGCAGTTCGGGCTTTGTCTCTGCAGCGGCACGGGCGCCCCGCATCCGCCCATAGAAGGCACCGATATTCATGACCTCACGCCTGTCCGCCGCTCGCTTGGCGAACTGTCGGTAGCTCGCCCGAAGCTCCCGGATGGCGCTCGCACCTTGGCTCGGGTAGAGCGCCGAGCGATACCGCTCGAGCACAGCTCCGTCGTTCAGATCCACCGGAAAGTAGCGGTCCTCGATGTGCACCTGCAGGTCGTTTCCCCCCGGCATGACCACGACGATCTCCG
>PBPL01000157.1 GCA_002724675.1 Deltaproteobacteria bacterium | reverse complement strand
CCGAGGAACAGAGAGTCGAACACGAGCCAGCGTCTGGCGTAGGTCGGGTCTCCAGAGGGGGGCTCTTCGCTCGACGCGGACAGCGAGTCCGGGATTGCACGAAGCACCACACTCCAGCGGACAGTCTTGAGCGTTAGGACTACCAGATGAAGCAGGATGGTTGCTCCGAGGTACCAGGGGTTGGCTGTTCGTAGAGCCTCGACCACATCGTGGACGGGCACCTTCCAGAACAGCAGCACCAGGAGGATCAACGAGATCACCAAGCCTGTAGCGAACCGCCAGCGCAAACGGACCTCCAGCCTTCCGGCGCCCCGAGCCTCCACCAGGCGGGGGCCGCGAGCGGTGCATCTTGCCAGGACCGCTCGGCGACGGCGTGGGGTCGACCCTGTCCTTAGCGACTATCGGGGTCGGCTGGTGGGGAGTGCGGGATGCCGGGGTCGCCCTCGCAAGCAAGCCCAAGTCGCTCCATGCGCGCATAGAGTGTGGACCGAGAAATTCCCAAATCTCGGGCGGCTCGACTGCGATTGCCCTGGCACAGACGTAGCGACTCGACCAGCTCGGCCCGGAGGGTGGCGTCTGTGGGTCGTGCCGGCGGGACGCTGTGGCGCGTGTTCACCGAAAGCCCCACAACCCTCAGCGTGTCGGGGTCGAACTCCAAGTGTTCGGGTCGAACGGTCTCCTCTTCACACTGAATGAGTGCTCGAAGGACTACGTTGCGTAGCTCTCGGACGTTGCCTGGCCACCGATGCTGTCGAAGCAGGTCCTGGCTCAGCGAGCTGAGCGAGGGTGGGGGGCCGGGGCTGTGGCGTCGCAAGAAGTAGTTGGCGAGTAGCAAGATGTCGTCGCCGCGATCTCGAAGGCTAGGCACTCGGAGGTTTGCCACATGAATCCGGTAGTAGAGGTCGCTGCGGAACCGACCTTGTTTCGCTTCATGTGCCAGGTCTTTGTGGGTCGCTGCTACCAGGCGACAGCGGGCCGGAATGGTCTTCGTCGAGCCCATGGGCCGCAGCTCTCCGGTCTCGAGGACCCGCAGGAGACTGGCTTGTAAGTCTGGGCTCAGCTCGCCAATCTCATCGAGAAAGATCGTGCCAGCCCCCGCTTCTTCGAATAGCCCCGTCCGCCGCCGCCGGGCTCCGGTGAAGGCTCCGGCTTCGTGCCCAAAGAGAGTGGAAGCCGCGGTCTCGCGGTGGATCGCACCACAGTTGAGGGCCACATAGGGCTGGGTGGCTCGATGGGACAGGTCGTGAAGGGAGCGAGCGATGAGCTCCTTTCCTGTGCCGGTCTCGCCGTGCACGACGACGGGCATGTCGAACTGAGCCAGGCGCGCGGCGCGCGCGAGACAGCGGCGGATCGCCGAGCTTCGCCCGACGATAGGTTGTTCACACAGACCCCTGGATTGTCTTGAGTCGGACACCCCATCCACTTCGACCAAGGTTGATCTATCCATGGGCACGGTCGGGCTCTCCATCGCTTCGTCGGAGGTCGTGGCCTCAGTAGAAGACTCCACACGGATTTCCCACGGGCCGGCCGTCACCCGGTCCCCGGGGACGAGGCGTCGGAGTGTTCCGGAGAGGGCTTGCCCGTTGACTCGAGAACCATTGGTCGAGCAGTCGCGAATGGCCATGGAGCCGGGTCTTCGCTCGACCACGAGGTGGATTCGCGACAGCTCGCAGCTGGGGTCTGGCAGGCGGATCTCACAGTCGTGCCCGCGCCCAATGCGAAGGCTGTGAGCCGGAGTTGGGATTCGAAAACTCTCTCGACCGCCGAGTACAAAGAGCAGGTTCTGTGATGGTCCGCGAGGGCGTCTGCTGTCCTTCCGAAGGTTTGCTAGCGGGTTGGTTGATTTCATTGAGGTCCTCCCTACCGAGATCGCTCTCTGTTGCCCTTGGCTCGTTCCTTTGTCGGACTGGCCTTTGGGAGTGGGACGGATTGCAGGGGGTCGTCGGGTCAACAAAGTGATTCGCGTGGTACTTGGTGTGCCCGCTGGGCTCGCCCGAACCCAACCTGCCTGGGCTACACTGGTCCCCCTTCTGAACAATGGGTGTGCTGTGGTGCTTCCTGGTCGAGCAGAGCTTCCGTACGAATTCGGTCCTTACCGATTGCTCCGAGTCGTGGGGCAGGGCGGGATGGCGCGTGTGTACTTGGCCGAGAAGCCGGGCCCGATGGGCTTTGCGCCTCAGCTCGCCCTCAAGGTCGTCCGGCGCAAGGCGGGGCGGCGCAGTGAGTTTGTGTCGTTGTTGACTCGAGAGGCGGTGATCGGCAGCTTCCTGCGCCATCCCAACATCGTCTCGACACTGGACTTCGACCAGGTGGACGGCCACTACTACATCGCCATGGAGTTCGTCGAGGGCGAGCCGCTGGATGGTCTCATGCGGGCCGCTGGTCGTACGGGACAGCCCTTTCCAGCTCTTCTGGGCTTGGACATCCTGCAGCAGATCTGTCGGGGCCTCTCGTATGCCCACAACCTGCGGGATCGGGTGGGAAGACCCTTGGAGTTGATCCATCGTGACTTGAAGCCCGGGAATATCCTGGTCTCTAGCCATGGTGTCGTGAAGATCACCGACTTCGGTATTGCCAAGGCAGCAGTGGAAACGGGAGTCGTCACGGCGACCAATGTGGTCCGTGGGACGCCTCTCTACATGAGCCCCGAGCAAGCGACTGGCCAGGCGCTAGACCACCGCTCGGACCTGTTCACGCTGGGCTTGGTGCTCTACGAGATGCTGACAGCGAAGCGGTTGTTCGAGATGAAGGACATCGTCTCGACCATGGAGAACATTGCTCGCGCTCAGATCGGCGATGCACCCGACCAGGTGGATGCCGTTGTCCCGGGCATTGGGGATGTGCTCCGGCGGCTCCTACAGCTGAAGCCCAGGAACCGGTTTGGTGATGCTCGAGAGGTCGAATTGGCGGTGGCTGACCTGGCGCGTCCGCTGATGCCTGCGGGTGACCACTATGGTGAGAACTCGTCCCTGCGTCATAGCCTGCGGGCTCTGTCTCTTGCGGCCGAGAATGAGGGGATCACACCCCATCGAAAGGTAGAGGCGACCCAGCGGGTGGACCCCGGGGCGGCGGATGGCGTGGACGGCGAGCGCATCCCTTACGAGAAGGAAACCATCGACCGCATGGACGGGTCGGAGATTCGGGAGCGGGTCGAGGAGGAGGCGAGCACGCAGCGGACGATGACGTTGGCTGAGGCGGATCTCTTGGAGGCCGAGGACTCTACGGCGGCCACGGAACACGCCGATCCAGTCATTCGCCGAACTTCTGCCATGTTGCGGCAGGTCATGCCGCAGTTCCCCAGTAAGACCGGTGAGTGAGCCCCAGGGCCCCTGGGACCTGGTGCTCTCCAGCGGCTTCCTAGCCTTTGCTCGGCACTGCGGCTTCTTGGCGGGTGTCGAACAGCACCGGCTTCCAGTGGATGGTGTCTGCGGGACCTCCTCGGGTGCCCTCGTGGGGGCCCTCTGGGCGGCCGGCTATCCGGCCGAGGCGATTGCCGAGCGCCTGTCGGCGGACCGCCCCCTCGCCATCATGCGGCCGCCGCTGGCTCCGTGGAGAGGCCTCTTCTCCCTCGGTGGTCTCATCACCCGCCTTCGAGACTGGCTGCCCTCAGACTTTGCGGGACTCGAGAGGCCGTTTGGGGTCGGTGTGATGGGGCCTGATCGCTGCAGCACCCTGCTGACAGAGGGGCCGCTGCCAGAGGCAATAGCGGCTTCTTGTGCAGTCCCGGGTCTGTTTGCCCCCGTGAGGATTGGCGGTACCTGGTACCGCGATGGAGGCGTTGTAGACCGCATTGGTCTGCAGGTGTGGCGGTCGTACCGAGGAGAGAGGAACTTTGTCGTTCACCAGGTGGAGAGGAGTGCCGGAAAGGACACGCCGGTGCCGGTGGATGTGGCGGTCGTTCGTACGCCTCGTTCCGGTGCGAGCCTCTGGACGCTTGGTGATTTTCAGCTTCAGTGTGACGAAGCTCGAGCGTTGACTCAGCCTGTCTTGGCTGCAATCACGCCTTAGCAGTTCCTCGCCCTGGCAGCCGAAGACGGCGCCAGCTCAGGTCTAGGATCAAGAGCAGCAGTGTCGCGAGCACCGCAGGCGACCATCGCGCTTCCCGAACTGTCTTGGTAGGTGTGGACTCGGGAAAGAGCTGTGCTGGCGGAGGGTCGAAGATCCCTCCTGTGCTCTCCGAGGCTTTTCGAAGGAGGCCCGGATGGTAGGAGCCCGCTCGGATCTCGGGGGGGAGGGCTCGCTCGACGCTGCGGCTCAGTTCTCCTCCTGGCGGGGGAAGGGCTTGGTTGCCGGTGGTGCCCACAGCAGCCACCCGAAGGAGTGTCGCGCCGTCGTCCTCGAGAGGCAGCTTCGCTCCATATCGGCCCGGACCCACCGGCGGTAGTGTGGCGAGCACAGTTGTTTCGTCGGGGAGCTCCATGACTGCCTCCACGATCAGGTCGCCTCGCGGATTGAGCAAGGGATCCAGCGCGTCGAAGAGCACATGGACGGAGTCTTCCGTGACCCGGGCGTCCAGCTTGAGTTGTGATGTGGGTTGTGGGCTCATGGTGGCATTCAGAATGCTCGTCCAGAGCGCGGGATGGTGGGACCAGTCATGCCACTGGATGCTCCACGGGCCGCCCACATCCGAGGTGAATAGAGTCACTTGGCCTCGGCCGTGCGGCCGAGTCAGGAGGATCGGGTGTCCCTCTGAGGTGGCCAGAGCCAGTGACGAACCCGCCTTCAGCTCTCCGCGGACGTAGCCCTGAAGGGGTGGGAAAGTGACGTCTTCAGGCAGCCCCTCTAGCAGCTTGGAGCCCACGACGGGCAGGACGACGAATGTCTCCTCTACCTTATTGGTGCGGGTCACCATCATCATGTCGTCGAGGAACAGGCGAGGCAGGTCGGTAAAGCGCTCGGCGTAGTAAGCCCGCCCTCCGCCGGCCTCGGCGATACGCTCCATTTCCGTACGATTGGCCTCGCTTGAGACCGCGATGCTTGAGACCGTCATGTCCCGACGGCGCATTGCCGTGACGATATCGCCTGAGCGGTCAAAGGTGCTGGTGGACTGCCCATCGGAGAGCAGGACCACGTGTTTCACGAGAGACATTTCGGGAACTAGCGCCGTGTAGGCTGCTTGCAGCGCATCGAAGATGGATGTGCCGCCGCCCACCGGGACTGCGCTGAGGCGTTCGATCACCGTCTCAGCTGTGGTGAAGTCGCTCACTGGATAGGCCCAGGAAGGGAAATCGGCGAAGTGGATTACGCCGACCCGTGAGCCCTCGGGGAGTAGGTGCAGGCTCTGCA
This sequence comes from Deltaproteobacteria bacterium, assembly GCA_002724675.1. Lineage (GTDB taxonomy): Bacteria > Myxococcota_A > UBA796 > UBA9615 > UBA9615. The sequence continues at coordinate 5,437 of PBPL01000157.1, read as the reverse complement.
CTAGTGCGGCTGCGGCCAACTCGAACTTGGCACCGCCTGCCATGGAGTCGGAGCTGTCGAGGCAATAGAGGACCGTCAGGGGAGCTCGCTGGGGCTTCTTTGTGCTGGGGAAGCGGACCGGGAGGCTCTCCGCTAGGGGCTGAATGGCTTCGCCTTCAGTTACGAGGCCCGCTTCGCCTCCAGTGATCAGCAGCCGACCGCCGCCACGAGTCCAGCGCGCGATGGCTCCTGCGGTGTCGTAGTCGATGCGCTGCATGTCCGGATCCAGGAGCACGACGAGGCTCCACTTGTCGAAACCATCGCTGGGGAGTTCGAGCTGTTGATCGATGGACAGGGTCGGGCGGGATGCTGTGACAGCGCGGTGGAGGGCTTGGGAAGCCTGACCGCTACCCACAATCAAGACTCGTGGTTGCGGCTGCACTCGCACTCGGGCTCGTCGGGTGTTGTTGACGGGCCGCGGGTCGCCCTGCTGCTCAAGTTCGACGAGCAGATGGTGGAGTCCAGCGGTGTCCGGGGTCCACTCGAGAGAGATGCTCTGGTTCCTCGGGCTGGACTGCTCGTCGTCTCGAAGTGGAGATGCATCCAGGGGCATGCCGGGCATGGGCACGTCGGAGCGGGCCAGCTCGCGCCCGCTCTTTGCATCCCGCAGAACGACGGAGGTTGGAGTTGTGGGGGTGGAGCGCTCGTTGGCTGGTCGTCCTGTGCGGACCGTCGCCCTGAGCTGGACGGAGTCGCCCACGAGTGGGTCGCTCGGCGGGTCCACCGTGAGCACTTCACCGTCTTGCTCCCAGCTAGGACCGAGGGGCACCGTATGCACTGCTACGTCTCGAGCAGTTGCAACCCGAAGGGCTTGGTCCAGGTTCCCGTGCGTGGTTGCGCCATCGGACAGGACGACAAGATCTCGTTGGCGAGCAGCTGGCATGTGGGCAAGGGCAAGCTCCAGCGCCGAGCGAAGATCAGTGCCGGCCTCAGGCGATGTGGGCTGCTGCAGAGCAGCCAGTGCTTCTTCCAGGGAGCCCGCAATGCGAGGTGGCTGGCCGGCTACAAACAGGGAGGTGGGGGTCTCACCTCGAGCCGACCAGGCGGCTCGCAGCCAACGCTCGGCTTGGCCCTGAGCGATGGGCCCCAGTGAGTGGGAAGCGTCCATCACGAAGCCGACCCAGTGGTCAGGGCGCTCCACCTCTTCCACCGGTTGAGCGACGGCCAAGATCAGCAGGGCTCCGGCTACCAGTCGCCCCATCATCGCGCCGAAGCTACGCCAGGGAGGGTGCCCCGCGGTCGAGCGCTCTCGCAGTGCGAGCAGGAGCGGCAGTAGGGCGAGGAGCCACAGGGCTTCCGGTCGTTGCAGCGCGTAGCTTTCGAAGCCGCTCATCGTGTGTAGAGGCCGAACTCCACGACCAGGGCTAGTAGGCCAAACAGGGCCAGCCATTCCCAGGGCGGTCGTGCAGGTGTGTGGGCGTTGTCTTCGGGGGCGGGAGCGAGGACAGAGCCAGAGTGGGCCATGGGGACCCGCTGTAAGTTGGACTCATCGGTCTCACCGATGTTCACGGCCACTCGGGTCTGACTCAGGTCTGTCGTGAGCCGAAACAATCCCGGGCGGTCGAACTGGATGGGCTGGTTGCCTCGTCTAAGGGGGACCTCTCTCGTGGCTGCGAGGACGGCTCGGTTGTCTCCAGCGGCCCGTCCATAGGCATCGGCTCGGATATCGCGGATCGCCAAGCGGGTCGAGCCTGCTTCCTCGAACCACAAGTTCTCTGACAGCGGATGTCGCAAGGCCTCGTCCTCGGTGACAGCGCGGCCCTCGCGCATCCATAAGAGGGCGTTGATGACGAGCTGCGGGAACGCCACCCGGAGTGGCAGGTCGGAGGCCCCAAAGTCGAAGCCCCAGGCGATGGCCCGGAGGTCTCCTGGGCCCTTTCGTGCGAGAGCTACGGGGCCCGAGGGGCTGCCCAGGAGTCGTTCGTCGCCTTCGTCAGCCTTCAGGGTTACAGCTAGGGCGACCTTGAGGTCGCGGAGGCGCAACCCCTGTGACACGGGATGCTCATGGTTCCAGTCGGTGATGGCAGGTTCTCGGAAAGACCCCGCCGCCTCGAACGCACCGACCATCGCTCCGGGGCCGATGTAGAAGGCACGTGTTGGTTGGCTACCGGGTGGCGCCCACCCGTCGAAAAATACGAGGTCGGCCTGCTCCGAGAGTTCTCTGGCTCTGGCTCCGTAGTCCTCCGGCTGAAATCTGCTTACTTGCGCTCCGGGGATCAGCGCCAGGACGTTGTCCAGGTAGCGGTTGCCAGGGCTCACGAGGACGATCTGGATGGGCCGGACCGGTTGCAGCCAGGCAAAGGCATGGTTGTCCTGGGAGAGGCCGTCTCCGGCCGGCTGTCCATCTGCTCCTGCCGGGACGCCCACAAACTGGATGTCGCGAAGAATGGCCTCCACGCCATCGGGGCCCGGTGGTTGGAAGCGGTATCGACGGATAAGTTCCCCGCCTGGTTCGAGGGATAGATTCGCTTCCCCCAGGACCGCATCTTGGGTCTCCAGGGTGAGCTGAGCGGTCGCTCGAAAGGGGGAGTGATTTGCGACTCGAACGAGCCCCTCTTCTTCTGAGGGGATGCCCTCCGTTCCGCGCAGGTCGAATGCGGTGATGGCGAGGTTGGGCAGGGCCTCGAAAGGCGCACGCGTGAGTACCCTCCAGCCGGTGGCTTCCGTGAAATCGCGCGCTATGGCGTCGGCGAGAGGGTCGTCGGTGAAGAGCTCGATCACGGCGCTGTTGGGCTCGAACGGCGGGCCCTCTTTGTCGACTGGTGGCTGGCCGATGGCGAAGCGAAGTGCAGCGAGCAGATCGGCAGTCCCCCCCTCGGGCTCGAGGAGGCGGAGGGCCAGCGCCAGTCGGCTGCGATCCCGGCTAATGGGTGTGAGCAGACTGGGGAACTGACCCGCCCCAACCAGCCCCGCGCGGACGTCCTCGGGCAGGCTCTCCAGCTCGGCGAGCAGGTGGTCTCGAACCCGAGCCATTCGGGTCGGGCCACCTTGTGCCCCGGCGTGCATCGAGAGTGAGGTGTCGACGACCCAGATCCGGTGCCAGGCGGACTCTGCTTCCGTGTCCCTTCCGTCGGACTCGTCATCGGCCAAAGGCGTGTGGCTGGGGTCTGTGAGAGCGCCGACCAGCGCGAGGATGATCAGGACTTGGAGCGCTAGCAACAGGAGTTCCTTCCACAGCGGGTTCGCACGGCCTGCAAGTACTTGTTGCCAGAGGAGCAGGCTGGCGACAGGTCGCAGCTGGGGACGCGGTCTGAGGAAGAACAAGCCGATGGCGATGGCAACTAGGACGGAGGCCAGCACAGCCGCTGTGCTGACCGACAGCCCGTCGAAGTTCCATTGAGCGAGCACGGGACCGGCTCAGATAAGCAGTCGCTCTGCCCGCATCGTGCCCAGGACGACCTCTTCCCAGGGTTGATCGGTGCGAGCGTGGCCGTAAAACAGGTTGTGACTGCGGGCGTAGCTACGCAGGGACTCGCAGTGCTCGAGGAACGCCTGACGATAGGCTTGCGCTAAGGCATCCGTCACGTGCACCCGAACACGTCGGCCGGTCTCTGCATCGCGCAGGATGACTTCGCCGCTGGGGGGCGGCTCTGCGTCTTCGGGCGCGCTGACCTGAAGGAGGGCTGGTTCGAACCGGGCGTGCCTGAGAATGTCCAGCGCAGGTTGCCAGCCCGAGGGTGACAAGAAGTCCGAGAGAATGAGCACCAAGCCGCGCTGGTGGGCGACGCCTACAAAGGAGTGGGCCACTGTGGCTAGGTCTGTGCCGTCTCCGTGCTCGATGTTGCTGAGGTAGCTGTGAATTCGCGCGGCTTGCGCTTTGCTGCGCGGAGGGGAGAGGGGGTGGTGGAGGCTCTCGGAGAACGGGAACACGCGGACTCGATCGAGACGGGACAGCGCCACATAGGAGAGCGCAGTGGCAACCTTTCTAGCTAACGATGCCTTGGACTCCTGAGCCGGTTTGCGCTGTCCGGGAGCGCCCTGCTGGGCATCGAAGCTCATGGAGCGGCTGCAGTCTACGAGTAGGTGAAGATGCAGCTCCGTCTCCTCTTGTGCCAGGCGCACCATGAGACGATCGAGGCGACCGAAGAGATTCCAGTCGATGTCCTTGAAGTCATCGCCCGGTGCATAGGCGCGATAGTCGGCGAAGTCGATCCCCTGGCCTAGCTTCTTGCTTCGGTGCCGGGCTGAGAACCGGCCCCCGTGGACCTTGCGAGCGGTTACCCTCAGGAGCTCGAGCTTCCGGAGGAACTCGGGACTCAACTGCACGAGACTAGCCCAGGCTTCAGGGAGAGAGGGTGGCGACGAGGCTGGAGATGATGGAGTCTGTCGAGACTCCTTCTGCCTCGCCCTCGAAGTTGAGGATGAGCCGGTGGCGCAGGACCGGTAGCGCGACGGCGGCGATGTCGCTGGCGGCCACATTGTGTCGCCCCTCGAGCAGTGCGCGGATGCGTGCAGCCAGTAGGAGGCTCTGTGCTCCCCGGGGCGATGCTCCGTAACGAACGAAGCGTCGCACTTCGTCAGTGGCTTCGGCGTTGTCGGAGTGGCTGCTCAGCACCAGTCGGATCGCGTAATCCTGGATGTCCTGCTTCACGAGCACCTGCCGTGCGAGCCGCCCCATGGCCAGCAGCGTCGACCCATCACAGACGGGCTGAATGGTTGGAGTCGACTCTGTCGTGGTTCGGTCCAGGATCTGTCGCAGTTCTTCGAGCCCTGGGAAGTCCACCCTTAGCTTGAGCATGAAGCGATCGAGCTGGGCCTCTGGCAGGGGGTAGGTGCCGTCCATCTCGAGGGGGTTCTGCGTGGCCACGACGAAGAACGGCTCGGGCAGGCTATGGGTCTCGCCGAGGATGGTTACCTGGCGTTCTTGCATGGCCTCGAGCATTGCGCTCTGGGTCTTGGGAGTCGCTCGGTTGACCTCGTCGGCCAGGATGATCTGATGAAAGATGGGCCCCCGATGCAGCTGGAACTGCTTGCGGCCAGAGGCGTCTGCGGAGACCAGCTTGGTGCCTGTGATGTCGGCGGGCATCAAGTCGGGCGTGAACTGAATGCGGGCGAAGTCGAGATGGATGGCATCGGCGATGCTCTTGACTAGGAGCGTCTTGCCCAAGCCCGGCACGCCCTCGAGGAGCACGTTCCCCCCCGCGATGAGACCCACCAGGCATCCGCGAACGATCCCATCCATACCCACGATGACCTGGTGGATGGCCTCTTCGATGCGGGTGAACTGTTCGCGGAAGCTGTCCGCGTCGATGTGCTCCGTGTGGGTCGCCAGTGCCGGTCCGGGTGGGTTCATGGACTGTGCTCCTCGATTCCCAGAGTTTCGCGCTCAGGGGCCTCAGTGCCTGCGGGTCGGATGGACGCAAAATAGCGGTGGGCGAAGTCCCGGAACAGGGGGGGG
>PBPL01000156.1 GCA_002724675.1 Deltaproteobacteria bacterium | reverse complement strand
GCGAACTTCCCGGGCAACGCCGAGGTCTGTGACGGTCAGGACAACGACTGCGAGGGGACTCCAGACTTCACGACGACCGATGACGACGGCGGTGGAGAGACGAGCGACGCCGACAGTGACACGTCTCTGGACTGTGCCGACTGCGACGATGCAGATGCCGCGAACTTCCCGGGCAACGCTGAGGTCTGCGACGGTCAGGACAACGACTGTCTGAGCGGTGCCGACTTCACGACGACCGATGACGACGGCGGGAGTGAGGCTGACAGCGACAGCGACACTTCTCTGGACTGTGCTGATTGTGACGATGGAGATGCCGCGAACTACCCGGGCAACGTTGAGGTTTGCGACGGTCAGGACAACGACTGTCTGAGCGGTGCCGACTTCACGACGACCGATGACGACGGTGGGACAGAACTGAGCGACAGCGACAGCGACACTTCTCTGGACTGTGCGGACTGCGACGATGCAGATGCGGCGAACTTCCCGGGCAACGCCGAGATCTGCGACGGTCGGGACAACGACTGCGAGGGCACTCCAGATTTCACGACGACCGATGACGACGGCGGTGGAGAGACGAATGACGCCGACAGTGACACGTCTCTGGACTGCGCTGACTGCGACGACTTGGACCCCAACAACTTCCCGGGAAACACCGACTACTGCGACACGGTGGACAACGACTGTGATGGGCTCGCCGACGAAGGAAACATCGACAGTTCGGGATATTGCGATTCTTGTGAGTGCACCACGTGGTGGGTGTTGTCCGACTCGGGAGGTGATGGCTGGACACCGGTGGGCGGTAGGGTCGTGCTGGAGGTGGAGGGGTCCTTCTACGGCGAGGCGGCGATGCCGAATGGATTCTCTAGTTGGAACGTGTACGGGTGCATCGCCAACGGGAGCCAATTCTCATGGCAGTACTTCCCAGGTGCTGACGCAAACGAACATTCGTACTATGTGAGCTCGGCGGATGGTGCTTACTATTACGGCTCCACCTACAATCCTGACGCGTCGTCGTCGGGATACCCACCGGACACGGTCGAGCACGAGGGCTACGCGCTGTGTGGCGCTCCGTGTCCTCTGGACGATGTCCTAGAGCCCAACTCCTCCAGCTCGGAGGCGGTGGTGATTGGCGATGGCACCTATTCGGATCTGACGAGCTGTCCGGTGGATCCAGACTGGTACCAGCTCTCCCTGGCTGCTGGCGATTGGCTGCAGGTCGACGCCTCTTTTGACCACGATGCGTCCAACATTCAACTGAGGCTCTATCGCGACCCGGCCAGCACCCCCATTGCCAACTCGTTGACCTACACGGACGACGAGAGGCTTCTCTACAAGGTCGAAGAGACTGATACGTATTACTTGAAGGTGTACCAGTATGGGGATACGGATAGTGAGCGAGGGGGCAGCTACGACATGACCGTTGCTACCTTGGATGCGCCGTGTTCTCCCAGTGATCTATCCCTGATCCTCGAAGACACTCAACGCAACGGCTGGGATGGCGCGAGCCTCGACACGTTCGATGGGTCGGGAGTGGCGCTGGGCAGCTATGCCCTCGACTTCGGGGTCCAGCTGCAGGCTGTCTGTATCTCGGACCCGGGCTGCATCGAGCTCGACTACAACGGGGGAGCCGCGGATTCGACCAACGAGTTCAGCCTCTGGAACACCTCGTATCAGCTGGTCTATGAGAGCGGTCTCGGTCCGGACACGAGCTCCAGCTACTTCTACCCCACCGGCTGTGACGCCAACTAGTAGTAGACTTCGTCCCGAGATGTTGTCGTCTCGGGAGCCTCTGCATGCCGCCTGCCCTCATGATTCCAGCCCTAGCCCCCGTTTGGGCAGGCGCTCGGGTGTGTTCCGTGGTGGGCTGCCTCTCGCTCGCGCTGGTCTTTCTGTGTGGCTCGGCCGTGCTCTCGACCGCCTCGGCCCAGGACTCGGACTCTTCGGTCGCTGAGGAGCGCGCGCAGGCCCGTGTCTTCGAGGCCTTGGACTTGATGGATGCTGGCTCGTACGCCGAGGCGCGGCTGCTGATCAAGGTAGCTCTCGAACTTCATCCGGCGCTCGACAGAGCCTGGTACTACCTCGCCCAGTGCAGCGTTGAGTTGGGTCGGAAGAGTGAGGCGTCGGAAGCCCTGGATGTCTACGAAGGACGGGACCTGACCGAATACGAGCGCACTCAAGTGGCAGAGCTTCGAAGACGGGTCTCCCAGCTCGCCGAGGAACCCGGTGCGTCGGCGGCCGATGAAGCAGCAGCAGACCCCGCTGCGGGCTCAGTGGAGGGCGACGCGGGGGACGAGGCCAGGGGAGCGGAGCCGGTCGAAGTTCCCCAGTCATCTTCGGCGCAGGCGCGGCCCCCCATGCCCCCGGGTCCCGGCCCCGTTTTGTTGATCGCAGGTGGCGTCGCTGCCGGCTTAGGCGTCGGCTTCGTGGCAGGTGGACTGTCCATGTCCGGTGACATCGACACATGGGCTGCTGGCCAAGGGCTCTATTACGCGGGGCTTGGTTTGGCCGTGGGGGGTGGAGCTTCAGCCGTCGTCGGCATACCCTTGAGCGTGATTGGTGCCAGGAAGTCGGTGAAAGTAGCGGTTTCTTGTGCAGTGCAGCCGGAGCTGGGAGCGACCTCCATCTGGGTAAGTGGCCGTTGGTAGAGAAGCAAGAAGAGACTGTCGCCCTCCCGGATCTGTGGGAGCGCGCTTCGCAGAGGGACCAGGCATCGGTAGGTGGTGAGGTCCTGTCCTCGCGGTACGAGGTGCTACAGCCCCTCGGCCAGGGGGGCATGGCCGAGGTGTGGCTGGCTCGAGACATGTCGCTCGAGCGCACCATTGCGCTGAAGCTGATGAAGGCCGAGTTTCTGGACCAGCAGGAGCTCCTGGAGCGCTTCCGGCGGGAAGGCATCGCAGCCGCAGGCATCACCCACCCCAACGTCGTGCAGATCTACGATGTGGGCACCGCAGGGGATGTGGGTTATCTGGTCATGGAGCTCGTCGAGGGCGGCAGCCTCGCCGACCGGGTCAGTGACGGGGGTGGGGTGTCGGTGGAGGCCTGGATCCAGCTGGCGAAAGAGATGTGCTCGGCGCTGAGAGAGATTCACAGCAAGGGGATCATCCATCGGGACGTGAAGCCAGCCAACATCCTCTTCGACAAAGAAGACCGGGCCAAGATTGCCGACTTTGGTGTAGCCCACCTGGAGGATGCCATGGGGCTGACGGGCACCAAGGTGGTGGGGACGGTCAGCTACATGGCTCCCGAGATGCTGAAGGGGGAGGCCGCCAGCCAGCAGTCGGACCTGTTCGCTCTCGGACGCACACTCATCTTCGCGGCCACGGGCAACTCCAAAGAAGCGGGCCTGCCCAAGAACTTCCCCGATGAACTGCAGGAGTGGCTCGACAAGACCGTTGCGTTCCGACTGGAAAACCGCTTCGCCAATATGACGGAGGCCCTGGAGGGGCTTCGGCGCGCCGAGCAGGGGAAGACGAGCTCGGGCTCGGGAGGAATGGTGGGCAAGATCTTGCTCGCCCTAGTGCTCGTGCTCGCGTTGGGAGTGGGCGGAGAACTCTATAGACGCTCCCTCGATGACGGCGCGCCCGCACCGCTGGCCCGGCCCTCGGCTCCGGCAGCAGCCCCCGCTGTGGACACCCCAGCACCTCCGGCTCCGCCAGCGGCCGCGCCTGCCCCGATCACTGCCGATGCAGCCAACGCTTCTTCGGATGCGGCCTCCACGAGCGGGGCCTCCACCGCGCCCACCGAGGTGGCTGCGCCCGTGAAGAAGAAGGTCTCTGCTCCATCGGTCGCTAGCCCAGCCCCGGCGCCCCCCAAGGCTAAGGCGGGTCCCAAGTTTGTCCTCCAGCACAGCACAGTCTCGCGGGTGTTGATCGGCTCCAGGCTCAAGCTGAAGGCCGTCGTCGACCCCACGCCTACCGCTGTGATGGCCATGCTGAAGCTGGGGGGCAAGGGCTGGCAAAAGAAGCCCATGTCCTCCACGGGCGCGGCGAGTTGGTCCTTGGAGGTGCCGGTGGAGGGGAACTGGCTCTCGGGTGCCAGCTACTACATCGTGGCCACGGACTCCTCTGGCAAGACGGTGGCCCGCAGTGGATCACGCGGCTCACCGCATACGCTCAAGGTCCGCTGAGCTGCGAGGCGGCTCGTGCCGGCCCTTTGGCCGACGCCCAATCGTGATCAGATCAACCGCCGGACCCACTTCTGCTTGGACTCGGTGAACGGTGGATAGGCCATGGGCGGGTCCACCGCTGTCGACTTGTTGAGCACGCTCTTGCGGTGGGTGAAGGTCTCGAAGCCGAACCGACCGTGGTAGGCCCCCATGCCGCTGCCTCCGACCCCCCCGAAGGGCAGGTCGTGGGGCACGAAGTGAAACAGTGTCTCGTTGACGCATGCACCACCAGAGCTGGTGCGGCTGAGGACGCTCTCTTGCGTGCTCTTGCTCTTTGTGAACAGGTACAGAGCCAAGGGCTTGGGACGTGCGTTGATGAAGCCGATGGCCTCGTCCATGTCGGCCACGCTCAGCACAGGCAGGATGGGGCCGAAGATCTCCTCGTTCATGACGGGGCTCTCGGGAGACACGTCCTTGAGAACCGTCGGGGCGATATAGCGAGCTTCGGCGTTGACGTCCCCTCCAGCAACGACGTCCTGGCCTTCCAGCAATCCCGTTAGGCGGCCAAAGTGTCGGTCGTTGATGATTCGCCCGAAGTCATCGCTAGCTTCGGGGTTGGTCCCGTAGAAGCTCTGGATCGCCTTCTTCATGGCGTCGAGAAAGGGGGCCTCCATGCTCTCGTGCACCAGCACGTAGTCGGGTGCGATGCAGGTCTGGCCGGCATTCCAGAACTTGCCGCGGGCGATCCGCCGCGCGGCGACCTTCAAGTTCACGCTTCGGTCGACGATGGCGGGACTCTTGCCGCCCAGCTCGAGGGTCACCGGGCACAGGTGCTTCGCGGCCGCCTCCATGACGATGCGACCCACGGTGCCACCTCCGGTGTAGAAGATGTGGTCGAAGCGCTGCTCGAGGAGCGCTGTGGCTTCCGGGATGCCTCCGTCCACAATGCGCACGCAGTCCGGGTCCATGTAGCGAGGGACCAGATCGCACAGCAGCTTGGCGCTGGCGGGTGAGACCTCTGATGGCTTGATCACGACACAGTTCCCGGCTGCGATGGCTGCGATGGCCGGCGCGAGCGTCAACTGAATGGGATAGTTCCAGGCTCCCAAGACCAGGACCACGCCCAGGGGCTCGCGCAGGATGGTGCACGAGGCAGGCTGAAGCTGGAGGGGGGTAGGGACTCGCTCGGGTCGCATCCACATCTTGAGGTTCTTCAGCGTGAAGTCGAGCTCGTCATTGAGGACGTTCGTCTCGCTGGACCAGCCCTCGAAGTGCGACTTGCCCAGGTCGGTCTTCATGGCATCGCCGATGGCGGCTTCATTGTCCTTCAAGAGGTCACGCATGCGCTTGAGTTGTTGGACACGCCAGGCATAGGGGCGACTCTTGCCGCCGTCGAACGCCGAGCGGAGTGAACTGACCAAGTGCGGGATTTCCTGGACTGCCATGGAGCTTCTTCCTCAATGGGGGTGGTCCGTCGGCGAGAGAAACTCCAGGCGACGGGGCGCAAGATCACCATGGATCGCGGCGTTCGCCAAGGCCAAGGGCTCGGTCGCTGAGTTTCCGTCGGACGATTTTCTGCTGCGCTGACGCTCCCTGTTTCCTCGGCATATTCGTGTCGGGCTCGTCACGGGGCTTGCTCCCCACCCTATGATGAGCACTTCGGTACGGATTATCTTGACTGGAAAGGAGAGGTCAGTGACTTCCCAACAGTCCACTGCGCTAGCCCCTTGCAGCAAGAGAGTTGCGGCGACCAAGAGGCTCGTGATGGCCATCGCGGCGGTCTTGGGGACCTTGCTTTGGCTGGGTCTGCCGAGTGCCCAGGCATCGACGGCGAGCACGGACAGCACGGAACCATCACTGCTCAGTCCGGACGAAGGGCGAAACTGTCTCGGTCAGGGCCGGACGCGTGCCGTGATGAATCACGTGCTCGGTGTTGCCTACGGACCGCTCGGCGTCGAGCACACCCTGCGCATGGGAGTCTGCACTCCTGTCTCGAGGAAGCCAGGGGTGCTGTTCAAGCACAGCTTTTTTGAGGTGGGCTACCAACAGCGTCTCAGCCCCATCTATCTACAGCCCGGCGCCTATGTGCGCTTTGCGCCGCTGTCTTTTCTGGTGTTCGAGGCTGTCGCGTCGCCCGTTGCCTACTGGCCCATCGACTTGCCGGGAGCCGCCTATCACGAACTATCGGGGTACGAGGCCGACTATCGGCCCGAGGCGCTCTCGCCGGAGCGGGGGCGGTCGGCAGGGGGCTGGTTCCTGCGGGGCTCGGTCACCCTGCAGTTGTCGGTTGGGCTCGGGCCCGTGAACCTCATCGTGATGGACATTCTGGGGTTTGAGCGCTGGGTCCTGGGATCGGCCGACTACTACTATCACAACCGCCAAGACCTGCCGGCGGCCAACCCAGAGGGCTTCTTGGAGAACAATGCGCTCGTCATGGTCGAGATCCCGGTGCACCCCAATGTGAAGGTTCGCTTCGGCGCCAACGACCAGCTGAACATGAACTTCGGAGCACAGCAGAAGTCCAACACACTGGCGGCGGTGACGATGGTCAATTTCGATCGCATCGGCACCCGAGTTCGCGACTTTTCTCCCATCGTTCGGGTTGGGGGGAGAACGCATCACCCCGTGCGCCAGGGCGACTTCACGTTCCTCGTGGCGATCCAGTTCTCTTTGGACCTGTCCAAGCAGGTCCCCGACCTAAAGCCAGCATCCTCGGACGAGACACAAGCGCAGCTCTGACATCGCGGCGGGGCCGGTCTGCGCTGAACTCGGGCTTCGCTCGGGGTGGCTGCGGTTCGCGTCTCGCCAAGGTAGAGCGCCTTGAGCCTTCGTCGCCTGTGCTCCCACTTGGGGCTTCCACGGCGGCATGGCCAATGGGCTGCTAGTCTCCATCCCATGGCTGACCGCCCCTGGATCATGCGGACCTATTCGGGCCACTCGACCGCCCGCGAGTCCAACGCGCTGTATCGAGAAGGGCTGGCGCGTGGGCAGACGGGCCTGTCGATTGCGTTCGACCTCCCCACCCAGTGCGGTTACGACTCGGATCACCCGCTGGCGCGTGGCGAGGTCGGCAAGGTGGGGGTGCCCATCGACAGCATCGAGGACATGGAACTGCTGCTTGAGGGGATCCCACTGGACGAGATGAACACGTCCATGACCATCAACGCGCCGGCCGCCTGGCTGCTGGCGCTGTACGTGGCCGTCGCCGAGCGCCAGGGGGTCGACCGAGCCAGCCTGCGGGGTACGACGCAGAACGATGTGGTCAAGGAATACCTGTCCCGAGGCACATGGATCTTCCCGCCCGAGGCCTCGCTGAGGCTCACCACCGACATCATCGAGTTCACGGTCCAAGAGATACCCAAGTGGAACCCCATCAACATCTGCTCCTACCATCTCCAAGAGGCCGGAGCGACACCGGTCCAAGAGGTGGCCTATACGCTGTCCACAGCCATCGCCGTGCTCGATGCCATCGACGTTCCCGATGACGTGCTGCCTCGGGTCGTAGGTCGCATCGCCTTCTTCTGTAACTCGGGCATTCGCTTCATCGAGGAGATGTGCAAGATGCGGGTGTTCGGGCGGCTGTGGGACCGCATCACCCGAGAGCGTTATGGGGTCGACGACCCCAAGCTTCGCCGCTTTCGATATGGCGTGCAGGTCAACTCCCTGGGCCTGACCGCCGAGCAACCCGAGAACAACATCCCCCGCATTGTCTTGGAGAGCCTTGGGGTCTTGTTGAGTCGCGATGCTCGGGCTCGAGCTCTGCAGCTGCCGGCTTGGAACGAGGCGCTGGGGCTGCCCCAGCCTTGGGATCAGCAGTGGTCACTGCGCATTCAGCAGATCCTGGCGCACGAGACCGACCTCCTGGAATACCCCGATCTGTTCGAAGGGTCGGTGGTGATCGAAGAGAAGGTGCGAGAACTCGAACAGGCCGCTTGGGCTGAGATCGAGCGGATCGAGGGTGCAGGTGGTGCGATCGCGGCGGTGCGCCAGGGCAGCATGAAGAGGGCCATGGTGGAGTCGAATCGGGCTCGCTTGCGCGCCATCGAAGACGGCCAGCAGGTCGTGGTCGGGGTCAATCGCTACGAGGCGGGTGAGTCATCACCGCTGGTCGCCCATGGCACAGTGGTCACCCCTACCCAAGCCGCAGAGCAGGAGCAGGTGGACTCGCTCCAGTCCAGGAGACAGCAACGGGACGCCGCTGCGGTCGATGGCGCGTTGGCTGAGCTCCGCGAGGCGCTGCAGTCCGGTGCCAACGTGATGTCGCCATCCATCCGCTGCGCTCACGCCGGGGTGACGACCGGCGAGTGGACGGATGCCTTGCGCGAGTGCCTGGGTGAGTATCGGCCGCCCACGGGCCTCGACGTGTCGCAAGGCGGAGGCCCCACGGGCCCCACCGCCGAGCAGCTCCGACGTCGGGTGGACGAGGTGTCCCACGACCTGGGCCGTCGCCTGAAGCTGCTCGTGGGCAAGCCGGGCCTAGACGGACACTCCAACGGCGCCGAGCTGCTGGCGCTGGCCGCCCGAGATGCGGGTCTCGAGGTGGTCTATGCGGGCATCCGTCAGACGCCCCAAGAACTCATCGCTGCCGCCATCCAAGAGGGTGTGCATCTGGTGGGGTTGTCCGTACTATCCGGCTCGCACATGACTCTTGTTCCCACGGTGGTCGATGGCCTGGATGTTCCAGTGGTGGTCGGAGGGATTATTCCCGAGGCCGATGCCGCTGACCTTCGACAGCACGGAGTTGCTGCCGTGTACACACCGCGAGACCATGACTTGAGTCGCATCGTCGGAGAGATGATCGAGATCGCAGCGAAGGGTCGGGCCCGTGTCTGAAGAGCTTCGAGATGGGTTGGTCGCGGAGGTTCAGGCGGGGGAGGTTCGAGCGATCGCCGAGGCGATGGCCATCGTGGACGACCTGCGCAGAGACGGCTTCCTCCGACGCCAACGTCTGGCAGCTGAGCTAGCTACTGGAACGCCATCCCACCACAGCATCATTGGCTTGACTGGCCCACCCGGAGCCGGCAAGTCCACCCTGGCAGGGGCGCTGATCCGCGCCTGGGTTGATGCGGGCTCGGGTGTGGGCATGGTCGCCGTCGACCCCACCAGTCAGCGCTCGGGTGGTGCCTTGTTGGGAGACCGAGCACGGCTGCGCTTCGGGCCCAAGGAGCCGGTGTTCATGCGGTCTTTGGCGACCCGCCACCGCCTGGGGGGCCTGGCCCCCGCGACTCACGAGTTGGCCTCCGTGCTGCGGGCTGCTTATCCCCGAACCCTCGTCGAGACCGTGGGTGTCGGTCAATCGGAGGTGGCGGTGGAGCACGTCTGTGACTCGGTGGTCCTGGTGATCCAACCAGGCTCTGGCGACGCGCTGCAGTTCATGAAGGCGGGCATCTTGGAGATCCCCGATCTGTTCGTGGTGCACAAGGCGGACCTGGGCGCCCCTGCGACCCGTACTCGCAACGATCTGGAGTCCATCCTCGCGCTGGGGCCGGGGCCTGGGGCCGACCCGGACTGGAAGACTCCCGTCTTGTCCGTGAGCGCCCAAACCGGAGACGGACTGGGTGACTTGGTCGAGGCGCTCGATGAACATCGAAGGTATCTCATCGACTCGGGCCAGGGAGAGCGTCGCCGAAGCCGAAGCCGAATCGCTCGGGTGCTCGACAGCTTCCAGTCCACCTATGGAAGTCACGGGCTGGAGCTGCTGGGTGGGCGTGACGCCGCCATTGCACGGGCGCGTGAGATCGACGGAACCGACTTGGATGTCTTTGCTGAGCTGGCTGCTCTCTCGGGCCTCGCCTCTGGTGGGCGCTAAGTCTGAGGCTCAGCTGTCCCGAAAGCGGGGCTCCCGTTTCTCGAAGAAGGCAGAGAGGGCCTCGTCGTGAAAAGACGAGCGCCAGACTTCGCCGAACAGCTCGGCTTCTACCTGAGCCGCTGCAACCGCGTCGAGGTTCCCTGCCGCACGCAGGAGACGCTTGGATGTGGACACCGCGATGGGCGACGCCTTTCGCATCTTGTCGGCCAGACGGTGCGCCTCGGCCAGGCCCTCGCCGCGCGGAACAACCGCGTTGGCCAGACCCAGCGTCAGCGCTTCGGGCGCCTCAACTCGCCGGCAGGTTGTTACGAACTCGAGCGCGCGAGCGTATCCCACCAGATGAACAAGCCGTCCGCCGCCACCCCAGCCCGTCATGACGCCCATTCGGGCTTGCTTGAAGCACAAGAAGGCGTGCTCCTCGAAGACCCGCATGTCACAAGCCAGAGCTACCTCGGTGCCGCCCCCGTAGGCGTAGCCATTGACGACGCCGATGACTGGCACGGAGAGCCCGGCCAGGCGATGCAGGATGCCTTGCATCCTCCGGCTCATCGCCTGTCCCTTGGCAGGAGTATCGAAGCCCTTCATCCACTTGAGATCGCCACCGGAGCAGAAGGACTCGCCACCTTCGGCGGTCAGGATTACGGCGACGAGATCGTCCCGCTGCTCTAGCAGCCCGATGTGTTCGTCGAGCGCTGCCATGAGGCTCTCGTCGACGGCGTTCTTTACGTCTGGACGCTGCAGGCACAGGGTGACGACCCCGGCTTGTTCGGAGCAGCCAAGGCTCGTCATGCGTGCTCCCCCGTCACGGTTGGCCATGCCTCGCGGCTGGTCTCGACGACTGACTGGAAGCGAAACTTTCGGTCGCGGTCGTAGCTGCCCGTCAAGCTGAGGCAGATCTCATCGAAGTTGATGGTGCGCACGTGACGGAAGCCAGCATCTTGAAGCAGCGGAAGCGGATCGTTGATGCCGAACACGAAGGGCTCTCCCATGCCCTCGATCATGGTGCGGATCCGGGAGTCCGTGGCATCTAGAGAGCCCCCCAGCGCCAGCTTCTTCATGATGTAGTCGAAGAGCAAGACAGTGCGGGGGTGGCAGGCTTCCGCAATGCGCGAGGTCGTGGCCCGGACACTCTCTTCGCTCAAGTAGGGTGTGACCCCCTCCCAGAGGATCAGCGCGGGAAGCGCGGGGTCGAAGCCCTCGGCGATCAGCCGGTCCATGAAGTCGTCGAACTCGAAGTCGCAGGCCACGAACTGGGCCGCCTGCATTGGGTAGCCGCTCAGGGACTCCAGCCGTTGCTGCTTCTCTCGCTGGCTGGCGGGATGGTCGACCTCGAAGAAGCGTAAGCCTGGGCGTGCCAGGCGGGCAGCCCGAGTGTCGAGACCGGCGCCCAGGATGACGACCTGATTGCGCTCTTGGGTCGGGGCGGTCAGTTCATTCAGTCGAGCATCCAGCCAAGCTGTTCTCAGGGCAATCCAGAGTCCGCAGTGTGGAACGACTTGGTCGTACCGGTTGGCGAACTCCACCCCCTGGTCGCCGGCCAGCTGAGCGGCCCAGGGGTCGGAGCACAGCGGCTCCTCTTCCGCCGATGCACGCCCCCGGTAAGCGGCGACCAAGACCGCAGTCTGGCTCGCGGCACGCCTGTCCGGTGAGCTCGAAGATGAAGAGGGGGGATCGGGTGTGCTGGGTGTGGACTGGCTCAATTGTAGAGCTCCTCGAGTCGCTCCGAATACCGCTCGGCGACGACCTTGCGCTTGATCTTCATCGTGGGTGTGAGGGTTCCGTCTTCGATGGAGAAGTCGGTGGGAAGGATGCTGTGTTTCTTGAGCTGCTCGAATCGAGCCAGGCGTGTGTTGCCTCGCTCAATCGCCACCTCAATGCGCCGGATCACCTCGGGGTGGGTGGGGAGGTCGGACTCGGTGACTCCCAGCAACTCAGCCACACGTCCAGTCTCGCGCTCATCGAGCGTAACGAGCCCCACTACGTAGGGCTTGCGATCGCCGTGCACATAGACCTGACTGATGAGGGGCTCATCCTTGACCAGCGACTCGATGCGAGCGGGGACCACGTACTTGCCGCCGGCGGTCTTGATGAGGTTCTTCTTGCGGTCAGTGATTCGCAGGTAGCCCTCGTCGTCCACTACGCCGATGTCTCCGGTCTTGAGGTAGCCCTCGTCGTCGAAGCTCTCTTTGCTCTCGTCCGGCAGGTTGAGATAGCCGGAGAAGATGGTGGGCCCGCGGAGCAGGATCTCGCCGTCGTCGGCGAGCTTGAACTCCACACCAGGGATCGCTCGGCCCACCGTCCCCAGTCGAATGTCCGAGAGGGTGTTTGCGAAGGAGATGGCGGTGGACTCGGACAAGCCATAGACCTCGATAATCCGCATGCCGAGTCCGGTGAAGAACTCGAGGATCTCGATGTTGATGGGGGCAGAGCCCGTCACGAAGCCCTTCACTCGGCCCCCGAAGACGGCGCGAATCCTCCGGTAGATCAGCCGATCTGCCACCTTGAGCATGACCCGATCGACAGCAGAGAGCGGGGCGCCTCCGGTCTGAGCACGACCATTGCGGCGGGCCAGGTCTTTGGCCCAGTGGAAGATCGCCTGCCGCCGGGGATTGGCCTTGCCGACTTCTTCGTGAATGCGGCCATACATCTTCTCAAAGATGCGTGGGACGGCTCCGAAGTAGGTGGGCCGGACCTCCAGGAGCTCGTCGAGCAGGGTCTCGTAGTTGGTGGCGAACGCGGTCTTGAGGCCGATGTTGATCCGTCCGTAGAAGCCGGGCACGTGCTCAGCCACATGCGCCATGGGCAGAAAGCTCATGGTGATGTCGTCTTCGGTGATCTCGTCGTCCACGAGGCCGTCGGCCGCAGACAGTCCAGCGATGATGTTTCTGTGCGTGAGTGGGACGCCCTTGGGCCGTCCGGTCGTTCCACTGGTGTAGACAACCAAGGCTGTGTCGTCTGGTTCCACCACAAAGGAGCCAGGTAGTTCCGGTTGGTCCCGAAGCAGCTCTCGGCCCCGGTCCAAGAGATCTTCGAGTCGATGGACACCCTCGCCTTCGACCTCGGCGACGTCCCAGGTCACGAGCCACTGGAGACCATCGACAGCCTCGAGAAGTGGCTTGACCTTGTCGTATTGCTCTTGCCCCTGGACAAACAGGAGCTTGCAGCGAGAGTCATCGACGATGAACTGCATCTGGTCCACGAGCAGCGTCGGGTAGAGCCCGACACTCATGGCCCCCACCAGGACCGTGCCCATGTCGCAGAGGCACCAGTTGGGGCAGCACTCGGCCAGGATGGCCACGGCATCTCCCCGCCCCACCCCCAGGTCGTGGAGTGCTACCGCCAGCGAGTCCGACTCCTGGCTCAGGTCGGCCCATGTACGCTGGGTCCATGTGCCCTCGTCTTTGAAGCGATAGGACTCCCGGTTCGGTGTTCTCTCGGCCCGGAGACGAAACATGTCCGCCACCGTAGTGCTGTCTTTTGCGAGCATCTCGACCATGGCGTCGGAGCCCTCCTCCCTAGTGTGTGCTCAGGCGGGAATGAATCGGTGTGTGCTGAGCTTCTCGTTGATGTCTACGACCTCTGGCTTCATGGCTTGCCCAATCTCGAGCTCGTCGAGCCGGCCGGACAGTGGGGTCACGATCAAGCCCACATCGGGGACGTTCACGACACCGATAACGTCGGGTGCAGTGAAGCGGAGCCCCCGGTGTTGAGTCGTGAACGCATAGAGCGTGGCACCGTCGCCGATGGCTACCCAGCTACAGTCACCACTGAAGCAGTCGGGGCAGAAGTCGCGCGGTGGGAATGCGGTGCGTCCGCAGCTCCCGCAGTGGGTGCCACAGAGTGTCCGGTCGTCCTTGAGCCGTCGCTGATATTCACGAGAGGCCTCGTTCCCGAATACCTTGACCGCCTGGTTGGTGAATGTGTCGAGGGGGTTTGCTGGCATGGCGTAGTTCCGTGTAGTCGATCAAGAGGTTGGGAGCGTTGAGAGACTCAGTTCCAGGGCTCGAGCACCATGACGATGGACCCGTTCATCATTCCGTGCTCCGCATGAACGAGGCCTACCGAGGCGTTGTCCACTTGCCGCCCTGGTGCGTCTCCTCGGAGCTGACGGGTGACCTCGGCCACCTCATACAGAGGCGTCGCCCCAGCTGGATGGCCAAAGCTCATGCGTCCTCCCGATGGATTGATGACGACATCACCACCGAAGGTCGACCGGCCGTCCTGAATGAACTTGCTTGCCTTGCCCTTGTCGCAGAAACCCAAGTCTTCGTAGAGCATGAGTTCGGTTGCGCCGAACACTCCATAGACCTCGGCGACGTCCACATCGGCAGGGCTACGTCCGGCCTCCTGGAAGGCCTGAGCGCTGCTCTCTCGGACGGACTCGAAGGTGGTGATGGAGCCCTGGCGGGGGATGAAGTGGCTGGGGTGATGGTGCTCCCCGTAGCCGCTACAGGCAATGGCCGGCTTGCCGGTGGCCTTCACGACGTCTTCGCTCGCTACCACGACCGCGCACGCGCCGGCAGAGATCCCAGCAGCCTGCATCAGGTGAATGGGTGGTGACAGCATCTTGCTGCCCAGTACGTCGTCGACTGTGATGGGATCCCGGAACTGGGCGAGGGGATGGTCGACCGCATGGGACCGCAACTGGACCGACGACAAGGCCACTTCCTCGGGACTCACGCCGAACTCGTGCATGTATCGCTGATGACTCATGGCATAGATGGGGATCGGTGCGCCGAGCCCCATGGCTCCATGTACGGGGCCATACAAGGACATGGCCGAGAATGCGACGCCGCGGACGAAGGCCTCGAAGTGGTTGGTGTCCAGCAGCGGTCGCGCATCGCTGGCGAGCACGACAGCGACCTTGCAGCGACCCAGGGCGACTGCGTCCATGGCCGATCGAAGGGCTAGCAGCGCTGTGATGCCGCCGTTCTCTACCAGCGACAAGCTCTTGGTGGTGATGCCCAGGTGTTCGCCCATCTGTGCGGCGAACATCATCCACGGCTCACCGGACATGGCCGGTGGGGTGAAGAACAACCCATCGACGTCAGAGGCGGGGATGCCGGCGTTGTCCAGCGCCTCGCGACAGACATGCACGCAGGCATCGGGAATGGGCATCTGCAGATCCCGAGTGACGGGGATCGTGCCAATGCCGGCAAGGAGCGGAGAGGTGGTGGATGTGGTCATGGGTCTACTCAAGCCAGGGATTCGAAAAGAGGAATGCGGGTCGTTGTTGTGGGCCGACGGGCTTAGTCGTCGTCGTGCTGAAGCATGAGTGGTCCAGCGTCAATAAACTCACGGATCAGCTTCCGGCGTAACGTGAGCATGAGAGAGGTGACCCGCTCGATGCCTTGTTCGGCCAGCGCCAGGAGTTCCTCGGGGTCATCGGCAGGTCGATCCTGACCGAGGAAGATGCTGACCTCTCGGTGGAGTAGGTCGCGCATGGCTTCCAGGTAGATCACGGCTTGCTCTGCCTTGAAGCCATGCTCCTTGTCGAAACCCACGTCCGCCAGCGCGGCGAGTGCGTCGGCAACGGCGATGTCGGTGGGGCCAAAGACCGGCTTTCCACGGCGCAGCTTGCCGGTAATGAGGCCGAGGCTGTGAAACTCTTCGATGTCCTCGACGGTGAACTCGGTTCGCTTGGCGAGGGCGGCTACCGACAAGAAGTCGGAGCTGCGATCGGGATTCAGTGGTGAGTTCCGGAGGCGCGATGCCTCGACCTCGAGTTGATTCTGAAGTCGCAGTACCCCTTTGTGCTCGGGCGCGTTCTGAAGCAGGGTCTTGACCTCCGCGAGAGAGCGTCGCGAGTGCTCCTGTAGGCCCTTGATGAGGAGAACTCTGTCTACACACTCGGGATGGTAGAGCGCCATGTTGCGCGAGGTCTTGATGGGTTCGGGAAGGAGCCCTTCTTTGACATAATGATGGACCGTGGCGCGGGTGACTCCGGTACGCTTGACCAGCTCACCAATCTTGATCCCTTGGCCCTCTTCCATTGCCATTGTCACCATTCTCCGAGGCTCCCGAGAAAATATAAGGTGTTACCTGACACCTTATAGATTTTCGGTGCGAGAGAGTCAACCATTCCCCGTCCGTCTACGCGGGTGTGAGAGGTCGCTTTCTATGGGGGTTTTGGTGGGTCCGCCTGCCGGAGGCTCTTCGCTCTGGAGAGCTTCTGCGGCTCCATGGTCGAGGGACTCGGGCACTGGGCAGCTTGATTTAGCGGATCCGCGCCCAGAATCGTCTACAGTAATGGGGGAAAGATTGAGCATTGTGCTCAGCGCGGAGTCTTTATGAGGTCGTCTTCTCTGTTCGCCATTGTGCTGGGCATCTACCTGATGTTGTTGGGTGGATGCCTGCAGTTGGTCGACTTGCTCGATCCTGACGACGATGACTCGGCTGCTGATGACGACGACACTACCGACGACGACGACGACGACGACGACGATGACGACGACGACGACGACGACGATGACGACGACGATGACGACGACGACGACGATGACGACGATGCGGCCTATGAGGGGGACGAAGCTGGGGAGTGCTCGGATGCG
>PBPL01000155.1 GCA_002724675.1 Deltaproteobacteria bacterium | reverse complement strand
GACGACGACGATGACACCGGCGATGACGACGACACCGGCGATGACGACGACACGGCCGACAACGATGACGATGACACGGCCGACGACGATGACGATGCAGCCGATGACGATGACGACTCGTCCGGCGACGACGATGACTCGGGGGACTGACAGTCCTAGGCGACCACGGCTAGAAACCCCCGGCTCGGGCATCGGCCCGACTTAGGCCCCCACCAAGGCCTCCAGCGCTTGAGGTGATCGAGGCGCCACAACCTCGCGAAAGAGAGTCGCCCCCCTCACGACAGGCGAGAGAGCACCCGAAACTCCAGGGACCGAGTGCCCAAGGTGGAGAGGAGATCCTCCGAGGCCGCTCCCCTCCCCTTCTGTTCATTCCG
Organism: Deltaproteobacteria bacterium; assembly: GCA_002724675.1. Classification (GTDB taxonomy): domain Bacteria; phylum Myxococcota_A; class UBA796; order UBA9615; family UBA9615. The sequence continues at coordinate 15,299 of PBPL01000155.1, read as the reverse complement.
GAACCGACCCGAGCACCACTGGACCAGCAGCTGATCCACCTCAGCGAGCCCCTCCGTTAGGGCCGCGGCCTCATCCAGCGCCCGTTCCACACCGTCTTGATCGCCCAGCTGAGCGCACACTGCGGCCACCGTGCACAGCGTGTGTACTCGCCCCTGGCAGTGCGTCGTTGGCGAGAACACCTGCAACGCACTGTTGCCGAGCTCTAGAGCCTGCGACGGCTGGCTCAGGTGCAGGCGCGTCATCGCCATATACAGCTGATGCATGGCCTGAGCCACGGGCCAGCCCGACAGGGCCGACTGACTCTCCTCCAGGTGGTCCAGCGCAGCCTGGAAGTCGCCGCAATCCAAAGCGAGCCGGCCACGCAAGGCCCGGACCATCGCGACGGTAAAGACATCGCCCAACAGCGTCGCCAGCCGGACGCTCTCGTCGGCAACACGCTCGCAGTCCTCGTGACGCCCCAGGATCAGCAAGGACTCACCCAACAGACCGAGACAGCCCGCGGTGCTCCGCAGGTTCTCGAACGACTCGTTGATCTCGATGGCCTCGCGCAACACCCCTTCCGCCTCGGCGGGGCGCCCCTGGTTGCACAGAAGCAAGCCGTGACGCCGAAGACATCGGCCCTCCTGCCTTCGAAGCCCCTCGGCTCTGGCGAGCTCGAGCCCGGCCACCGAGTGCACCTCGGCCTCTTGATAGTCACCGAGAAACTCAGCGAAGTGACTCAGGTGCTTGTGCGCCAGGAGAATGTCGCGCGGCCGCCCTTCGGCCTGCACGGTGTGGAGGACTCCCCGCACCAGCGCTTCCGCATCGGCCACCTGACCTGTGGGCACCAGCAGCGCGCCGGCTCGGTAGAGGACAGCGCGGGCCACCAACAGGGGCACCCCGGACTGTTGAGCCACCAGCTCGATGCGCTCCGCATCGGCCACGGACCCGGCCACATCCAGCCGGTGCTGCCGACGCCAGAGGGCCCGCGCATACAGCAGGTCCAGCTCGAGGCCAGGCATTTGGTCCTGCGCGTGCTCGAGGGCCGAGTTGAGGAGTCGCTCGTAGACCCCCGGAGGGCCCCGCTCATTGAGCAGCGGCTCCAGCACCACTGCGATGCGGACGGCGACCTCGCTGTCGGCCAGCCCACACTGGCTCTCGATCAACAAGAGGTTCTCGATCTCCAGCTCCAGGAGTCGGGAGGCTTCGAGACCCTGGGGCCCCTCGCGCAGCTCGGCGAGACGCTCCGCTTCCTTCAGGTAGTAGGCGCGGTGCCGGTCGACCAATGCCGAGAGACTCGTCAGCGCAGCCAGGTGCTCCGAGGCAAAGGCATAGATGCTCTCGAAAAACACGAAGCGACGACGCCCGGGAAGCCCCGGGATGGACACGCAGCGCAGCAGCGACTTGTCCACCAGGCCCTGCAAGAGGTCGAGGACGAACGCGGCATCCCGGGTCCGACTCCTCGGCAGCTCGATGACCGACTCGGCAGCTTCAGTCCAGCAGCCCCCCGCAAAGATGGTCGCTTGCGCCAGCACGTGCTGTTCCGCCGGGCTGAGCAGCTGCCACGACCACTCAATGGCCCCGCGCAGCGTGGCCGACCGGTCGGACGTACCGGCCGACCGGGTGCGCAGCAGATCAAAGCGCTGGGCGAGGCGCTCTCGCAGCTGCTGGGTAGAGAGCATGCGGATGCGCGACGCCGCCAGCTCGATGGCCAGCGGGATGCGATCGAGGCCGGTCACGATGGCGCGAATGTCCTGGTCAGCAGCTTCGTCGGGCTGGAAGTCGTATCGCAGCTCTCGCGCTCGGTCCACAAACAGCGCGACAGCAGCGTCCTCAGACAGGGGAGCCAGCTCGTAGACCCGCTCGCCAGGGGTATTGAGCAGAGCTTGGGAGGTCAGCAGGAACCGGGCCTCTGGCGCCGCCTGCATCCATGCCTGGACGACTCCAGCCGAGGAGTCCACCAGCTGCTCGAAGTTGTCGAGGAGCACGAGGCAAGCTCCTTGGCCAGCCAGGAACTGGCCGATGCGCTGCTCGTCGTCGTCGCCCTCCGCTGTGTCCAGAGCGACCCCGAGCGTGCCGGCCACCGCTCGGCTCAGGCCCTCACGGTCCCGGGCGGTCTGCAGATCGCAGAACCACGAAGCAGTGTCCTCCAGAAAGGCGGGCGGCTGCGTCTCGACAAAGACCTGGGCCAAGAGGGTCTTGCCCATGCCCCCCGGGCCCGTCAGCGTCACCAGACGAGCCCCCGCCTCGAACAGCTCCGCCAGATCCGACAGCGCCTGCTGACGACCCTGAACGGTGCGGCCGTCCTGCGTCACAAGCGCTCGCTCCACGGACGCCTCGGTGGGAGCCGACGAGGGAGTCGACGACTCTTGGAGGGCCGGGCTTGCGGAGGCTCCAGTGACCGTCGCTGACACGCTCTCAGGCGGCTCGTAGCGGTAGCCCTGGCCGTGAACCGTGAGGATGAAGCTGGGGTCGGCAGGCGATGGCTCGATCTTCTTACGAAGGCGCCGCACGGCCACATCCACAGCGCGGGTTACGACCTGCCCTCGCGTACCCCACACGTCACGCATCAGCTGGTCACGGGTCACGACCCGCCCGGGGTTCATCGCCAGGTAGGACAGCAGGTTGGCCTCGTTGGTAGTCAGCCGCTCAGTCTGTCCATCGCGCAGCACCTCGCGGCGCACCAAGTCCACGTCGCAGATCCCCAGCTCCAGTCGCTGCACAGGCGCCTGGTTGATGCGACTGCCACCCAGGCGATCCAGAGCCGACAGCACCTCACCGCACGAGCCAGCACGCTCCGCCGAGTGGTCCCGGGTCATGCGACGCAGAAGCCTCACGAGACCCTCGGGAGCGCCGGCCTCTTCCAGCGCAGCCGCTGTGGCAGGACGCTCGCGCACCTCCCGGCCGAACAACAGCGCCTCCACGAGGCGAGCCAGCGAATACAGATCGCCCGCCTCCGTAGGCAGTGCTCCACCCGCACGTGCCTCCGGCGCACAGTAGGGCAGGTCCTCCGCCGCCGGCTTCTGTCCAGGGCTGCGAGCCCGCCCAAAGTCCAGCAGCTTGACGTCATCTCGCTCCGTCAACATCACCGTGTGGGGGGTGAGGCGACCGTGGGGCAGGCCGGCGCCGTGTGCGTGCCCCAGCGCCTCGGTCAGTGTCCGAAAGATGCGCAGCACGCGGCGCACGCTGAGCACCTCGTCACTGTCCGCAAGCACAGCACGCAGCGGGCGACCGGGGACCAGCTCCATGACCAGCGCGCAGAGCTCGCCATCCTCGATGAAGTCGAGCACGCGCTCGATGTGGGGGTGGCGCAGGCGCGCCAACACCTCGGCCTCGCTCCGCAGTTCCTCACGGACCTGAGGGAGGCTGGCCAGGGTGGGGTGCAGCACCTTGACGGCTGCTTCCAAACCCTCGATGGAGCGGTGACGCCCCCGGTGCACGGCGGTGCGCGAGCCCATGCCCAGGACTTCGTCTAGATCGTAGGCCCCGATGCTATTCGCCACATGCAAGCTCATAGCACGATGGGGCCCATGGCGACGAGTCGCCCGGCCCCTGTCTCCAGCGCTGGGAGCTGCCCGCTGGACCCCAAGCAGAAGCCCCCGAGCCTTCGACTCGGGGGCTTCGCGTACTGTGTAGGTCCGTGGGACCGGGGTTTAGCAATCCCAGCTGATCGAGCCCCCATCAAAGCCTCCATCCGCATCGATGTTGACCTGGATATCGATACAGCGAGCGATGAACAGACCGACGGCCCACCAGGCAACGGGATGCGCTGAGTCGCCGTCGGCTCCCACGACAGCGCCGCCGGCTTCAGCCAGTGCCAGCACGACGACGGGATCGGCGAGGATGCTCGGCGCCAGACCAAACTCTCGGATCGAGGTGGTCAGCGGCTCGCCCTGGTTCCGCTCCACCAGGCCCTCGGAGTCGAACAGCACGACGCTGCTGCGGCTCACCACGTAGCCGAGGACCAGATCGCCCTCGGCGTCGTAGATGGACAGGGCGGCCTGCTTGTCTTCGCCTTCAATCTGGACGTTGAACAGTTCGTCATCGATGGTCATGCCGATGTCGTACACGCCATCCTGGTCGTGGTAGTACCAAGCGACCTGGAAGTCGAACTCAACGGCGGCAGGCGCACGCTGTGGCAGCCGCTCCGTGGTCATCGAGTGGTCATCCCCCCGCGCAGCGGAGTCGTCACCATGGACGGCCCCATCCCGAGGGCCCGCTTCGGCTGTGCTCAGAAAGCTGCCCAGGGCGAAGATGGGGAGGATGGCGCAGGCGGTCAGGCTCTTGAGTGTCATGTTCGCTCCTTGTGCTCGAGCTCTCCGGCTCGTCGTTGATGTCTTGTCGGGTCGTGGCGAGTGCCATCGACAACTCGATAATTGCCGCCCACGCCGGGCCCAGGTGTTTCAGGTTGTTACAGATTGTTCCAATGGGACACTGCTCTGCAGTTGTCGACCAAAAAGAGGAGCTCCACGGAGACCCCGCCGAGCCGATCGAGATCCCGAAGGTGGCCCGCCTGCCCCCGAGCCGAGCCGAGCCTTGCCAAGGCGGGGGTAGGCTGCAGGCTGCAACGAGTCGTCGCGACCAGCGGCGACCCTCCATCTAGAGTTCAGCCATGACAGCGCCCCGCCGCCCGAACCGCACTGCAACCATCTTGGCCATCGCCTTGGGGGTAGTCGCTCTGTCCATGACAGCCCGCACCGCTGCGCTGGTGGACGAGGTGGGGCTCGACGGTCTGGCTCGCCAAGGAGACCTCCGTGCCTTCCTGACGGCTGCCGATGTCCTGAGCGGCCCCTATCGGGGTGGGCTCTACGACCTCGACCAACAATTCCAGACACAACGGCTCCGATTTCCCGATCTGGAGCACCGAGGCCAACTGCTGGCCTTCGCCAACCCGCCCTTCGTGGCGGTTCTGCTGTCGCCCCTTGCGGAGCTGTCCACACGCGACGCAACGCTCGCCGTCGCCGCTCTCAACCTGACACTGAGCGGTCTGTGCTGCTGGCTACTGGGACTCCTGCTCGCGGGCCGCCCAACCCAGCAGCGACTGGTCGTGTGCTTGGCCCTGCTTGGCTTCTTGCCGCTGTGGGTGTGCCTGTGGCAGGGCCAGCTGTCTCTCGTCCTGCTGGTCGCGTCCCTCGCCTTTCTTGCCGGGCTGAAGAACGGCTGGGACTTCAGCGCCGGACTCGCTCTCGCGGGGCTCCTGATCAAGCCCCAGCTCCTCCCCTTGCCCCTCTTGCTCCTCCTGGTGCAGGGCCGGGGCAAGGCGCTTGCGGGGCTCGCTCTCGGCTCTGCCGGAGCCTTCGCCCTAGGCCTGACTGCGGGCCCCAGCGCGACCGAGCAGTGGCTGGCGCTGGGGACCAGCCTTGTGGAAGGCAGCGGACACTCGGGCTTGTACCCGGGCCGCATGTTCACCATCCGCAGCGCCCTGTTCGCCGTCTTGGGCCGGGAAGCAGCCGATCTCGTGCAGCAAGGCTGGCTGGCCGCTGTTGTCGTGCTGACCGCCGCGCTCTCCATCCATTGGCGCAAGAGGCCCCCCTCATCGCTTCCAAGTCCCACCGAAGGCCATCCGCAGCACCTGCTCACCTCATGGTCCCCAGTGTCCCAGGGCTCCATGGCCCTCGCCGGGGCCCTGCTGGTCAGCCCACATGCCTACACCCACGACCTCTTGCTGGTGGTACCTGCAGCCGCCGTCCTCGTGTGTAGGGCCATCGATCGGGGAGCCCACCCGGGATCTGGCAACGGACCGGTACGGGCTGCGGCACTCATCAGCGGAATCGTGGGGCTCTGGCTGCTCCCGTGGCTCCCGCTCATCGGCCCCATCCCGCCGGGCCTCGCCGCGGCTGCGGTCCTGACCTTTGTCCTTGTGCTGCTGGCCTCTCGAGAGAGATGAGGGCCCGTAAAACGTCACCGGGACCCCATTGTGCGACAGGGGGCACCTCTTGGAGCGCCTAACAATTGAAAGTTGGTCCTTGCGATTCCACCCCGACACAGGCATCTACGTTCCATGTCTAACGCCTGCGCCCTCGCGGCCCGACCTGTTGCCCTCCAACTCCACGCCCTTCTAGGCGAGCTTGATCCTGCTCGGTGGCACGAAGAGGCGCACCAGAGCCTACTCGCCCACATGGAAGAGCTGGAGCGCCTCATGGTGGCTCTGCTGGATGCGATCGAGCACCGGCGCAACAGCGCCTCTCCCGATGCCGCATTGACACGACTGCGCGAGCGCATCGCCGAGATCGAAGAGGTCTTGAAATCGCAGACTGCCCTGCTCAAGGAGCGCACCCAGCGCAGCCGCGATGACTGGATGGCGTTTCGCGCCCGCCTATCCCCCGCTTACGATCAACTGGCAGAGGTGCTGCTCGCCGAAGCGATCCATGTGCCGCGGCTCCGTCCGACCAACTACCGGCGCAATCTTCTGCACATCCTCTCGGGCTTCGTGGCCTTCGCGAGCATCCAGCAGGTGCCATCGTCCCTCTGGCTCATCGGCATCGCAGGAAGCTTCTTCGTGTACGCCTGGCTCATGGAGTGGGTTCGACGGGCCAGCCCCGCGTTCAATGAGCAGCTGATGGCCTTCTACGGCCCCGTCGCCCACGCCCACGAGTGGCATCGCATCAACTCAGCCACCTGGTACTGCACCGCCCTGCTCATCCTCGCGCTGACCGGCTCCACCCTCGTCTGCTCCATCGCGGTCTTGGTGCTCGGCGTGGGAGACCCCGCAGCCGCACTCATCGGCAGACGGTGGGGTCGCACCAAGCTCCTCAACGGGCGCTCGCTCGAGGGCTCCGCCACCTTTGTGGCCACCGCAACCCTCGTCACGGCGGCGTTCCTGGTGCTGTTTCGGGCCGACGTCACCATGGGGCAGGCTCTCGGGCTCGCCTTCATTGGAGCCCTGGCGGGGGCGCTGGCCGAGCTGGTGTCGAGCCGGATCGACGACAACCTGACCATTCCCGTGGCATCAGGCCTGGCAGTCTACGCAGCAAGCATCCTGATCCTGGCGGGCGGCTAGAGTCAGCCATCCACGGGGGCCGGTCCTAAGGCCTTAGCCGCTACACCAATCTGCGCAGCCTGGATCGTCGCAGTCCACCTGCCCGTTCTCATCGTTGTCGATGCCGTCCTCGCACTCGTCACAGCTGGACGGGGTGCAGTCCTCACCAGAACCTTCACCCAGGCCGCCACCGCCGGCGCCGTTCCCGCACCAGTCACCGCAGCCGTCGTCGTCGCAGTCGATCAGTCCGTCTTCATCGTTGTCGATGCCGTCTTCACACTCGGGGCACGCTGAAGGAGTGCACTGCTTCCCGTTGCCTTCGCCCATGCCTCCCTGGTTGCCGCTTCCACACCAGTCGGCACAGCCGTCATCGTCGCAGTCGATGAGGCCATCTCCATCGTTGTCAATGCCGTCCTCACACTCCGGACAGCCGGTGGGCTGACAGTTGGGACCACCGCCCTCGCCCTGCCCCCCCTGGCCACCCCCCTGGTTTCCGTCACCCCCTTGATGATCCGAGTCATCGTCGTCCTGCGGGCTGGTGTCGTCATCATCGGGTGCTGCGGTCGTGTCGTCGTCGTCCGAGGTGGTGGTGTCGTCATCGTCCGCTGCCGTCGTGTCATCGTCGTCCCCGGTGCACACCGGAGAGCCCGTGCAGCCATCGTCATCGCAGTCGAACAGGCCATCCCGATCGTTGTCCGCTTCATCACTACAGTCGCCGGCGTTCTGCCCCTCTACGAGGAGCTGCTGACAACTCCAGTTGATGGCCAGAGCGGCCGCGACAAGGAGGATCAGGTGTGTGTGGGAGCGAATCATCAGCAGTCTCCAACCAGTGCAAAGTGCACAGCCATCATGGACCCAGAGGGCGCCGAGGGCCAGCGGGGATCACGGACAACAGTCGACAGGACAAATGGAGCAACTCTCCTGAAGGTAGCCGGCCTGAGCGTTACAGATGCCATCACCACAGGGGTAGTTGGGGTCCATGTAGCCGGGCAGAGAGTTTCCGAAGGGAAAAATGACCCCCTCGACGGCGTCGTCAAAGGGGTCGTCGTCCGCATTTGTGTCGAGCCAATTCATGATGCCGTCACCGTCGATGTCATGACCAAAGTTGTCACCGTCTTCCACCTCGGTATTGGTCGCAATGCCATCCCCATCATCATCGATGTCCAGCCGGTCTTCAATTCCGTCACCATCCGTGTCCCCATCGAACTCCTCTGCGTCGGGCACCTTGTCGCAGTCCGAGTCCACTGGGATCGGGTCACACTCCAACCAATCGGGATTGATCCGGAAGCCCGCTTCCACCGACGTAACGCTCTCATTGCCCGCCCGATCCCGCATCTTGACGCGGTAACTGTAGGTCTCTCCGGGAATGAGATCGGTGTCTACGTACCGCGGACTGAGCTGCCAACCACTGCTGTCACCACCGGGGCTCCCTGTGGTCTCTTCGAAGTAATACTCAACGTAGCCCGCCGGGTCCGACCCGGGCACCGCTCGCATCGTCGCCATGGAGCGCTGGATGTTGGGCATGAGCGACTCGAGGCCAGCTCGCCGCCCCACCTCCGATGGAGGAATGTCGAAGCCGGGCACGACCGGCGTCGGAGGCTCGCCGTCGTCGACCATCTCCAGGCCTTTGATCAGCGTGTCCAGCCACTCCGAGATCGTGGAGCGCTCGGACTCGGTCAACCTTCGAAAGCGCGCAGGCGGCATGAGCCCGAGATGATCGGAAGGCAAGTGGATGCGCTCCTTCATCTGCTGCAGCTGGAACGACGTCAGGTTTATGAAGTGATCGCCCAAGTCGCTGTCCGGCTGTCCGAAGGCCGCCGGCCCCACCTCGAACTGCGCCCGAGAGATGGCTTGGTTCAGCTCCCCGTGATGGCACTGGCTGCAAGCCTGCACAAGAATCTCGGGAGCGGTCAGGCCATCACTCACCCTCAAGCCCAGCGCCGAGAGGCTGGAGTCATCGAACACGTCGCTGATGTCCGCAGGAAAGCCAGCCGTCTCGTCGCGACGATAAGCGTTATAGGTCTCGATCAAGGTCTCCATCTTGTCGGGATCAAAGGGAACTTCTCCGGGCCCCGGTGGGGACACCATCAGCCCCTGAAGGCTCAACTCGTACAGCTCTTCCCAGGCATAGGCCTTGAACATGCCGCGCGCACGGCCATCTTCTAAGAGGCCCGTAGTCGCTCCGTTCGGCTCATAGGCTGTGCTGTCGAAGCCGTTCCCGTAGCCGTTGCTCTCCACCAGGTCTTCCAGAGACTTGGGCCGCGAGGCATAGACAGCGCCATTGGGGATGCCGCCAAAGGTCTCTCCCAGGGGCTCCTGTGGGGTCTCATGTGCCCGAACATACTGCTGAAGCATCTCGTGAAACGGCCCCATGCCTAGGGGGTTCTCCGTCCACTGGTAGAAGTGCTGGTTGTCGTACATCCAGTGCATCCACATGCTGTTGAGCTGGAACATCAAGAGGGACTTGCGCTTGACTGGGCTGGTGCGCAAGCCGTGCTCATGGCACTGGAGACAGTCCAGAATCGTGTTCTCGAGATCCGAGCCGTCGTAGAGCGTGTAGTCGGTCCACCCGGACTCATACTGCTCACTGAAGCGCTCCTCTTCCGTGCACGCCTCCGGGTCCGCGCATGGATAAGTGAACTTGAACAAGAAGAAGTCGAGATCGTCTCGCGCTGGATCGTGGGCGATGATCTCGGCGAAGCCCTCGCCCCTCACAAAAGCGACTGTGACGAAGCCTGGAACCGGCACCAGGTGGGTAGTCGCCGGCGTGTGCACAATGACCCGTGGATTGACGGGGTTGACGATCCGACGACTGAGAGAGGCCGAGTGGCCCACCAGGGACCAGGCCGGATTGCCCATGTCAAAGCCCTGCTGGGCATCCATGCCCCCCGGCCCGTCAAAGCGAAGCCCTAGGGCATTCAACAGCTCGCGGGAGTTGGTGATCTGGGGGCGGGTACCGACACAGAACACATCCCTGACCACGTTCTGCACGCCCGCCGCGGCCATACGCTCGCAGACGGTCTCCAGCTGCGCGATTCCCTGAGGGAACTCGTCGAACAGGTTGGCTTCGGTGGGGTAGCCGTCGTCCTGGCAAGGAGGAGCCGCGTAACAATCGGGATCGAGACAGTCAAAGCTGCCGTCCAGGTCGTTGTCCGCGGCGTCGGAGCACTCGCCCGGGTCATCCCCCTCGAAGGCAGGGGGCGTGCAGGCGAAAGCCAGGGCCAAAGTCATCCACGCAAGGGCTTGAACAAAACGCACGCCTCGGACCTCTTCCCGCTCCACAGACACGGATTTCAGCCACCCTCCCGGAGTCCTTGAGGCCTCGGAGAGGCGCTACAGCCTGGTTTAGCGGCGCAGCGAGGTCGTGAGCAGCCTTCCGGTCGTCAAAGTCCAGATTAGTCAGAACAGGCCCGATCGACAAAGAATCTGGATGCTGCCCCCAAGTTCATGAGAGCCCGCACGAACGGAGTACTAGTGCCCGGTGAGAGGAAATCGACCCTGACAGCGCTAGAGGCAGCCCCCATTGATGTCGAGCTTGGCGCTGTAGAGCTGACCCTCGTCGTCAAAGGCGCTATCGCCCATACAGACCTGCCAGCCACCCGCCATGTCGAGCCCTGAGAGGTCGGTCAAGGTGCCCGAGGCCGCCCCCGGGTTGGGCGCGAAGACGCACACACCATCGTCCTGGCAGATCGTGTCCGAGCTCTGCAGCTGATCGCCCATGCTCTCGGCGCTCTCCGAAGCAGTCTCGTCGAAGGTCAGCGGATACGCATAGCTCACGTTGGCGCCAGCACCGCAGCAACCGCTGCCGTCATCATCACTCTCGGCGTAGCCAGGCCGGGACAGCAGCGTCGCTTGGTCGCCGTTGGGCGCCACGACCTTGAGCGTCACATCTCCCACCCAGGTGTGCTCCATCCCGACCTCCACCACAATGTCGGACACCGCACCGGAAGCCGTCACCTCCAGATCCGCACAGAACATGCTGTCCAGGGTCCCGTCATAGTCATTGGAAGGCACCTGCACGGCAGCTACCTCGTAGACACAGGCCGCCCCCGACGTCTGTCCGTCATCGTCATCGTCATCGTCATCGTCACCGGTGTCGTCATCGTCACCGGTGTCGTCATCGCCCGCGTCATCACTGCCTGAGTCATCGTCGTCGCCCGTGTCATCGTCGTCCCCAGCGCCGTCGCAGCCTTGGTTGATGCTAAGGGTCGCGCTATCCAACGAACCGGCGTCCACCGCCTCGGCATCGCCCATACACACGGACCACGTCCCGTTCATGGTCTCTCCCGCCAGACCGCTGAGCGTGCCCGTCGTCGAAGCCCCGGCATCCGGCGCAAACGAGCAGATACCGTCATCCATGCAGATCGTCTCCCAGGCGAAGAGACCCGCTCCCATGTCCTCGGCGCTGACCGCTGCCGTCTCATCGAAGGTCAGCGGATAGTCCGCCGAGGTATCCGACGACTGACCGCAGCACTCCGTACCATCATCGGCGGCCTCGTACAGGCCGGCGCGAGACACGAGCGTCGCGACCGAGCCCGACGGCGCCACCAACTTGAGAGTCACGTCACCCATCCACGTGTGGGTCACGGCCACCTCGGCCACGATCTCACTGACCGTGCCCACCTCAGTCACCTCAATTTCGGCGCACTCCATCGTGTCCAGTGTCCCGTCATAGGTGTTGGCAACAGGCAGCAAGGGAGCGGACACCGTGCTCGCGCAGGCTCCTACGGAGGAGTCGGTCGCGTCGTCATCGTCATCGTCATCGTCATCGTCGTCGTCGCCGCCGTCGTCGCCGGCGCCAGACGAATCATCGTCGTCCCCTGCTGTGTCGTCGTCGTCTCCTGCTGTGTCGTCGTCGTCTCCTGCAGTGTCGTCGTCCCCTGCAGTGTCGTCGTCCCCTGCAGTGTCGTCGTCGTCCCCAGCGGTGTCGTCATCGTCCCCTGCTGTGTCGTCATCGTCCCCTGCTGTGTCGTCATCGTCCCCAGCGGTGTCGTCGTCGCCCGCGGTGTCGTCGTCCCCAGAGGTGTCGTCGTCCCCCGCTGAGTCATCGTCACCGGCCGTGTCGTCATCCCCCGCATCGTCACAGACACCCAGCACGAGACAGTCAGGATCAGCACAGTCCACCTGCTCGTCGCAGTCGTTATCGACACCGTCGTCGCACACCTCATCGGCCAACGGATGGATGGTTTCATCTTCCGGCGCACAGTCCACTTCATCCGAGCTGCCGTCGCCGTCCTGATCTTGAGAGGTAAAACCGACTCCGGGATCGCCGCAACCAGCCGTCAGGAGAAGCCAGGCAAGGAGCAAGGGAGTGGATAGAGACAGGGTGTAGCGCTTCATGATGTTCCTCGGGGTGAGAAGGGCGGCGGATGGTACCAGGGCTGCTCGAAATCACCACCCGGCTGGCAAAGTGGTCCGGCTGTGGTAGTCGTCTGTCATGGTCGGACGTCCGCCTCTCGTCGCTCTCCTCACGCTTTTCACCCTCTGGGGATGCACCCCGCAGCCCACCAGGAATCCAGCCCCAGTCACCCAGAGCTGCAACGCAATCACCGCAGCCTGTGTCCTGCCCTTCCCCAGCTCGGTCTTCACAACGACCGACTCTTCCACGGCCACCGGCCTGCGGCTCCAGCTCAGCGAAGAGGCCTACTTCGGCCACGCCGAGCTCGCCATGGAGTCCCGCATCCATGATGGCTTCTCGTCCATCAGCCCCATCTCGACACTCGTCGATGGATCGGTCAGCGAGACCAGCGTGCCCATCAACTACGGATCGACCCTGCAGCTCGCCAGCCCGATCCTCTTGGTCAACGTAGACGCCAACTCCGACCTCTACGGAACCCTGCACCCCTTCCAAGCAGATGTAGTGGCCAGCGACGCCGGACCGGAGACGTTGTTGACTCTCTCACCGCTCATGGCGCTCGAGCCATCATCCCGATACGCGGTCATTGTCACCGACAAGGTGACCAGCGCCACCGGCAGCCCCCTCACCCCGACCGACGAGATGATGGCCCTCTTGTCGCGCCAGCGACCGGACGACCCCGCGCTAGAGTCCCTGTGGGAGTACTACCAGGACCTGCTCTGGGCGGTAGAGAACCCCCTCAAGCTCAGCAGAGATCAGGTCGTTCAGCTGTGGGACTTCCACACTCGCTCCCAAGAAGGGGTCGTCACCGATGTGCGCGACATCGCGCGGCTGGCCAAGGAATGGGCCGAGGACAACCCACCGACGGCACTCCAGGTCACTCGCGACGAGGGCGACAGCGAGAACGACTCCTGGCGACGGTACAGCTTCCTCGTGGACCTGCCGTACTGGCGCAGCGACCGGTTCTCCATGATCGACCGAGGCGCCGGCGGCATGCCCTATGTGCACGAGGTCCAGCGGATCGAGGGGATCTTGCTGTTGCCCTCCAACGTGGGACCTGGGGACACAGCGACACCCATCCTCTTCGGGCACGGTCTGGGCACCAACATGCTCCAGATGATCACTACCTTGCGAAACATCGACGGCCACCGTGGGCCTTATGCCTGGATCTGGATGGACTGGGACCTACACGGCTATCGCGGCGACGGACTGGACGACATCCTCGAGCTCACCGGCAACCTCAACATGGAGGGCTTCGCCGCGACCTTGGTGCAATCGGTCAGTGACCAGATCATCCTGACAGCGCTAGCCCAGAACTTCGGTGGCGTGCCCAAGCTGGGCGACGTCATTCAGCCCGAGCCGGTGTTCTACCTGGGCCAGAGCATGGGCTCCCTCGTGGGGGGCATCACGGCAGCAGTGAACGACGACATACGAGCCAACGTGCTCAACGTGCCCGGTGCCGGCATCGTCAACATTCTTCTCCACGGCGAGGTCATCGACAGCATCGGCATGCGGTCGCGGCTCGATCAACACATCGAAGAGGCTCCCCCCCCTGATTTCCCGGCAGACCTGGGCTACTACGTCCTGATGACGCTGGCTCAGGTGGGAGCGGACAGCGGCGATCCCATGAACTTTGCACGCCATGTACGAAGAGAGCCCTTTGATGCGATGTCGCCGCCACCCATCCTCCTGCAGGAGTCCATCGGCGACGGCATCATCCCCAACATGACCTCTGAAGGCCTGGCCCGGACGATCGGCCTCCCCATGGTGCGCCCCGGCAGTCCGGGCATCTCGGGGGTGGACTGGGTGGAGTCCCCCACCTGCGGAGACCCGGACAGCGGCATTACCCAGATCATCTACAGCGACATCGCCTTCACAGCGCATCTCGCCTTGGAGAGCATGCCGTTCAAGGAACAGCTGCTCAACTACTTCGGCAGCTTCGTCACCGACGACCACCCGGGCAACATCAGCTTCGCCATGCCCGGAGAGAGCGCAGGCTGCGACTGAGTCCTCGGGGATGGCTAGGGCATCGTCCGAGCCAACCGGAAGCCAACTGCCCTCTTTCGATAGGTGGGATCGTTGTTGATGCGCCGAGATACCCGAACGAGGTGGGGAGGGTGGAACTGGCTTCCGCCCCGCGCCCCCACCACCGTCAACGAGCTCGGTCCCTGGGGGTCGACCTCTGGACTGGCGGCGTAGTAGTTCTCGTCGTAGCCGTCCGACACCCACTCCGTGACGTTTCCGCTCATGTCGTAGAGCCCCCACGCATTGGGAGCACGCTGACCCACCTCTTTGCCACTGAATTCGTCCGAATTCCCGGCGTACCAAGCCACATCGCCCACCGTGTCACTGCCCGCATAAATAAGATCTGTGCCCGCCCGCGCTGCATATTCCCACTCGGCTTCGGTGGGCAAGCGATAGCCCTCACACGTATCCACCGGCCGGGGCAGAGAGACGTCGCAGACGAAAACATCGAGGCCTGGGTCGTCATCTGGGTTGCACGAGTTCCCCGCCCCGGGGCAGCCCAGACCAAAGACGCCCACGCAGTTGGTGAGGGTGTAGCACTCATCGACGCCCTCAGCGACCGACATGGCGTTTGCAAAAGCAAGCGCTTCGTACCAGTTGACCATCGTGACGGGGCAGTCAGCGCAGAAGCCTCCGCCACCGTCGCCATTGGGCCCAAAATAGGACGGCTCGGACCCCCCGAAGGCTTGAGCCCACAGCACCTGAGTCACCTCGACGGTGGCAAGCAAGAAGTCCTTCGTAATCTCTACATCGTGAGCAGGAAACTCGTCGCTCTCACATTCCCCATTCGCATCCTGTGCTGCGGTACAGCCCATTTCGAACCGGCCAGCGCATATGGGCTGGAAGGGCAGCCCAGCAAGGTTCACGATTGAACCGCAACCCGTAAGGCCGTCGTCGTCATCGTCATCGTCGTCATCGTCGTCATCGTCATCGTCGTCGTCGTCGTCGTCGTCGTCGTC
>PBPL01000154.1 GCA_002724675.1 Deltaproteobacteria bacterium | reverse complement strand
GGGCGACGGCACATCGAACTGCTCATTGCTCGTCACCATGGAGCGGAGAGCACAGCCGTACTTCTGCTTGATCTGCTCAGCCACCTTCAAGGGCGCCCGCAACCCATACGCAATGTCCGAGGTGACATGATTCCCACCCACCGGCAGCACATGGGAATGAAGGACAGCGCCACTCTTGTAGATCGCTAGGTCGGTCGTACCGCCGCCGATGTCCACCAGCATCACACCCAGTTCCTTCTCATCCGCGGTCAACACCGCGGACGAACTGGCCAGCTGCTCTAGGACGATGTCACGCACGTTCAATCCGGTGAGGTTGCAACAGCGGACGATGTTCTGAGCCGCCGTCACCGCTGCTGTGACGATATGGACCTTGGCGGTCAAGCGCACACCACTCATACCCCGCGGATCCTCGATGCCCTCCTGCTCGTCGATCTTGTACTCCTGAGGGATCACGTGAATGACCTCACGATCGGCCGGAATCGCGAGCGTCTGAGCAGTATCGAGAACTTTGTCTACTTCTCGCTGTCCCACCTCGCCCGCACCGATGGCAACGACCCCCTCACTGTTCAGGGACTTCACATGACCACCAGCGATCCCGGCGTAGACAGTGCCAATGTCCACCCCAGCCATCATCTCCGCCTCTTCGACTGCGGCCCGGATGGAGTGGACCGTCTCCTGGATGTTCGTGACCACCCCCTTACTCAGGCCCGAGGACGGGTGGGTACCGATGCCGACAACGTCAATGCCACCTAAACCATTTCGCTCACCGACGATGCAGGCGATCTTGGTGGTGCCAATGTCGAGGCCCACAAGCACCGGGCTACGACCACGCTTCGCTTCAGTCACTGTAGGTCCCCATCCGGCGGAACGCCCTCTAGGGACGAGCCAATCCGCTTCAGATGCACCATTCGCGCACGATGCGCAGCAGAGATTGGCTGAGCGTCCACTTGCTTCCGGACGGCACGCTGGGCACTCCTTGCTGCACGGGGCACAACGACCAGACGGTCTCGAAGCCCGAGGTCGACGGACGCCATGGCAGTCATCGGCAGGCTTCCCGCCTGCACTGCCCGCTCAAGACGCCCAAGTCTGAGCGCAAAGTCCCTACGACCGAGATGGATGGGCAACCCCGACCTCGTGATCAAAGAGAGCCCAGCCTCTCCCTCGTATCGGATCTCCGAGATGTCCGCCACGCCAATAGACTGACCTGCCTCCAGCGCACGCAGAGCCTGTAGGCCCAGGCGAGTTGCCTCGCGCTGCACCGTCGCATCAGCCAACGAGAGTTCAGAGCCATGCACAGTCAACAGGGGCATGTCGAAGGGGTCCGAGCCGCCCAGCTTCTTGAAAACAGCGCCGCGCTGGTCAACCAACTTGAGGGGGTGGCTAGCCAGGATCAGCGCCGGCACGTGCTCCACAACACGCACTTGGAGCCTCTGCCCTCGGAGATCACGCTTCAGTTCGATGTCATCGACCCAGGGCAACAAGCGTGCCTCGTCCAGGTCCGGCTCCAGCTCGAGCAAGTTGTCACCGAGAGAGACGCCCAGGGCAGTGGCAAGCTCCGCGCGTTCGACCCGGTCGACGCCGAGAAACTCGATGTGGTTAATAGCGAGGCGATCGCTCTGCTTCAGGGCTTCGATACCTTGATAGCCGGCAACAAAGAGCCCCACCACGATGACTCCAACGATCAGCCCGAAGGACACGGAGTCGAAGACTCGAGAAGACAAGTCTCTGACATCGGAGGCCTTGCCATGCCTGCGACCGGTTACGCGACCGCTGACTCGCTTGAACTCGGCAAACGACTCCCGAAACACCTCATCGGCCTTGGGGAAGCCATCTTGCATGTCGGCGACCTCTTCCTTGACGAAGTGGGCCGATAAGCGCAACCAGTCCCAAATCCGACCTGGTGCCGTCTCAGGATCACGAGAAGCCATACGGATGCGCCGGGCGCCTGAGCGAGCTCGATCAGGAGCCTCCCGCAGGCGCCTCACAAGCTCAGTAGGACGGAGCAAGAACAAGACCAACTGGAGAGGCGTCACCAGCGCGACGAGAAACAACCTGCCGGCCTCGAACAGCAACTCGCCGATGCGGTAGTTCAGGCGAGCAGCTTTCCTAGAAGGCTTCGGCGGGGACTCCTTCAGAGCGCCACGGGCGGCACGCCTGCGCTCGTTGGGCTGCTGTACTGGCGATTGCGTCCAGTGGCTGGGCTCACTAGCCCAACCGGGCCCATCCTGGGCACCCGAATTCCGAGACTGCACCATGGCATCTCGCCTAGCTGCCCGCTCGGCAACACGCCTTCGACCGATGCGGCGGTTGGTGATCTCACCCCGCACCGTCTGACTCTCGAGTACGCCCATTGACCTCCGACCCCAGAGGAGCACGTGCTAGCCGAAGCACAGGCTCCCAGTGATTCATTTTGGGAAAATGCGCCAATACTGTCAATAACGCGATTTCTTTTAATTGTCCGGATCTTATGTGCGATCCACATGCATCTGGGGAAGACTCGCCTCTCCCACAACCCGCACCTCGTTCTCCAAGACGACCCCCCATCGGCGTTCTACCTCGTCGCGAACCCGCGCCATCAACTCGATGACGTCACGCGCAGTCGCGTCTCCCGTATTGACCACGTAGTTGGCATGAACATCGGAAACCAGAGCGCCACGTACTCGGGTCCCCTTGAGACCGGCGTCGTCGATCAGCTTGCCTGCTGGGGGGCCCACGGGTGGGTTCTTGAAGACACAGCCGGCGCTGGGGATGCGCACCGGCTGCGTTGACTTCCGGTAGTCAATGAGGTCCGTAATCGCGCGCTGGATGTCCGCGGGAGGCGCCGGCGTCAAGGCAAGGACACAGCACACAATGAACTCACCTGCGGGCAAGTCCAGGTGACGATAGCGGTAGCTGAGGTCCTCTTGTCGATACGTCTTGAGGTCCCCGGCCTCCGTCACCACACTCATCGTGTGCACTACCGAGCACAGCTCGCCCTCGTGAGTCCCGGCGTTCATGACAAGCGAGCCGCCCACCGTTCCCGGCACCCCAGCAAGCCCCTCCGCGCCAGACAGCCCGCGTCGCACGCAAAACTTGAGCAGGGCTGGAACAGCAACACCAGCGTCCACATGAACCAGGACACGACCATCGTCTTCAGCGAGGGAGCCGGAAGGTCCGGCTACTTGGACAGCACCCGCCTCGGCAGCCTGCTGCGACGCATCAAACCGAGACACTGCGTCGGCCACAACTTCGTCGCCCGACTCGGGGTTGTCCGCTCCCTCCCCCTCTCGCACGACGAACAGACGGCGAAATGGGCGTCCAAGACGCATGACAATCCCACGGATGCCGCCATCCCGAACCAGCAGGTTGCAGCCGCCACCCACCGACAACAGCGGCAAGCCCTCCGCCCGACACCAGGCAAACAAGCGCTCGATTGCGTCCACACTGGCCACCTCCACATAGGCGTCTACCGGACCACCGATACGAAACGAGGTGTGCTTGCGCATGGGTTCGTCGAGGCGTACCCGGCCGACATCCAGGGCGAGCAATGCCTCGCGCTGGGAAGAACTCAGTGTCAACTCACACCGCTTCCATCTCGAGGGTGGGTGGGGACATAGAGGCGACCACGCCTGCGATATCGTGGGACAGTTGCGTGACATCGCCCGCACCGAGGGTGATGACGACATCGCCCTTTCTCAGCCGAGACCGAAGCTTGTCGAGGACCGCAGAACGATCCGACGTATAGAACGCGTTCTTGTGACCGTGCTGGCGTAGGTCTCGGACAAGGGACTCGCTGTGGACGCCCTCGATGGGATCCTCCCCGGCCCTATAGATGTCCAAGACGAGCAAGAGTCCACAGTCATTGAACGAGCGCATGAACTCGGCATACAGGTCGCGGACGCGGGTGTATCGATGGGGCTGCCAGACCGCAACGACACGCCTTCCATAGCTCTCACTGGCGGCCTCAAGCGTGGCGGCAATCTCGGCGGGGTGGTGCGCGTAGTCATCGATGACGGTCACCCCTGCGTGCTGCTGACGAATCGTGAACCTTCGCTGTACTCCCTCAAAGCGCTCCATCGCCTGCTGAATGACTGGAAATGGGATGCCCGCTTCCATAGCGATAGCGATCGCTGCGAGCGCGTTCAGGATGTTGTGACGGCCCGGCATCTTCAAGACCACCGGCCCCAAGAAGTCGTCCCCTGACATCACCGAGAAACGCGCCACGCCCTCACGTATCGTCGCATCCACCGCCTGAAAATCAGCCTGTGATGTGAAGCCATAGGTCAGGTAGCGCTTCGTCACCAGCGGCAACAGCTGCTGCAAGACCGGGTGATCGAGACACAAAACAGCCGCCCCATAGAAAGGCACCTTGTTGATGAATGTCACAAAGGCCTCGTGAAGCGCTGCGACGGAGCCGTAGTGCTCGAGGTGTTCTGGGTCGATGTTGGTCACCACCGACAAGATGGGCGACAGGTGAAGAAACGAGCCATCACTCTCGTCGGCCTCGGCCACCATCCACTCGCCGCGTCCCAACACGGCATTGGTCCCCACCGAGTTGAGCTTGCCTCCAACGACGATGGTGGGGTCGAGCCCTCCTGCCTCGAAGAGAGCGGCGAGCAGCGAAGTGGTCGTCGTCTTGCCATGTGTCCCGGCCACTGCCACGCCTTGCTTCATTCGCATGAGCTCGGCAAGCATCTCGGCTCGGGGAATCACCGGGATCCCTGCTTCACGCGCAGCAATGACCTCCGGGTTGTCTTCCCGCACCGCCGACGAACGAACAACGACGTGGCTTCCCTCCACATTGCTCGGGTCATGGCCAAGGGCCACCTGGACCCCCATGCCCTCCAGGCGACTCGTAGAGGGGGAGCGTCGAAGGTCCGAACCACTCACTTGATAGCCGAGATTGCAGAGCACCTCTGCAATACCGGACATACCGATGCCACCGATGCCGACGAAGTGAATGTGTCGGGTCTTGAGGAACACTGCGGGTTGCTCCGTGGAAGCTAGTGCATGCCTACCGACCGATACATCGCATCCACCACTTCGGTGGCCGCGGCAGGCTTCGCAAGAGTAGCGGCCTTCCACGCCATTTGCTGCACAGCTTTACGATTGCCGTTCAGCCGTCCCAGTGTCTCGGACAGCAAGTCTCCGGTCAGATTCTGCTGCAGGATCATCTCACCCGCCCCGGCACGCACCAACTCCATGGCGTTGTACTCCTGGTGATTGTCCACGGCATAGGGGTAGGGCACCAGCAGCGATCCTCGCTGACTGATGCTCAACTCGGAGACCGTAAGGGCACCAGCACGACAGAGCACGATGTCGGCCAAGCGGTAGGCCTCCGCCATACCGTGAATGAACTCGTGCACCTCCGCTGACACACCGGCGGCTTCATAGGCCGCGCGCACGCGCTCCACGTCGCCACGTCCCGTCTGGTGAACCACGTGGAGCTGGCGGCGCAAGGCATCGTCCATGCGCGGCAAGGCTGCAATCATTGCGTCGTTCAACGCCCGTGCCCCCTGCGAGCCACCCACGACCAGCAACTTGAAGTGGTCACCGATCCCCACCGTGCCGGTCGAGTCGAGGGTCAGCATTTCCACAAAGCCTTCGCGAATGGGGTTGCCCGTCAGGAGAACCTTCTTCCGGGGGAAGACATCGCGAGCTCGATCAAAGGCAACAAAAACGCGATGGGCAATGCGACCGAGGATCCGATTGGTCAGACCCGCCACCGAATTCTGTTCGACGATCCCCGTCTGCTTGCCCATCAGTCGGGCCGCCAGGACCACAGGACCCGAGGCGTAGCCCCCAACGCCGATCACAAAGTTGGGCTTCTCTCTTCGGATCAACGCCATGGACTGCAACACCGCCACGGGCAAGATGGCAAGAGCCCTCAGGCGAGCGAGCCAACCCTTCCCCTTGATGCCCGAGACCTTGATGAAGCGAACATCCAGGCCTTCCCTCGGACCCACACGGGCTTCTATGCCTCGCTCTGTGCCCACGTAGATGATGCGGATGCCAGGCTCTCTCGCCTTGAAGGCCTCTCCGACGGCCATTCCAGAAAAGAAGTGCCCGCCGGTCCCACCGCCGGCAATAACGACCCGAATGCCGTCAACACTCATGGCACGCCCTCAAGACCCGCCCACTGGAACCGGTGCATCGGGGACAGCACCAGCCCGCGGTCGCCCGAGACCTGAGGGGATGCGGAAGGGATTCCTTGGAACATCGTCCAAGACAGTACGCCTCCTCGTCTGTCCAGTCACGTTCAACAAGATCCCAATCATCGCGAGAGTCAGCACCAGGGAAGAACCGCCGTACGAGATGAGCGGCAAGGTCAGGCCCTTGGTCGGAAGGAGACCCGTCACGACCGCCATGTTGATCGTCGCCTGCAGACCAACGAGCACAGAGAGCCCGATCCCCAACAAGCGGCCGAAAAGATCGGGCGCTCCGAGGCAGATCCGCACACCACGAACCACGAACACAGCAAAGAGCGCGAGCACACCGAGTACACCCAAGAGCCCAAACTCCTCACCGATCACCGACAAGATGAAGTCTGTGTGCGCGGCTGGGAGGTAGAACAGCTTCTGCGAACTCTCGCCCATGCCGGTGCCAAACAGACCCCCTGCGCGCAGAGCCAACCAGGACTGAATCAACTGAAACCCGCTGTCAGCCTTGTGAGCCCAGGGGTCCATGAAGGCCACCAGTCGTGCCCGCCGATATTCTGCGCCCATCAAGACGAGCCAGGAGGCAGGAAGCCCCACAGCCAACAGCGCTGCCAGGTGCCTCAGCTTCACGCCCGCAACAAACATCATGATGAAGAGGATCGCAGCCAGCGTCATGGTGCTTCCGAAGTCGGGCTCCACCAAGATGAGCGCCAGAATCAGACCGGAGAAGAGCAGATGAGGGAGGATCCCAATAGCAAACGTTCCGATGTGCGACTGCTTCTTCTCTAGGGAATACGCCAGGTAAAGCACCAGACTCAGCTTGGCCAGCTCCGATGGCTGGAAGTGAATGCCTGCCACCCTGAGCCACCGCGTCGCGCCGCCCATCGTCACACCCACACGAGGCACAAGCACAAGCACCAGGAGCACACCGACCAGGAGCAACAGCGGATAGGTCCAAGGGCGCCAGTTCTGGTAGGGAATGGCGGCCGTGACCGCCATGGCAGTCAGTCCGAGGCACGCAAAGACAGCATGCCGCCGGATGTAGAACATCTCGTCGCCGCGAACATCCGCCGCATAGATTGCGCCCGCCGAGTAGACCATGGCCACCCCAATGGCCAACAGAGCCAGCACGGCTGACAGCAGGATGGGGTCAACGTCTCGAAGTCTGCTCATCTCGGACTCACCTGCTCGTTTCTGATCGTTCCCATGGGCGTTACCGAAGCTTCAGGGTCATGACAGCGACCAGTGCCAGCACGATCGAGATAATCCAGAAGCGCACAATGATCTTGGGCTCCTGCCAGCCCTTTTGTTCGAAGTGGTGGTGAATGGGTGCCATGGCAAAGACCCGCTTCCCAGTGGTCTTGAACGAGACCACCTGAATGATGACGCTGAGTGTCTCGGCTACGAACACGCCCCCCACCAGCACGAGCAGGATCTCCTGGTGGGTGAAGACGGCGAGGGCGCCCAGCATGGCGCCCAGTGGAAGGCTTCCGGTGTCCCCCATGAAGATGCTGGCCGGGAATGTGTTGTACCAAAGGAAGCCCATGCCAGCTCCCGCTAGCGTGACGGTCACAACGGCCAACTCGGCGGCCAGGGGAACGTGCAGGATCTTGAGTTGGGCAGCGTAGGCGCTACTGCCCACAAGGTAAGCAAGAAGACCAAAGGTCAGGGCCGCCGTCATCACGGGCCCAATGGCCAGACCATCCAAGCCATCGGTCAGATTCACGGCGTTGGCTGTCCCCACGATTACGAACGCAGCAAAGGGCAAGTAGAACACACCGAGGTCCGGCTGTAGCCCCGCGAAAAACGGCATGGGCACGACCGTGCTCAGCAGAGGAATCATGTGCTCTGGAGCGAGGCAGGAAGGCACCGAGCAAGGTTGCTCCAGAGACGGGTTGTGAACCTGCAGGACGTAGATGCCCACGTAGAGCACTGCAGCCGAGATGATGAACTCCACCAGCAGCCTCAGTCGACCCGAGAGACCCTGACTGGTGCCGCTCGACACCTTTCCCCAGTCATCCAGAAAGCCAACAGCACAAAAACCGAGGCCGGTCACCAACACCATCCAGACCCAGGCGTTGTCCAGGCGAGCCCACAGAAAGGTCGACAAGGTAATCGCCGTCAGGATCAGAAGGCCGCCCATCGTAGGGGTGCCCGCCTTCACCAGGTGAGTCTGAGGCCCATCGTCTCGAATTGCCTGACCCAGCTTCCGCGCTTGCAGGAATCGGATGAATGGCGGGTAGAGAAGCATCGTCAGCAGCAGCGCGGTCGTCATGGCTGCCGCAGCGCGGAAGCTGATGTAGCCGAAGACATTCAGGGCACCGAACTCGCTGCGCAGCGGAAACAACAGGTGGTAGAGCACGACTAATTCCCCTCATCGCCAGGAAGGAACTCAATGGCGGACTCCATGCGCATGCCACGCGAGCCCTTGAGCAAGACCAGATCTCCAGGCGACAGCCACGCTCCGAGCAGCTCACCGGCCGCCCGAGAGTCGTTGGCGACCTCGGCTTCGATCCCAGCAGCCCGCGCGGCGCGCACTGCGTGCTCCATCAACGGACCGACTCCGACCAAGAGGTCAATGCCAAGATGCGCTGCAAGTTCCCCCACCTCGGCATGCAACTGCGAACCAGTGGACCCAAGCTCCAGCATGTCCCCCACAGCAGCGGCGCGCCTCCCCTCCGTCTCCAAGTCCGACAGGGCCCGAAACGCTGCTGCCATGGAGGCTGGATTGGCGTTGTAGGCGTCGTCGACGATGGTGACACCGCCACGCTCGGAGATGCGCATCCGCCGCCCGGGAACATTCACCGACTCGAGACCTTCGCGAATTGTCGCCGGCCCAACCCCCATGCCAACGGCCGCAGCGGCAGCAGCCAGAGCGTTGTGCACCTGATGGGCGCCTACAAGCCGTATGTGCACCTCGACCTCCTCAGCGGCGAGGGCCATTCGGACCCGGCTCCCCTCGCGCCCCAATGGCTCTATGTGAAGCGCCCGCACCGGCGCATCAGAGTCTGGACAGAGGCTGAAGGGGAGGCTCCGGGTACCGGGCGGCTTGGGGAAGCGGCGGGCGAGGGGGTTGTCCATGGGAAACACGAGAACATCGCCCGCAATGGCCTCTGCAAAGAGCTCACCCTTCGCATCGGCAATGGCCTCGACCGAGGGGAAGAATTCGAGGTGTGCCGCGACCACTTCTGTAATGACACGAACCTGTGGCTTCGCGATCTGCGCCAACGCCAGGATCTCTCCAGGCTCGGACATCCCCAGCTCAACAACCGCCCATTGGTGCTCTGGCTCGAGCCGAAGCAACGTCAGCGGAAGGCCTATTCGATTGTTGAAGTTGCCGTCCGTCTGGAGCCCGGGGCCCTCGCACTCCAAGATCGCCCCCAGCATGGCCCGCGTCGTGGTCTTACCCACGGATCCTGTGATGGCGGCCACAGGCGGGCGCTGTCGCCTGAGGAAGGCGCCCGCAGCCTCACCGAAGGCCACCAGAGTGTCTTCCACTTCAAGGAGCGGCCCCCCCAGTGCCTCTGGCAGCACAAAGTCGCTGCCCAAGCGCCCCCGCTGAACGAGAGCGCCGCACTTGAAGTCGGAGAGGACCTGCTCCACGAATCGGTGGCCGTCGTGTAGGTCTCCGACGAGCGCCACGAAGATCATCTGATCGGACATCTCTCGAGAGTCCGTACAGAGAGACCACGCCCCCTCGTTCGAGCCCGCCGCCAAGTGGGCGCCGGTCGCCGCCACCAGCTCCGCCACAGACAAGGCGCCTGGAGGCGCATAACGACACTCGGAGCTACTCACGACCACCGCTCCAAGGCACATGCAGCTTCCACCTGATCATCGAATGGGTATCTCTGACCAGCAATCTCCTGCCAGGTCTCGTGGCCCTTTCCAGCAAGGAGCACGACATCACCATCGCTTGCTTCCCCCACCGCCGCCGCGATGGCAGCCCGACGGTCACAGTGCCTCAAGTACGACGTTGTGGTGCCTTCCAGGCCAGCCTCCACCTGATCCAGAATGGACTCGGGGTCTTCCGAACGGGGATTGTCCGAGGTCAGAATCACCAAATCGGAGCCCTCGGCGGCAACAGCAGCCATGGCCGGACGCTTACCCATGTCCCGGTCGCCTCCGCAGCCAAAGACCGTAATGAGCCTCCTGGGCCCGAGGGTACGCAGAGCTCCCATGGCCTCCCTCAGAGCACCCGGCGTGTGTGCATAGTCGACCACCACGATGGGGCCGGCCCCATCTTCACGCTGAACTCGCTGGAGCCGCCCGGGGGCGCCGCAAGTCTGCCGCCAGCCCGTCTCGACAACGGCCAGCGAAAGACCCGCCCCGAGAGCACAGCCGCCAGCTAGCAAACAGTTGGCCAGATTGTGCTCCCCAAGAAGGGAGGTCGTCAGAAGGCCCTCCTCGCTTTCCCATTGGACCGGCACTGCGATGCCGTCGAGGCTCATCGCCGGCGGTTCCAAGGGAGCCAGGTCGGCGTCACCACGGACCACCGCTCCTGGACGCGAGGACACACGAAGGACTCGAGACCAGTCGGTGACATGACGACGAACGATTGGATCGTCCACGTTCAGGACGAACGTCGCGTCCGACTTGCCCCAGGTAGCCAGCCACTCGGACAGAAGGAGGGCCTTGGCCGCCTCGTAGTTCGCGAGGTCGTGGTGATAATCCAGGTGATCCCGGCCCAGGTTGGACCATGCCGCCACGTCAATCGCGAGACCGGCAACACGGCCCTGGTGCAAGGCGTGGGAACTCAACTCCACGGCAACGGCTTCGACCTCATCATCGACCATCTGACGCAACCACCTGTAGAACTCGGGCCCCTCGGGTGTCGTATGCGTAGCTTCCCGGGCGACCTCTCCACCGGGACCCGTCCAGAGAATCCCCGTGGTCCCCAGTGTCCCGGCACGCCCCCCCCCAGCCTCGAGAATGGAGCGGAGGATCGCTGCTGTGGTGGTCTTGCCGTTTGTACCGGTGATGGCGTGCACCTGCAGCGCTGCGGCGGGCTCCCCTTCGAGGACAGAGGCCGCCAGGGCGAGGGACCTTCTTGGATCGGGAACCTCAAGGCCCACGACTTTATCGGGCCACTGGTCGGGCCACCGAGACAACAGGACCGCCGTAGCGCCCCGGTCGACGGCATCGCCAATG
Source organism: Deltaproteobacteria bacterium (assembly GCA_002724675.1). Classification (GTDB taxonomy): domain Bacteria; phylum Myxococcota_A; class UBA796; order UBA9615; family UBA9615. Next base: position 18,442 of record PBPL01000154.1, on the reverse strand, counting down.
AAGCGATGACCATCCAATTCCAAGCCAGGAATTGCAGCGAACAGACTTCCCGGGCCCGCCTGACGGGAATCCGCAGTCGCCTTGTGCACCTCGACGTCCCGGGGCCCCCTCCTGCTCAGGACGGGAAGGCGGTCGACGATGGCCGACAGCATCACCGCCTGGAGGTCTTCCTGCCCTGCCCGAGCGCCAGCGCAACACGAATCACAGCGCCAGGCTCAACCACCTGGCCCGGCAAGGGATCTTGAGTGGCCACGAGCCCCGAGCCTTCGTGCTCCAGCGACATGGAGCCCGACGTCAACACCACCACCGCATCCCGGAGCGACAGACCCCGGAGATCCGGCATCTCACCCTCCATCAACGTCACAGCGAGCATCTGTAGACGCTCTGCCAGCGACTCCGCTGAGCCTCCTTGCGCCTCAGCCACATCCCGGGGAGCAGCCCTCCTGTTTGCCACCACCACTGAAGACTTGGCCTCCAGGTCCGGCGCGACGCCGAGGACCCGAAGCGCATGGGTCGTGACCTCCTTGAATGCAGGGCCCGCTGCCTTCCCACCGAAGTGAGCATTGCCCTTGTTGGTGGGCTCATCCACCACCACAAATGTCACCACTCGAGGGTCATCGACCGGTGCAAACCCGACAAAAGAAGAGACGTACAAGTCTTTTGCATAACGACCATCGGCCACCTTCTGCGCTGTACCGGTCTTGCCACCCGAGCTGTAGTCGTCGAGACGCGCCAAAGGTGCCGTGCCACCTCGCTGCACCACCTGAGACAACATGTCGCGAATGATGGCGCTGGTCTCCTCTGTGATCACTCGCTCTCCCGGCCCATCGGGACGCCGGTCTTCCAGGACCTCCTGGTTCTGGCTCCGCACTTCGGCCACCACATGAGGCGTCACCTTCAGGCCACCGTTCACGAGCGTCGCGAAAGCCGCGGCGAGTTGGATTCCAGTCACAGCGAGGCCCTGCCCGAAGGTCTGATTGGCAAATCCGATGCGAGACCACTTCGCAGAGTCGTGAAGGATCCCAACCTGCTCGCCACTGAGGTCCACGCCCGTCTTGGCGCCGAATCCGAAGCGACGATAGGCCGCTTCGAGTCCAGCGGGGCCTAGGCGCTCACCAAGCTTCATGGAGCAGATGTTCGAGGACACCTTGAGCACTTCGCCAACCGTCAACATGTCATAGGCATGGGTGTCGTGAATGATCCGGCGCCCCACCCGAAAACGACCCTTCTCGCAGTAGACCTTCTCGTCAGGAGTGGCCAGGCCCTTGTCGAGGACCTCGGCGATGACAAACGGCTTCATCGTCGAGCCCGGCTCGAAGATCTCGCCCAGATTGCGATTCTTCCAGCGAGAGCGCTCGTAGGCCCCAAATCGATTGGGGTCGAAGCCGGGCGCCGACGCCATAGCGAGGACGGCCCCAGTCTTCGCGTCCAAAGTGACCACCCAGCCCGCGCGCGCCTGGCCCCGCTCGAGGGCCTCCGCGAGAGCCTGCTCCGCTCGATGCTGAATACTGTGGTCCAGGGTCAGGACCAGGTTATCGCCCTCGGTCGATCGACGGGCAAGGACTGCCGCATGGTTGACGGCACGACGACGACCATCACGAAACACCTGATACCGAAAGGTGTCGCCAGTCAGAGTCTTGTTGTTGCGAGACTCGAGCCCCTCCAGGCCGTGGCCATCCGTGCCCACAAAGCCAAGAACGGAGGCAGCGAGGCCACCACTTGGATATTCCCGAGTGGCCTCAGCAGTCAGGCGCACCCCCGGGATGTCCAGCTCTCGGATTGCCTTGGAGAGAGTCACAGGCAGCTGGCGGGAGAGCCAGACAAACCGAGTATTGGAGCGGGTAAGGCGAGCCTTTAGGGCCTCTACATCCTTTTCCAGCAGAGGCGCAAGCAACTCGGCAGCCGAGTCAGCATCTTCGACCATGCCGGGGTCGGCGAAGACGCTATAGCGCTCGACGGAGACGGCGAGGGGTCGACCCATTCGGTCGAGGATGCTGCCGCGCTGCGCCGCTACCGTGACGATGGACTCGTGCTGGCCTTCGAGCATCGCATCCAGCCGAGGTGCGGGCCCCAGGGCCAGATAGGTGGCACGCGCAATGACACAGAGCCAGAGCAAGAGGAACAGGACGAGCACAGCCGAAGTACGCATGCGTACGGCCAAGTCCTCTGGGGCCACAACCGCGTCCACTCGCCTAAGAGACGACGACCGTTCTTGCCGCCAACGACTCTTGTGGACCGTACTGTGACGACCGCTGCCACGGTCGCGAGACGGCCGTCGATACGTACCACTCATGGGCCGGTGCTCTTCCCCCCGTTGTCTGCAGGCTCTGAGGCGAGCATGGCGTTGAGTGCCTCTGGGTTCTCGGTGACCACGACCACTTGCCCAGGCTTCGGTGGGGCCAGCCCCAGCTCTGGAGCGAGGGTCTCCAGGTGTGCTGGGGAACGAAGTTGGGCCAGCCGGGCCCGTAGACGGCGTTGCTCGTTGGCCAGCTTCTCCTCATCGTCGATCAGTTGATCAATGCGATAGGTGATTTGAACCGTCTCCATTTTTGCCCAGGCCACGAAGACAAGGGCGACGCACACCACCACACAAGTGGACACCGCACCCAACCAACGGGCCTGTGATCTAACGGGCGCCATGGGTGGCTCCCTCCGACGATGTGCTTGCGGTCAAGCGCTCCAGCACACGCAGTCGGGCGCTGCGCGCTCGCGAGTTGGCGCGGACCTCCGCATCGGATGGCGCCCGACCTCGCCGATGGAGCAACCGAGCCTCCGGCACCTTGCCGCATCGACAGACGGGAACCTCTGGAGGACAGGTGCAGCCCTGCGCCAACGCACGGAAGTGATGCTTCACGGCCCTGTCCTCCCCCGAATGAAAGCTGATTACCGCCCAACGACCGCCAGGACACAGCCAGCGAAGCCCACTGTCGAGCAAGGCCCTCAACTCATCCTGCTCCTGATTGAGACTCATACGGATGGCCTGAAAGGCTCGAGTCGCTGGATGCACTCTCTTGCCGCGGCGCCCGCCCTTGGCCCGACTAATGACATCGGCCAAGTCCATGGTCGTCTCGAACCGTCGCTCGCCACGCCTGCGGACGATCGCGCGCGCAACCGCTCGTGAGTCCCGCTCGTCACCCAGCTCCCTCAACAGGGACTGAAGCTCACCCTCGGGAAGGCCGTTCACCAGGTCGCAGGCCCGGACGCCTTGCGTCGTGTCCATTCTCATGTCCAGGGGGCCCTCCTGCTGGAATGAGAATCCCCGCTCCGGGGCATCGAGTTGATGCGACGAGACGCCGAGATCAGCCAAGAGGCCATCCACGGAGCCTTCCTGGATGGCAAGGCCTTCAAGGGTCGATCCGAGAACAGACCAGGCACCGTGGATGACTTCGACTCGAGGCGCTGGGCTGCTCTTCCCGGCAAGCGCTGCAGCCAGGCGCGCCCGCGCAGCTGTAACCGCGTTCGGATCGCGGTCCATTGCGATGAGGACGCCGCCTGGTCCCAGCCGCTCCAAGATGGCGAGGGAGTGGCCTCCGCCTCCGGCCGTGACATCCACGTAGGTGCCACCCGGCCGAATGGCCAGCGCTTCGATCGCTTCGTCGAGAAGAACTGAGACATGATGAAACTCCCCTGCTCCCACGAGGTCAGAGGTCCTCTCCATCGTCTTCAAAGGCGAGGAGTTCCGAGAGTCCGTCGCCCTCCAAGACCGTGCGCATGGACTCTTCCTGCTTGGCCAGCCAGCGTTCCGAGTCCCAAATTTCCAGCAACCCCAAGAACGAGAGGATCACGCAGTCCTTCTGTAGGCCCGCCTGACGGCGCATCGGGGGCGGTATCAGGATGCGACCCTGAGCGTCGGGCTCGACCTCGGCAGCCGATGCCACATAGGCGTGCAGGAAGGCACGACTGCCCCGATCGAACAGGGACACGCCTGCAAAGCGTCGCTCCATCTTGCGCCACCGGGTGCCCGTAAATCCCTGGATGCCCCCATCCCAGGAAGCCAGCACCAGACAACTCTCGCCAGCCTCGGTGAGCTTCTCGCGGAGGCGCACCGGCAAGGGCAGGCGCCCCTTGTCGTCCATGCGTACATCGAACTGGCCTCGAACCTGGAACATTTCGCCCTGCTACCGGCTCTCCGCACCGCTCTCCACTATTCCCCACTCGTCACCACTATATGAAGGGCGATCCGGGAGGGCAATGGCTGATTCGTATTCCGATCAGGTTTTAATGATATCAGAATAGATATCATCGATATCATCAACGATATCATCGGCGCTGGACTCATCGAAACAGTCCAATAACGGCGTGATCTGAGTGCATTTGAGAGCCCCTGCAGCCGCGCCCAACCGGCCTGCTTGACCCTCTGGTTCAGCGCTGCTTCAGTGCCCTGTCGATTTCCCGCTTAGCGTCCCTCTTCTTCTCATCGTGACGCTTGTCGTGGAGCTTCTTGCCCCGGCCCAGGCCCACTTCGAGCTTTGCCCGGCCTCCGCTGAAGTACAGCTGCATTGGCACAAGGGTGTAGCCCTGCTGAGCCACCTTGCCGAACAGTCGCTTGAGCTCTCGGCGGTGCAACAAGAGCTTTCGCGGTCGTGTGGGCTCGTGGTTCTCCCGGTTGGCCTGCTCATACGGCGGGATGTGGACGTCCACCAGCCACGCCTCACCCTCCTCGAGTCGCACGTAGCCCTCGGTCAACGTGACCTTGCCGTTGCGAAGCGACTTCACTTCGGACCCCACGAGCACAAGCCCCGCTTCATAGGTGTCCTCGATCTGGTAGCGATGGCGAGCCTTGCGGTTCACCGCGATGGACTTGTGGCCAGTCTTCGCCGGTCCGGATCGTGCCATGACGACGCAGGCTACCAGCCCTTTCTATTCTCCGCCCGCAATGGGCATTACCCGCGCACTGCTCCCCAACGAGGAGCGTTGACAGCCCCGTGGCCCCATGGTTGAGTCCCCGACCGTCATGCGTCGCGCCGCCCTCGCCCTCCCCCTTCTTCTTCTGCCGGTCGCCTACTTCGCCGGCTGTGCTGGTGGTGGTGAGCCGGAGGCGTCCGACGGAAGCAGCGAACAGGCGGACGCATCGACGGAAACGTCCACGGCCGATCGAACCACAGGCTCGTCCAACCTCCAGGGCCCAGAAGACTGCGGTAATCAGAAAGACGACGACGGTGACGGCAAGGTCGACTGCAAAGACGATGAGTGTGGGGAGGACCCCGCCTGCAGCACCACGCCAGAGAACAGCGGCGATGCAGCATCCCAAGGACCCGAAGACTGCGACAACGGCCAAGATGACGACGGCGACGGAAAGATCGACTGCCTGGACAGCGCCTGCAGTTCCGATCCTGCCTGCGGGGCCGCCAGCGCAGGAGACGGGAGCGCTGAATCAGGCGGCCCAAAGAACTGCAGCGACCGCAAAGACGATGACGGGGATGGGCTGATCGACTGCAAGGATCCCGACTGCGCCGAGGATTCCGCCTGCCAAACCGATGCAGGCCAAGATGCCGAAGGGGCTATGTACGAGGACTGCGGAAACCAGCTCGACGAAGATGGCGATGGAAAGACCGACTGTGACGACACCGACTGCAAAGAAGACCCGGCCTGCAACCAGGAAGACGGCGGGGATGGCGAGTGGTCTCCGGCGGATCTCTCGGGGGTGCCAGAAGGCCTCGAACAAGGCCAACGCGCACCCGATTTCGAGTTGCCCTACATCGGACGAACTGGCACGCAGAAGCTGAGCGGCCTGCGCGGCCAGATTGTGCTCATCACGTTCTGGGCATCGTGGTGTGGCCCCTGTCGACTGGAAGTCCCCGCCCTCGAGCTCACATGGCAGCTCTACAAAGAGCAGGAGGTGACGGTCATCGGTATCTCCGTCGACGAGAAGCCTCGCTTTGCCAATGAATTTCTAGGAATTTTCCCAGTGAGCTATCCCATGCTCCTAGACAAGGCTGGGGCCGCCGTCGCAGGCCCGTGGAAGGTCAGTTCGATCCCTGTCACCGTTCTTCTCGACCGCAACGGGGTCGTCGTGGAGCGCAGAATGGGCTACACACCCCGTCAGCTACGCACCACGATCACACGTATTGACGAGCTACTGAGGACCCCTTGACCGTGCAGCGCATCTCTACCTGGTTCCTGCTCATCGTCGCCCTCGTCGGTCTCGGCCTGGGCCTGTCTCTCACCCACAAGCAGGTGGAGGCGCGCACTGGCCAAGGCTTTGCCGCCGACAGCCTTCTGTGTGGCGAAGAGGGTGGCTGCGAGGAAGTAAACACCCACGCGAGAGCCCGAATTCAGCTGGGCTCGATGGAGCCCATACCGGTAGCACTCCCAGCGTTCGGCTTCTTTGGAATGGTCGCGATCCTGGCGCTGCTGGCGGCGCTGGGGGCCCCGAACAAACAGAAACCAGCGCTGGCGGTGATTGGGGCCTGCAGCGTCCCAGCGCTAGCCTTCTGCGCATACCTGGTGTTCGTCCAGGCAGCGGTCATCGGCGCTTTCTGCACCTACTGTCTCATCCTCGACGGGCTGACCGTCGCCACAGCGGTCTTGTCCGCACTGGCACACGGGGGTGGAGTCAGGAACATGCTGGCAACCCTCAAGCCGTTGCCCAAGGGGCCGCTTCTTCTCGGCATTGTCGTCATGATGGTCCTGGATGGAGGGCTCTACGGGACCTATGTCCACTGGGTGAAGGACGCTGGAGGAGCAGCCCCACAGCGCCAATTGTCCGACAGCGGCGAGTCGGAGCGAGCCGACGACCATGCGGGCCACGCCCACGCCAAGAAGGACGCTCTGTCGGAGGCGGAGGCCCTGGAAGAGGCCAGAAAGGCCGTGGACGAGTTCCTGAAGACCTACCCCGACGTCGAACCCGTCAACATCGAATTCAATCGGTTCGATGGTTTCAAGGGGAATCCGGACGCCCAGGTCATTGTCGTTGAGTTCGCGGACTTCGAGTGCCCCCACTGCCGCCTTGCGGGCTACTTCATGAAGGACATTGCTCATCGCTACGGAGACCGGGTTGGGCTCTTCTTCAAGAACTACCCACTGGGCAAGGCCTGCAACGAAGGCATCACTCGAGACATTCACCCAGACGCCTGCGAAGCAGCCGTCGCCACCCAGTGTGCGGGCCGGCAAGGCCGCTTCTGGCCCTTCCACGACCTGGCATTCGACAACCAAAAGGCGCTAGGAACAAAGGCTGTGGTCAGGATTGCCGGCGAAGTGGGTCTCGAAGTGGAGTCGTTCCGCACCTGCTTGGAAGACGAAGGGGTCTGGGACGAAGTGCGAACGCAGGTCGCCCAAGGCCGTGGCATTGGGGTTCGGGGAACCCCCAGCTTCTTCGTCAACGGAAGAGCATTGCCGCACGCCCACCCACTCTTTGTAGAGGCCGCCATCCGCCACGAGCTCAGCACACAGGGGGTGACCGAACTTCCCGAGGACCCGGATGGCCTCTTCCCCGAGTAACGACACCGGGAGCCGATGGCTTGAGGTGAGCGTTCGCGTTCCCGATCACCTGAGCGCTGCCCTCTCCGACCTACTCCTGGAGCTCGGTGCCGTAGGGCTCGCCGAAGATCACCCGGGGCTACACCTCGAAGACGACCCCAACGCCCCCATCATCAGCGGCGATCCTCATTGGGCACCGCCTCCACCGATCAATCCAAGCCCCGAATTGATCATTCGCTCATGGTTCCCAGAACCGAGCCCCGGACAGCTGGATGGGGACCTACCCGGGGCCATCCGAGCTTGGCTCACGGAACACCAACTTAGCGGGGATCAGCTGACCCTGGCCCCCCTCCAGGAGCAAGACTGGAATGCTTCCTGGCGAGAAGGCTTTCGGGACTTTCGGCTCAGTCCTCGGCTGCATGTCGTTCCGTCCTGGCTCACGCCCCCTCCACTCCCTGCCGAAGTCCGCGTGCTCCGACTCGAGCCCGACATGGCCTTTGGCACCGGCACCCACTTCACGACCTCTGCCTGTGCATCTCTTGTGGACGGCTGGCTCGCTGCCCGCGGGGCGAAGGCGACGACAGTCCTGGATGTGGGGACAGGGACGGGCGTTCTGGCCCTTGGCGCCCTGCTTCTGGGGGCTACCCACGCAGTAGGACTGGATACGGATCCGGCGGCGGTGACCTCAGCCATGGCCAACGCCCGCGCCAATCACCTGGACGCACAGCTTGAGGTCCGGCTGGGTGGCCCCGATTCAGGCCCTACGGGGACCTATGATCTGGTCACAGCCAACCTGTTGGCTCCCGTACTGATCGAGCTAGCACCCCTGCTATCGGCCCGAGTCGCCTCGGGAGGCGCCCTGGTGATCAGCGGTATGCTCCGACACCAAGCTTCGGAGGTACTCGAAGAACTCCAGCCCCTTGGGTTGCGACAACGAGAACGCCTCGACGATGACGAATGGGTTGCGGTGTTGTTGGACCGACCCGGGAACTCCCAGGTCTAAGGCGGCTGCAGAGATGAGCAAAGAGTCACCCACGAGCCCTTCCCCCAGGCTAGTTCGCCTCCTCGTAGCGGACCTGCACTTTGCCGGCTCGCACCCACCTGGATGGAGTCAATAGGCACGATGCCACCCAACACGCTGCGGCAGTTGCAGGATGCGTTCCGCAAGGCGGCGGGCAAGCTCAGTCCGGGCCCCAGCAATCCGGCGTCGGCCCAGACAGTCCGAGCTTGGCTTGTGCTCTCCCCAATCCTCGCCGAGCGACGCTGGTTGGAGGCGGCAGAGTCCGCGATCGCCAACCTCCGTCCTGCGGCAATCCCCAACGAAGACGTGGCGGACTGGGTGCTCAACTGCTGTCGTGCATGGGTTCTGCACGCCTCGGGCCCCTCTCGACGCGTGGCCGAAGAGCTGATGCGCCGCCTGCCGGTCAATACGCGAACAATTCCCGCGCGGCTCGCCTACTGGCGCATCAGCGGCGACCACGCAGACTACGAGCAAGCTCTTTCGGTAATCCCGGACACGAGTTCTGCATCCCTGTCGTCCCTGATCGAACCCATGGAGGCTGCTGCAGCCCTTTGGTCGGCGCACCAGGCTACTGCCAGACCGGACTTCGCTGATGCTGCTCGCGCCCTCTTGTCGACGACCGAACCTGGCCAAATCCCCTTGAGCTTCTGGCCGCTGGCAGCCGATGTACAGGACTGGGGCCCGCCATCCGTCGCCCCCGATGTAGACCAATGGGAACAGACTCCACCACCACCAGCACTGGTCATTCCGGCCGCAGCTGCCCTGGCCCTTCCAACACTTGAACTCTGGATCGACTGGTGGGTCGAGCGTGAGCTCCGCGAAGGCATCGTCGCCGAGGCAGCCACCTATCCATATGCGGGGCTGCGCCTTCGATTCAGGAGGCTCTCCCAGCGGGACCAGGTGCGCTTCACACCGGTACTCGACGGCGACGCTCGAGAGACACTTCTTGACGCAGCGATCATTGGGGCGCACCTCGATCAAGTGCTTGAAGAAGTCGACCTAAGTCCACTCAAGCGAGCCCCAAGGCGTGGTATGAGCCGGACAGGCAAGCGATGAAGCCTTCCCTCCTCCCATCCATCGGCCTCGTCCTCAGCGTGCTGAGCGCCTGCGGGGGCGACCTCCCCCCCATCGAAACCACCGACCGTGTGGAGCTCGTGCTCCACACAACCTTGTGCGAGCCGGAAGCCGAGCCACCGGTACACTTCCATGCGGATGACTGGAACGGGTTGAGCCTGGCCTGGGACATCCTGTGCGTACGGGATGGCGGAACCATCCAGTGGTGGGGTCTCAAGGTGTCCCACTGGGAGGACCGCGCTGAGGACCTTTGGGATGTCTGGTACATCGATCCCGCTCTGCGCGAGGTGCGGTATGGCGAGGCACAGATCGACGGTGGAGTCGACCTGAACAACACGTCCTTCCCCCACGCAATGGAGCGGGTTCCCCCACGCGCTCTGGTGCCCGGTGACTACCGAGTCGAAGTCTGGGGCATCCTCGAGAATTACCTGGATTCGCAGTGGGCCGAAGCAAGGATCACAATCGTTCCGTGACGGACAGACTGACTCCCTGTACCCTCCGAGCCGATTTTCAGCCACGACTTGCCCTAGATCCCTTGAAAAACCTCGCTCTCGTGACAGCTACAACCCTGGCAGACCCAACTCCTGGAACGTAAACTGATCCCGTGAAACACTCTGAGACCGCCACATCACAACCAAGCATCGACAGCATCTCACTGCTGCCCGACGACTTGGTGACTCTGTACACGGGAGAAGATGGACACCTCTATCTTGCGGAAGGGGACGGACGGCACACCGACCGCCTGAGCTGGACGTCCGAAGACTTCTCTACGATGCCGGGGCTGCCGGTTCTGCCCGGAGTTACCGGTGATCTGGAGGACAGCCATGTCTTCGCCCACCCCACCCCATCGGCTGATGGACAACGCATTGCGGTCTTTGGCCTCCTGCCCACCTTCGCCGACGACGATGAGCCGTTACCTCCCTGGGATCAGCTAGACGAAGCGCTCGAGCACCTGCTGGCCGAGACCTTCACTCCCTCCGAGGGCGGCGGCGGCGGCGAGGCAACCGAAGACGATGTCGCTGGCAGCGGCATGGTGCTGGTGATGGTTGGCGAGGAGCTTGAGAGCAACATCGAAGAGTTCCTGGAGTCGGAGCCCGAGTCCATGGACGAGTTCATCGACGAGGACGACGAGGACGACGAGCTGCCCGAGTTCTGGCCCGGCAGCAAGGTGTATGTCATCCACCGAGATGGGGTGCAGGTGAGTGAACCTTGGGAAGCTGAAGATGGCACTCCCATCCACTTGGACTGGGCCCCCGATGACCAACACCTACTCATTCTTCATCAACAAGAGGACCTGCTCCAGCTGGACATCGTGGACACGCAGGACCCGGGCCTCGCCCACTGCATCGCAACAGGCGCCCCGCTGTTCTGGGCGTGGCAGCCCGGTGGCACCCAGCTAGCCATCCGTGCCGGAGACCCGGATGAGGGGCACGGCTTGTTGCAGCTGATGGATCCCATCGAAGGACACGAAGCTCGCGTCATCGGGCCAGTGGGTGCTTTCTACACACCGGCATGGCACCCGTCGGGACAGCAGTTTCTGTATGCCAAGCCTGGCGGTCGAGAAGACATGCTGGTGGAGGTCACCTCCGACGGCAAACCTCTTCGTGATTTGCTGACCTACCCGGGACGCGCAGCATTCCGGTGGAACCAACAAGGCGAACGAATTGCCATGGCGATCGCCCCCGAAGGCCATGGTCCTTTCGATGTGCTGCAAGTTCTAGAGGCAGACGGCCACGCGCGCGCGGTCTTCCGAGGTGCCTTTCTCTCCTTCCAGTGGGTCCATGACGGAACGGCGCTCCTCATCTGCCGCGCCTACGAAGAAGAGGGCCACCTCCAGTGGACCCTTGTGGGCCTCGACGGCTCGTACCGCTCGCTCGGTCCTTCATTCGCTCCAACTCGTGAAACCGTCATTGCCCTTCACTTCTTCGAGCAGGTCTCCATCAGTCACCCCTTCTTGTCCCCCAGCGGCCGCCACATCGTCTACAGCGGCTACGCGGTGAACGAGACGGAAGTGGATGGGCTTCGCCCCCTCAAGAATCATCAGACGTCACCAGCGGCTGGAGGGGCTCAGATTCTGGTGACACCGGTCGATGGCGGACCCACGGTTTCCGTCGGTGAGGGGCGATACGGATGCTTCGGCAATCTCGGCACAGAACCATCATGAACCTAAAGACACAGCCAAAGGGACTACTGAGCCTCTATCTGCTATTTCCTTGTGCCCCACAATAAATTGACGAACCAAAGCTAGCCGACGGCACCGCACAAGAGTAAGGTTCAGTCGTAGAGCACCGGGCAGCAAGGCCAACACCCGCTCCAGGAGAGCAATTGAGCACCGAGCCTCCTTCTCCGACCTCCGCCCCCATTGAACAAGTCAGCTCCGTAGTCATCCGCTTTGCTGGAGACTCTGGAGATGGGGTTCAGTTGACGGGTAACCAGTTCACCAAGACCTCTGCGCTGGTCGGCAACGATATCTCGACGCTTCCGGACTTCCCGGCAGAGATTCGTGCGCCAGCTGGCACCCTGTTCGGAGTGTCGGGCTTCCAGCTCCAGTTCGGAGCCACCGAGATCCGCACGCCAGGGGACACACCCGATGTGCTCGTGGCCTTCAACCCAGCCGCACTCAAGGTCAACATCGACCGCCTGCGCAAGGGTGGCTTGGTCATCGTGAACACCGCCGCCTTTAGCACTCGCAACCTGCAGAAAGCGGGTTATGAGTCCAATCCCCTGGAGGACGACACCCTCTCAGCGTGGCAACTGGTCAAGGTGGACATCACCAAGATGACCCGTGAAGCCCTGAAAGACGCGCCCATCAAGACCAAGGACAAGGACCGGGCCAAGAACCTCTTCGCTCTGGGCATGGTCTACTTCCTCTACGATCGGCCCCTTGACCACACGGTCAATTGGCTCGAAGGCAAGTTCAGCAAGAAGCCGGATATTGCTGCAGCCAACGTAAAGGCTCTCAAGACCGGTTACTACTACGCCGAGACAGCGGAGGTGTTCCGCAGCACCTACTCGGTGCCCGAAGCCCCCATCAAGGCAGGGACCTACCGCAATGTGACGGGCAATCTGGCTACGGCAATGGGACTGGTCGCCGCTGCGCAGGTGGCCGACATCAATTTGTTCCTCGGTAGCTATCCCATCACTCCGGCATCCGACCTCCTTCACGCACTTGCAAACATGAGAGCGCATGGAGTGCGAACCCTGCAGGCGGAAGACGAGATCGCTGCGGTCTGCTCGGCCATCGGTGCCAGCTATGCCGGTAACCTGGGCGTCTGCTCGACCTCTGGTCCCGGGCTAGCGCTCAAGGGCGAAGCCATGGGGCTCGCGCTCATGGTGGAGCTTCCCATGGTGGTCGTTGATGTCCAACGTGGTGGGCCCTCCACGGGGCTTCCGACCAAGACTGAACAATCCGACCTGCTGATTGCCCTGTACGGACGCAACGGGGAGAGCCCGCTGCCGGTCATTGCCGCACGCTCTCCGGCCGACTGCTTCGATGCAGCCTACGAGGCGGTGCGCATCACCATCAAGTACCGCACGCCCGTGCTGCTGCTGACCGACGGATATCTGGCCAACGGTTCCGAGCCCTGGCGCATTCCCGACCCCGCTAGCCTTCCAGGCATCGATCCCAACTTCTTGACGGAGCCAGAGGGCTTCCAGCCCTATGCCCGTGACCCCGAGACGCTGGCGCGGCCGTGGGTCAAGCCAGGCACACCTCACATGGAACATCGTGTGGGTGGGCTCGAGAAGGATGACCTGACAGGGAACGTGTCCTACGACCCAGTCAACCACCACAAGATGTGCGGGTTGCGCCGCGATAAGGTGCTTCGCATTCAGAACGACATGCCCCCACTTGAGGTGGTCGGCGAGCAGTCCGGTGACCTCCTCCTGATCGGGTGGGGCGGGACCCATGGGGCCATCACCACCGCAGTGGAGTCGGCCCGAGCCGCAGGCAAGTCCGTGTCGTCGGTCCACCTGCGTCACCTTCACCCACTGCACCCCGATCTTGGTGATCTCATTCGTCGTTTCGACAAGGTGCTGGTTCCCGAGCTCAACTTCGGCCAGCTGCTGAAGGTGCTGAGGGCGGAATACCTCGTCGACGCTCACGGGCTGCACAAGATGGCAGGACAGCCCTTCACTGTGACGGAACTCGAACAAGCCATCGAAGCCACCCTGTACGGAGAGGCATAGCGTCATGAGCGAGGAAGCAGTTCAGCTGACACGCAAGGATCTAACCAGTGACCAAGAGGTACGGTGGTGCCCGGGCTGTGGTGATTACGCGATCTTGAAGGGCGTCCAGAACGCGCTCGCTGGTCTTGGTATCCCACGGGAGCAGATGGTGGTGGTCTCGGGCATTGGCTGTGCCGCCCGCTTTCCCTACTACATGGAGACCTACGGCTTCCACTCGATCCACGGGCGCTCGCCTGCGGTGGCGACCGGCGTCAAGATGGCCAACCCAGACCTTCACGTCTGGCTGGTGGGCGGTGACGGCGACATGATGTCCATCGGTGGCAACCACCTAATCCATATCCTCAGGCGCAACCTGGACGTCACAATTCTGTTGTTCAACAACCGCATCTACGGCCTGACCAAGGGACAGTTCTCGCCCACATCGGGGCTGGGCGTTCTGACCAAGTCTTCACCCATGGGCTCCATTGACCCCGCCTTCGATCCCATCGGCCTGGCCCTGGGCGCCGGCGGCACCTTCGTTGCACGCACCGTCGACCTCTGGGGCAAGCACCTGGAAGCGACAGTGGCCGCCGCGCATGCCCACAAGGGCACCGCCCTGATCGAGATCCTGCAGAACTGCATCATCTTCAATGACGGTACGTTCGACCCCGCTGTCGGCAAGAAAGCCCGTGATGAGAACAGCATCGAGCTCGTCCACGGAGAGCCGTTGGTCTTCGGCACAGATCGCAACAAGGGCATTAGGCTCAACGGCACCCGACTCGAGGTCGTCGAGCTCGGCGACGGCGTCTCGGAAGACGACCTGATGCGGCACGACGCGCACGATGACAGTGCGATTGTCCCCCACCTGATGGCGACTATGCAGTATCCAGACTTCCCGGTGCCCACAGGGATCTTCCGGCAGGTGGACCGACCCACGTACGAGCAATCCATGGAAGAGCAGGTGCACATGGCGCAGCTGCGTTCCGAGGGCAAGAAGCCGGACTTAGGAGCGCTCTTCAACCAAGGGGACACCTGGGTGGTCAGCTAGATACGACGGGATCAAAAGGAGGGTTAGGCGCATCCCTCCTTACTGGAACCAGGGCGAGACGGCTCCAAGCCGCTAACATGAGCTTCGGTATGACCAGTCCGAAGCCCAACCCAGCGTCTCCGCGCTTCCTGTTGCTTCAGGCACGCAATCCAGGCGACCCCATGGCGCAACACGAAGTGGACTGCTTTGCTGCCGCGCTCGGAGTGCCCAGCGAGAGAGTGAACCGCTGGGACCTACTTCATGACGTACCGGACAGCCGTGCCTTAGAGCAAACAGACCTGATCCTCGTCGGAGGATCCGGCGACTACTCGGTGCTGGATGATGAGCCGTACATCCACCGCTTTCTGGACTTCCTGGCCGACGTCGTGGTCGCACGGAGCATTCCCACCTTTGCTTCGTGCTTTGGTTTCCAGGCACTCGTCGCATCGGGAGGCGGCAGCATGGTGCGGGACCCCGACCGGGCCGAAGTGGGCACCTTTACCATCCACTTGACCGCTGACGGACAGAGGGACCTCCTGCTTGGGGACCTCTCCCGCTCGTTCAAGGCTCAGCTGGGCCACAAAGACCGCGCCGAGAGGCTTCCCGCCGGCATGACCAACCTGGCTCGAAGCGAGCGAGCATCGTGCCAGGCCCTTCGGGTAGATGGCACTCAAATCGTAGCGACCCAGTTCCACCCCGAATTGACCCGAGCTGACAACGCCTTCCGATACAAGCAGTACCAAGCCAGCTACGCGTCCAGCGCCGCAGGGGACGTCGACGAGGTCCTAGCAACGCTGGAGGAAAGCCCTGAAGCCACCGCGCTCTTGCCGCGCTGGGCTGCACAGGCGCTCGCCGACGTCTGAGGCCAGGCTCAGGCGCCAAGAGCCCGATTCGAGCCTTGAACCCGGCCCTCTGGACGTTATAGTGCCGAGCATCGTGACGATTCGACCCACATTGACTGTCCTCCCAGCCTGTTCGTTTGCAGTCGCTCTGCTGATGGGGGCGTGGCTACTCCCGGTCAGCGCACAGGGCCACGGCACCGTCTATCAGGCGGCCGCGTCCACCACACCCGACGGCTACGTAGGTCCCGCAAGCCTGGCCGACATTGAGGACGCCATTGCGGAGGCGTCAGCCGAGTTCGGTGTGCCCGAACCTCTTCTCCAAGTCATCGCTCACGTGGAGAGCCGGTGGGAGCATCGCCCCTATCGCCTCAGCCACAACGGTCGAAGAGGCTTGTTCCGCCTGAACCCGAATCGTCTGTCCCTGGCAGCGTCCCTGCTGGGCGAAGACCCAGAGGACGTCGCCACCGACATCCACCTGCATGCACGCGGGTTTGCCGCTCTGCTCGATGCTAGCCGACCACTCGGAGCCAGTAGCCAGCTGGGAACCTGGCGAGATGCCTTGGAGTGGGTGTTCGAGTTGCCCGAAGCTGCAGCGGACCAAGTCATCGATCTGTGGATGGCGACCCTGGACGAAGGGGTGCTACATCGCCTGGACACGGGCGAGCCCATCGCCATTGCCCCGAGCCCCATCGATCCGGCCTACCTAGGCCTATTCGCAGCCGCGAGGGGCAGCGCGTGTCGCAGCAGCGACTACCCGGGAGCCGCTGAGAATCTAGCGCCCTCCTGCAACTACTCGAGCGCCAACCGCACCTCGGGTGATGTCCAATACGTCATCGTCCACACCGCGGAGGGCAGCTACAACGGGACGATCTCTTGGTTCAACAACTGCAGTGCTCAGGTGTCTGCACACTACGTCGTATCGGAGAGCGGCCAGATCACCCAGATGGTGCGCGAGGACGACATCGGCTGGCACGTCAGCTGCTGGAATGGCGAGACCATCGGTATTGAACACGAGGGCTATGCCAGCAACTCGACTCACGAAGACGCCATGTACCAGGCGTCAGCAAACCTCACTGCGGACATCCTCGCCGACTGGAACCTACCGGCCGACCGCAGCGTGGTCATGGGCCATGTGGAGATTGACCCGGGCTGCAACCCCAACAGCCACTGGGATCCAGGCCCTGGCTGGGACTGGGACTACTACATGGACCTGATCGGCGGCGAGAACACTGTCGATCTCACCGAGTTGGTGGGCTACATCCGACACACGGATCTCTACGAGCCCTCCTACGGCATCCCCTCCGCCACCGTGACCGTCGACGGGATGAGCCCTGTGACCGCTGACAACTCGGGCTACTACGTCGTCGACACCATCGCTCCAGGCACCTATACGATTTGTGCATCGGCCGCCGGCTATGAAGAGGGCTGCACCACAAAGACAATTCAGGCCGACTTGACCAACTGGGGCTCTATCCTCCTAGAACCAGCCAGCGGTGACGACGACGACACGCCTGACGATGCGGGCGACGACGACACAGGCGACGACGACACGCCCGACGACACGGGCGACGACGACACGGGCGACGACGACAGCCCCGACGACTCGGACGATGACGATTCGGACAGCGGTGCCGACTCGGATCCGGGCGGCTCAGTTGACGATGACGATGACGATGTCGCCGACGGAGAGGTCGGGGAGCCCGAGGATTCCGACGTCGCGACAATCGGCAGCAACAGCGGCCGACGGGATGTACTCAGGCCCATGGGTTGCCAGTGCCAGGCGCAGCTCGCCGCTTCCCCGCAGCATCCCCTCGAGCGACTCTTGATGCTCCTCGGGCTGTTGCTGCTCGGGGCACGCCGACGCTGTGGAGCACAACCGTAGCCTGAGCGGCCTGCTCCCATAGATCCCCTGCTCCGGGCCCTGTACAGTTGGCCGGCGAGCACACTCATGCACAAGGAGAGCGAGATGAGCAAGAAGGTTGGTGTGGTTCTATCCGGCTGTGGCGTCTATGACGGCGCAGAGATCCATGAAGCAGTTTTGACTCTCCTGGCGCTTCAGCGGGAGGGGGCCGACGTTCTCATGACTGCCCCGGACAAAGAGCAGATGCACGTCATCAACCACCTGACCGGCGATGTGATGGAGGAGAGTCGCAACGTTCTGGTGGAGGCCGCACGCATCGCTCGTGGCAACATCACGCCTCTGGCGCAGGTCAAGGCAGAAGACCTCGACGCAGTCGTCTTCCCCGGCGGCTTCGGGGCCGCCAAGAACCTCAGCTCCTTTGCGGTCGCGGGGACTGAGATGACGGTCGATGAAGACGTGACACGGCTCGTCGCCGAGATGCGAGAGGCCCACAAGCCCATCGGTCTCATCTGTATCAGTCCGACCATCGGAGCGAAGCTCATCCCGGGAGTGAAGCTCACAGTGGGCGCCGCCTGCGAGGCGTCAGAAGCCATGGAGAGCCTAGGAGCCCACCATGAGGTCACCGACGTAGCCGGCATCACGGTCGACGACGAACACAAGGTCGTGAGCACGGGGGCATACATGCTGGGGCCTTGGGTCGCCGATGTCGCCCGCGGTATCGACAAGCTGGTGGCAAAGGTGCTCGAGCTGGCCTGAGACGAAGCCGCCTGCGGCTCTAGCCGAGGCGCCGGCCAAGGGAGCGGGCGAGACTGCGAGCCAAGCCCTGTAGCTCATCCAAGCCAGGCAGGTAGACATCCTGGTAGATGCGGCTGTACGTGGCCGTTGCAGCGGGTCTCGGCAGGACCAACTGGCCATCGGACAGCATGGCATCCGACGCCTCGTCCACGCTGCCGTAGATGCTCGCAGCAGCTGCCACGATGGCAGCTCCCCGAGCAGAGAGTTCGGGAGACGCTGGGACCCGTACCGGCAGG
>PBPL01000153.1 GCA_002724675.1 Deltaproteobacteria bacterium | reverse complement strand
CATAGTTCAGGCGCAAGAATACCGGTGGGGGCGACCGACGAAGACTGGCAATCACAGCATCGGTCACCTCGGCAGCCTTCATCTGAGGCCGCTCGTCAAAAGGAAGCCGGTCACTAGCGATCTCGATGTAGTCCTCCAGTGCCGGGTCGAAACGACCGCTGCGGTTGCCGTTCCAGAAATACGTCACATGCCCATATTTCTGCGTTTCGGCGCAGGCCACCTGTCGAAGGCCCGACTCGGCGAGCAGCTCCCCCATCGTTCCCGCGATCTCGGGCGGCGCCACCAAATACCGTGGGGGCAAGGCCAGATCTCCGTCGTACTGCATCATTCCTGCGAAGCGCACCGCTGGGTAGCGAACACGATCAAAGCCATCGAAGGACTCTTCTACGAACGCACGGGTGATCTCCAGCGCCCTGTCGCCTCGAAAGTTAAAGAAGACAACACTGTCTCCGTCCTGGATCCGGCCGACTGGTTCCGAAGAAGCGGAGTCCACCACGACAAACTCGGGAAGTCTCTGATCACCCACATTGGGAACCTCCGCCCGAAACGTCTCTACAGCTTCCCTAGCGGACGCAAAGCCTCTTGCGTCCCCCAACACGTGCGCGTGCCAGCCCCGCTCCACGATCGACCAGTCCGCTTCGTATCGGTCCATCGTTGTGACCATCCGGCCACCGCCTGACGCAACTCGATAGTCAAAGCCGTCGCCGGACAAGAGAGCCAGCTCAGCCTCAAGGCGTTGGAGATAGGTGTGGGCAGAGGTGGGGTGAACGTCTCTGCCATCCAAGAGCACATGACAATAGACCCGCGGGCAGCCGACGGATCGCGCCTCTCGGAGCATCGCGTGGAGGTGATCCTCATGGGAATGCACATTGCCGTCGGAGAGCAGACCTATGAAGTGCAGCGCACCCGTCCCACCCGCAGGCGGTCCTACGATCCACCGCCACGCCTCACCCTCAAACATGCGACGTGACTCGATGGCGTTCTCCACCAACAGCGCGCCCTGGTCAAAGGTTCGGCCAGCGCCGAGCACATTGTGGCCCACTTCCGAATTGCCCATGTCACTGTCTGAGGGCAAGCCCATGGCCGTCCCATGCGCAATCAGTGGCAACCAAGAACCCTGCTCCAGACGATCGAGAGTCGGGGTTCGAGCCAGCCACACAGCGTCGCCCTGATCTCGCCGGCCAATGCCGACTCCATCCATCACGACAGTCACGACGGGGCCGGGACATGGAGCCCAGTGCCGATGCGGACGGAGACGCCATTCACTCATGCATCGATCTCCCGAGAATCTCCCGAGTTGTTCCAACAGCCATGGCACACGACAGAGGCTCCACGAAACGCATCGAGAGATGCGTTTAGCATGCTCCCGATTCCCCAACCAGTCATGGTCAGCGAGACCCACGACAACGCTCCGCCTTGACAGCACATGAACGCTATCGCAACGATTGAATAAGACGTTCCTGTCGTGAGCTTTGGGAGAACAAGATGGGCTACAGCGGTCTTCTCATCGCATCGCCCCAGATGGTGGACGTGTTCTTCGCGAAGACCGTAATCCTCCTGTGCGACTACAACGAGGATGGAGCCCTAGGGATCGTCGTCAACAGAACAACTGAGCTCCACCCGGATGAGGTTCTGGAACAGATGGACGTCTCCGACGGAGGGGGCATCCGAAGCCCAGTCCTTTGGGGAGGACCTGTGCAACCCGGAGCCGTCTTCCTGACCTACTCCCGTGCCCCTGAGGGCATGCCCAGCGCTGCAGAGGGTGAAGACAGCGAGCCGGTCTTTGACCTAGGGCCGAGGCTTCAAGTCTCACCCTCGAGAGAGGTGATCCGAGCGGTGTCGGCAGATCACGGCAATCCCGGCGCCTTCCTGTCCCTGGGCTATGCAGGCTGGGGGGCCGGTCAACTGGATGAAGAGATCCAATCCGGATCGTGGATCTTTACAGAGGTCGAGCCGGCGGCACTCTTTGGAGTTGCCGCCGATGACTTGTACGACTACTGCATCGACAAGTTAGGTGTCGGTGAACATCAACTCTGGATGATGCCCATCGACGAGTAGTCGAACCGACTCAGTCCGAACCCAGAACCATGTAGCGAATCGCGACCTCGGCGCCTGGCGGAGGGATCGCATCCACATCATCGAAGTAGATCGCGTTCTCTTGCGGGAGCAAGACCCAACGTGGCTCGGTGCGACCGTTCACCTCAACCTGAATGCTCTGAGGTTTCGGCGGTTCGGTCATGACGAATGTGTCCAGAAGACCCGCTGCGAGCAAACCCATGCGCTCCAACATTTGGCCCCAGTCGTCGGTACAGATGGACTGATAGAAGCCCCCGGTAGCCTCCACCGCCTCAAGATATCCGGTACCCCTCTGGGCCCCTTGCGCAGGGTCTTCGCCGGTTTCATCCTGATTGCAACCTTCTGGATCCTCGAAGCCCTCCTCTCCCACTCCCACCACTGCTGAGAGTTGCGTCCGATGGGCTGTGTCGTCGCCCTTGTGCTCGTCCAGCCAGTCCGAGAAGTCCTCCCAGTTCGTCCACGCAGATGCCGTTTCATGCTCAGACTCTGAGAAGTCAGGCTCGTCCGAGACGACAATGATGACGAGGTTCGCGTCCTCTCTCTCAAAGTCCTCGTTGACCTCATCACCCAGTTCCTCCAAGGCGGTCCACGCCGCGTGAAGCCCCTTCTCGAAGCGATGACCTTGGTCGATTCCCATGAGCGCAAGCTCCAGAAATGCCTGCTCAAGATCTTCCTGATCTCCTGCGAGAAACGTGGGGTCTCCCGCCAGTCGTCCATCTAGGCCATCGGTTTCCTCTTCATCCACATTGGTGGAGGTCACTCCAATCCGCAGAGGGATATTGGAGTCGACAAAGAAGGAGGTAAAGCTGGGGCCATTCGCCGCCAAGGCCTCCTGCTCATCCGCCATGGAACAGGACGTGTCGATCACAAAAAGTACGTCGACAGAAGAGGCGACAGGCTGCAGCCATTGCTCCCGACGAAGGTCGGGATTGAAGTTAAATCCACGCGCAAAGTCGCCCTGGTCGCAGCCCGAAAGCAGGAACACACCAACGATTCCGAGCGCCAGGACTCCACGGCACACGCCCGTGCTCATGAGAGTCATTAGATGATTAGACGCTCGGTCCTCACTCAGGTCAACGACGATTTAACCCGGGCCGGAAAACGCTCCGCAACCTGGCCCACGTAGGCCAGCAGTTCAAGCCCCCGAGATCAGTCCGACTCACCCAGGGAGAACCGAATCGTCAGGCTTCCAGCCCGAATCGTCGTCGCCCTTCGCAGCTTACGCCGCTTCTTGAGCTTGCTCTTGCCCACCTTCACTGGATTCCAGAATGGCGATTGAGCCACGATCCACCAGTGCCCTTTACGCAGCTCGAAGGTCGCAGCGATCTTGCCCAGGAACCGGCGGCCTCGCAGTCGCACGTGGCAATCGTCGGTATGCCCCACTCGAATCACCGGCTCATCCAGAGGTACGAGCTCTAACTTGCCATCCACATTCACCGACAGATGCGGAGCCGACTTGATCTTCATCTGGGCGAGCAGGTGCTCCAACTCATCCTTGGAAGCCGCCATGGTGTGTGCTGCACCAGCCAATCGCTCTGGCGGAGCCGGAGGTAATCCACTACCCGTGGTTGGGATTGCCTGAGCCGTCGCAACCGCATCAGCGGACGCGTCACCAGCAATCCGGCCCTGGAGGCTCACAGCAGCAGGCCCCGCATCCTCATAGCGGATTGTGTGCTTACCAATAGTAATCCGGTCACCGGACCGAAGGCGCACCTCTTTGATGCGAGCGTCGTTGACATAGGTGCCATTGGGCCCGCCGAGATCTCTCAGGAAGTGAGCATCCATTTCCGAGCGAACCAAGGCATGGCGCCGGCTGACCATGGGGTTGTTGTCCAACGCAATATGCACCTGGCTGCCTCTACCCACGAGCACCTCCGCCTCATCGAGTAGATACGTTGCCTGCTTCTGCCCGTTGAAGAGCACCGTGACCTGCTTCATGACCGGCTTCTCCTCCGTTCAAGCCGTGGCTGCGATCGCGGGGTAGAGCACCTTCAGGCTGGCGGCAATCCGATAATCAATGCCTGAGTGATTGTCGTCGAACTCCTCAAATCGATGTTCTATGCACTGGTCATCAAGGACCTGGTGCATCTGCCTAGCCCCGTAATGAAGATGGTACTGGTCCTTGGTGCCGCAGTCGATGAATAGGGCCCTCATCGAGCTCAGAGCTTCACTGTAATTAGGAATCATCCGGACCGGGTCCCAGGCAAGCCATCGCTCCCAGCGTTCAGGAATAAGACGGCCCGTATACAGATCCACTGGCATCTCAAAGCCATCGGGATGGTCTGGCTGCGGATCGAAACAAGCCGCCATGGCCAGGTGCATCAAAGCGTGAGAGGCCGCAGAGCTGTGCTTGTTCTTGTCCCGATAGGTTTCGAGAAAGCGCCGAACCGATCCCGCCTTCGTGATCGCGTTGAGGCTCCTGGGCAAGTCCGCCAAGAAACAGAACTCGAAATAGGAGTCCCCCGAATGACAGGCCAGAGCTCCCCAGGTTTCCGGGTGCAGCATGCCCTGAACAATGGCACCAAAGCCTCCCGAGGACTTGCCGAACACAGCTCTGTGGTCTCGCCCCTCCAAGGTCCGGCATTCCGCATCGACCAGCGGTACCAACTCTTGGTTTAGATGATCGTCGTAGGCCCCAGTAACCGTCGAGTTGATGTACTGGGAGCCACCAAGGGTCGTAAAGCAGTCGGGGAAGGCCACAATCACCGGGCCAA
Organism: Deltaproteobacteria bacterium; assembly: GCA_002724675.1. GTDB lineage: Bacteria > Myxococcota_A > UBA796 > UBA9615 > UBA9615. Next base: position 1,317 of record PBPL01000153.1, on the reverse strand, counting down.
TTTCCCCGTCGGCAATGAGCCGATCAAGGCGCTCGGGAAAGGTCGGAGCAAACCCTTTCCATTGAAGCTTGGAGTCGCCAATACCCATGTATCCCGTCAGATAGAACGCGACGGGATATCTTCGATCTGCCTCCTCGTCATATCCAGGAGGCAGGTAGACGGGCAACTCTCGAACAAACGGGTCCCCCAGGTAGTTGTCTCTCAACACCTCAGAGTTCACAGTCAAGCGAACCAAACGGCCCGAAGCTGTGGCCGGCTGTCTGCCTCGGTTGGGGTCAATCCAAGAGGGTCGCATGTCTTTGGCACCCATCATTGGCCAGCGTCTTGGCTTCAACACCCGTACCTAGCGACACAGCGTTGCTGGTCCATAGCGGTGGGACAGCTCAACCTGGTCGAGCGATGCCTCGTCCGCAGCTGCTGCTAGGGCAGAAAACTGGGTGCGGGCGTCGCCCGTGCTCGGGTCGGCGAGTTCAGTATCGAGCGCCCAGAGTCGCCATCGATAGGTATTGGGGCTAGGGCCGCAAGGGCAAGAGCCCAAGTAACCCAAGTAGTTCGCTCCATTTCGCAACTCGCTGGCACCGGCAGGCGGAGTGTTCGTCACCCCTTGGCCCGACATGCCTTCTTCCAGGCCATCGACCGTAGTGGGAATGTTGTAGATGGCCCAATGGGGGAAGTCTCCCACCGTCGGATCATCGAAGATCAGCGCGAGCGCGACCGTGCCTTCAGGGGCGCCCTCCCAGTGAAGCGCTGGGTTGGATTGATAGCATTCGTACTCTTCCGGAAGTAGATCGCCATCATCAAATGCGCTGGACCACAGACGGAATGGCACGGGCTCACTGGTGTCGTCGTCATCTCCGGTGTCGTCGTCGTCGTCCCCACCCCCCGGATCGGCAGCACAACCAGCACAGAGCACTAAAGCGAAACAGAGTCCCACCACCAGGCCGAGGCGCGTCTCTGTGTTGCTCATCCACCAAAATGGGCTCAAACGAAATGGTTCCACAGCGATGACTCTCCATAGTCGGTTCGAAACGGTACCAGAACGCAAGTGCCCTTGGCATCGACCCAGTCCGCCCCTATCGTTCGCCCTACAAGTCCCCAGAGGCTCAGTGGAGATCCCATGAACATCAGGTTCCTACCCCTGTACGTACTTCTCGCGCTCCTTGTACTGCTGCTAGCGGGTTGTCAGGGGACCATGGCGGTCACCGCCCTTGAACTGGGTGACGACGACTCGGCTACCGATGACGACGATGACGACGATGACGACGATGACGACGATGACGACGATGACGACGATGACGACGGTGACGACGATGATCT
>PBPL01000152.1 GCA_002724675.1 Deltaproteobacteria bacterium | reverse complement strand
GGAGAATGGCAGCTCGTTCACCAGTTTGACGGGGCTATCGAACCTGGCTTCCGTTGGCGGATGGCTCTTCCTTTCCGAAAATGCGGGCCTTACAGATGTGGATGCTCTGTCGAGCCTGACTTCGGTAGGGGACTATCTGTCCGTCTACGAGAACGATGCCCTGACCAACCTGAATGGGCTCTCGAGCCTCACCTCCGTGGGGGCGCAGGTGTCTATTTTCGACAACCCCGACCTCTGTCCGAACTCCGTCTACGGGTTCCTCGCGGGATGCACCATCGGTGGCACGGTGACTACCTACGACAACACCGGCACCTGCCCCTAGCCCCACCGGGAGCTGTTCAGCAGCAGCCCCTATCGTCCCAGCCAGTTCTCGAGGTCGACCGACAGGATGCCGCAGAGACCGGCCACATACAGCTTGCGCTGGGCTTGGGACAGCTCGAGGTCGCGGACCAGACCGCCAACTCGGATGGTGCGGGGGGCTCGATCGCCCAGGGGGTCGACTGCATACAGGTGCCCGTCGAGCGAGGATCCGGCCACAACGCGGCCCGAGATGGGATCTTGGATGACGGAGCTCAGCCCGAAGCCTGTGGGCAGGGAGTCCACCGGGGTCAGCGTCGACGGGTCCAGGGTCAGCACCTGTCTTGCCAGTGTTCTTCCTAGGAGCAGTACACCGTCTTGGTCGAGAAACAGGCCTTGGTTGCCAGCCCCCAGAAAGCGCCAGCCCAGCGTGCTGCCTGTTCGCACGTCCAGAGCCAGCAAGAAGGGGTTCTCCTGCCGTGCGACGCCGATGACTGCCCCGTCGGAGGGGTCCACAACCATGCCACTGAAGCGCTCCGCGCCACGCAGCTCCATCTGGGCAATGAAGCCCTGGAGGTCCGGCTCATAGAGCAGAGCCTCCCCGCGGTCCGCGCAGCCGATCACCACGAGGGACAACAGCGGGTTCCAAGCCCAGGCGCCCCCATGGGTGAGGCAGGAGCGGGGCGCCTGTGCGATGGAGTCCACCCAGGTGGTCGCGGCCTCCACGGTCAGGCCCACCGGTGCAGGAGGCGGCCCTTCTGGGTCTTCGTCGTCGGGCTCGATGTCGGCGATGATCAGAACTCGGTCGTCGGTCCAGGAGGCGACCATGGATGGCAGGAAGCGCGCCTCGCCGGGGTCGTTGGGCAGGTCTCGGGCGTATTGAACGGGATCAATGAGATCGATTCGCTCCTCGTCCAGGGCGATGCGACTGACAAATCCATCACGCCGGAGAGCTGCGAACAGTGCGGGCTCCTCGCCCTCGGTGAGGGCGAGGGACACGGCCCCTCGGTTACGACCGATCTGTTCGACTCGGGGGTCCTCAAGCACCTGGTTGCATGCCAGAAAGTCCACCCCCAGGACCCAGGCCGTCACAGCACCTGCCACAGCAAGTGGTAGCAGGAGCCGGCCCGTGGCCCGCACCGGGTGCAGGGACAGGCGGGGAATGGCTGGACCCCCGGCTGCTGCGAGTGCCGCGCCGACGACGCCAACGGTTGCGCCGAGGGATAGGAGGACCGTCAACTCCGCGGTTGTTGTTCCGCGAGTCGTGAACGTGAGCACGAGAGAAGCGCCCAGGACGCCGCCAGCAAGGGGCTCCCAGCTCATGAGCCCGAGCGCCCGCCGCGTGGGTGGAGCCAGCGCTAGAAAGACCAGCAGGCTTGCGGCAAAGCCCAGCGGGATCGCTGTGGGTCCAAGGGCCGTGTCGAGCTGGGCGGCGAGGGGGAGCAGCGTGAGGTCCGAGGGGCTCCACGACGCAATGGCTGCTCCTCCGTAGAGCAACATCAGGCTGAACAGGAGCAGAAATCGAAACAGGTGGTCGGTGCGCCACGTGGCCGGAGGAAGTCCCGAGAGGCTGGCTTCCCAGGGAATGGGATCGCGGCGTCGAGCGCGACTGAGCAGCCCTCCCAGGATCCCGGCGGCGAGCAGAACGAGGAACAGCCGCGGCTCCAGGGCCGCTCCGAACAGGACCCCGGTGACCGCAATCAGGAGAGCAGGTACGCCACAGAGCATCACGAAGGGCTGGGCTAGGACCCTGCGCTTCAGCGATGGACGTTCACCCGGCTTGACGTCGATCAGCGCCGCACCGAGCGACAGCAGCGCTGCTGATACCGCGGTGATGCCCACCGCTTGCAGACCATCCGACAGGGTCAGCCCGGTCCTCGGAAGGTACCCAGCCTGCGCAGCGAGCTCGGGCAGAAATGTAATCCCCACAAGCAGCAGATGCTCGATCCGCGCGGCGAGTTCCGAGAAGTGCCCGAAAAAGACGTCGGCGAACAGGGGACTGAGCGCTCCGAGAAGCACCAATGTGGCCACGTAGTCCACAGTGAGCCGCAGATATGTTCGGAGCTTTGATTCCACGGGTCCCATGTTCGGGATCCCTCGGAAGAACGCAAGAGTTGGAGCGAAACCTCACCGGATGTCGATGCGGGCTAGAATTTGCTCGCTGATGATCCGTCGCCTGCTCACACGCTCTCCCTGGCCGCTCTCTTGCTTGGTGTTGTTGCCCTTTGTGCTCTGGACGAGCTGGGTGCAGGACCGGGGCATGCGAGCCGATCTCGTCGACCGAGGTCTGTTGGAGTACTGGGTTCACGGGCTGTTCGAGCCCTGGTCGTGGGTGCCGTTCATCCATCCACCGCTCTACCCCAGCTTCATGAACGCCACAGACTTCTACGCGGGCTGGTTCGATGTGCCCGTTGCCACTGTGATGATTGTGCATGCCGCCGTGGCCCAGTGCCTCGTGGTCGTGTTCGTCGCTTGGTTCTTCGCCCGGAATTTCGGGTCCCCCTGCGCGTTGTTGGCCGCTTCGCTGGTGGCCTTCAGCCCCAACTGGGTCCGCCCCTTCGAGAATTACCCCCTGGGCACGACGCTTTGTGCTCTGGCGATGATTGCTTGCTTGGGCTTGGCTCGCACGGGCACCAAGTCATCCATGGCTGTGGCCGTGTTCGCCGTGCTGGCCGCTGTCGAGCTGCACCTCTCCAACTGGTTTGCCATTGGCGGCTTCATGGCTGGGATGTTCTTCCTGGTGGCCGGGCGCCGCAAGATCGCCGTGGTGGCCTCCATCGCCATGATTGGGCTGTTCTTGCTGAGCACCTATCCCGGCCTCTATCAGGTGCTTGCCGAAGGGCCCGACGCTGACGCTGATGCGACGCGCGGAAGCGTCACGATGGAGTGGACGAACCCCCTGCTCTACGTGCCGCTCTTGCTGTGGTTGTTGCCGGGCATGATCCGACGGTTCCCAGTGGGCGCCGCAGTGGCACTCGGAGGCGCCCTGTTCTCGGCTGTGAGCTTCGGGCTTCAGCACTACCAGTTGGCTGATGGCCAGCCCTATCCCTACAGCCTTCACTACTTCGAGCTGGTCGATCCCGTCTTGTGTATGGGCGCGGCGCTCGCGCTGAAGACGGCCTACAGCGCAACGGAGCGGCCGGCTCTCCGGCGCTGCATTGTGGTCTTCTCCTTGGTCCTTGTGGCCTCCCAGCTTGGCCTGTTCTGGTACGGCCAGCGCTTCGTCTGGCCGCCTCCCCACTCCTTCTTACAGGTGGCATGGCCTTGAATCACGGAGGGGCGAGAGGTGGGGGAGTCGCCCCCGCATGCGTGGCGCTGCTGGTTGTTGCGGTGTCCTTGGTCAGCATCCTCATGGGCCGCATCGATCGGGCGCCGCTCCAACCCTACGGAGCCGACTCGGCCCAGTACATCGAGCACCTGGCCCGCCTGGAGACGCTGCAGGCGATTCGTGACCAGCGTGGGAGTGGCGACTGGGGCCGGTTGCTGCGAGAGGCCGACAACGCGTTCCCGCCGCTGCTGCACCTGATCACCGTGTCCCTGGGTGAGTACTCGGGTCATCGGGCAGAAGATGTGGTCTGGTCGGGCCTCCTGTGGCTGTTCCTCTTGGCTGGGTCCATCGGGCTGGCGGGGTTCGCTCTGTCTCGTCGGGTCTCTGTGGGCCTCGCGGCTGCTACGGCAGGCTTGCTGTTGCCTGCAGCCCATGCCTTTGCCACGCGCTACTACTACGACCTCCCCATGATGGCTGCGCTCTGGGCCGCTGTCGCCGCAGGACTGTTGCTCTGGGAGCGGCGTCCCGTTCTCGGGGGCGTGCTGGCTGGCCTGCTGTGGCTTGCGGCGTGCCTCCTGAAGTGGTTGGCCCTTCCATTTGGGGCTCCCATGCTCGTGGGGGCGGCCCTCTGCTCCACGGGCGCGCAGTCGGGCGGCCGTCGCAGGTTGAGGGGCTTGCTGCTGACCTGCGCTGTGTGCGCAGTGTTGGTCGTCGCCTACCTCGCCGTGGTGGGTCCCCATCACTCGCTGCGAGCCATGCTCAACGACGTGGTGGCGGATCCCGTGGGCGATGCGGTGCCCGAGGCGGGCGACGGCGTTCCCATCAGCGCTGTGTCGCAGCCAGAGCCCCCTGTGGCTGGGCTGCAGGCGCCGACGGTTCTCCGCCTGGTGTTCTATCCGCTTCGCCTGCTCACCTCCGTGTTCTCCCCAGGACTCTCGCTGCTGGCCCTGTTCCTCGGAGCGGTGTGGCTTCGTGGGCCGCGGGCAGGCATGCCCCTCTTGGTGACCGTCGTGCTCGGCCACGGCGCCTTCCTGCTCTTTGCCGTGCGACCTCTGGACGATCGGTTTGTGTTGGTGGGCGCGCCCCTCGGGGTCTTGGTGGGTGTGTTGGGTTGGCAGGCGTTGTCACCGAGCCTTCGCAAGGGGGTCGGGGTGTTGACCCTGGTCTTGGGCTTGCTGGTCGCTCTGGACTTCCACAGCTCCTTCACGCTTCCCGGGTCGAGCTCTGAAGTGGAGCTCATTCGGGTCACTGAACAGCCGGGTGTGGCTGTGCGGGGACTGAGCCTCGTGGACTCCGTCGAGCAGCGGGGGTGGTCCCGCTGGTCCGAAGACCAGGACAACAAGACCGCCTTGCGCGAACAGCTCTGGAAGACGCTGGCCCACTGCAGCGCCATGAAGTTACGGATCGCAGCTGAGGATCCCATCGTCAGTGAGCACGGCGATCTGTTTTGGTTCAAGTACCGTGCCCTGTACGCGTGGCTCGAGGAACAGCCCCCCACGCCCCTGATCATGGAGGACGCTCAGCCCGCGTTTTTTGGTCCCCCGCAGTGTCGGGATTCGACGCCCGGGGAGACCGAGTTGGCCGTCTCGGGGGCCCGGCGTGGTGAGGAGCCCGTGCGGCCGCCTTGTGTGGACGGGAGCTGGGTGCTGGAGGGGGTGCTGCCCCTGGATAGCGGCTCCAACTTCGCGGCTATCTGGTCTCCCAAGGACCAGCTGGCTTGCGATCCCCTGCGTGTGGACGGTGCTCCTCCACCGTCGTCGCGTCCTGCCCCCCCCGTGGTCGAGAGCCAGGACCCTGGGCGGTCCTGGCGCTGCGAGACCACCCCAGCCGATGTGACGCCCTGGGACCCCTGCGCGTGCAACGCCGATTACATGGAGTTCCCCCAGCGCGCTGCTCGCTGGGCCGACCCGGCGGACTCCTGCGACGGTCTGCTCGAAGACTTGGTGGCGAAGTGGGAGGGTGGCTGGGACCAACCTCGCCCTCCGATCCCGGACCTCTCTGCTGCCGATCTTCAGGACTCGATCATGGAGGCCCTCAATATTCGGTTCCTGGTGGAGGGGGATGGCGAGCTCCTTCCCCTGGACGAGCGGCCCATCACGGTCACGCTGCTCAACGAGCGAGAACGCGGGGGCTATCGCCAGCTGGAGTTGGAGTTCATGGACCCCTTTGTGGGTAGCTTCCAGGGCTTGCTGTTGTTGCCTCCGGGCTCGGGTCCGTTTCCCGCATTGATCGCGCTGCCGGGGCACAACGAGACCGCTGCGATCCATCGAGATGACCGGTCGGGAGACCTGTTCGTTGCGGAGGGATACGCCACGTTGTTGCTGACGTTCCGGGCCTACGACACGGGCCTGGCGGAGCACCAGGCCTCGCTCCACCTGCTGTGCCAAGGCTTCAGCCTGATGGGGATTCGGGTCTACGAGGCCCTCTTGGGGCTCAAGTACCTAGATCACCGGGCCGACATCGATGGTTCCCGCATGGGGGTGATCGGTCACTCGGGTGGGAGTGTGACTGCCAACTTGTTGATCCGGGTCCAGCCGGAGCGCTTGCGGGCCTCTGTGTCGGACTTGACTGCCATTCACTTCAACATCGGCCCGCCACTGGATGAAGGGGGAGGGGGGCATGTGGGGGACGAGACCAGCTACGCCCTGGCTCGTCTGAGCGCCAACATCAATGACTTCTCCACCGCCGCAGTCCCCGTCTTCCCGGTGGAGTATGGCTACACACAGGGCCTGGGAGGCGCGGTGCGCTTCCTCGACCGGCACGTGAAGGGTGAAGAGGTAGACTGACCTCGCGACCCCATGGCCCCGTTTGCCTCTCCCCGTGTCCAGGACAAGCCTCGCAGCCCGAGAGCTTGGCTCGCGCTGGCCCTGAGCTTGACCGGGTTCACGCTGTGGACCGCCTGGGTGCAGTTGCGTGGTTTCGATGCGGGGGTGGTCAGCATTCCGGTGTTGGAGTACTGGGTGCACGGGGTCCAGCCCGACTGGTCCTGGGTCCCCTTTGTTCATCCACCCCTCTATTCCGTCTTCATGAACGCGATGGATTGGTATTCAGGGGCCTGGGGACGCCCCCCGCACGCGGTCATCCTGGTGCAGGGAGCGCTGATCCACGCGGCGCTGGTCTTGGCAATCACTTGGCTCGCTCGCACGTGGATGAGCTTGCCCTTTGCGGTGGCGACCGCGGCTCTGATCACCCTGGTTCCCTCGTCGATCCGGCCATTCGAGCAGTACCCCATCGCCAAGCTGCTGGTCACGATGTCCGTGCTGGCCATTGTGCACTTCAGCCGCAAGGGGACTCTCTCGGCCGCGGCGGTGGCGGTGGCCGCTGCGTTCATGACGGTCGAGATGAACCTCTTGTGCTGGTTTGCGCTCACCGGGCTGTTGTTGGTGTTGCTCGCCTTGCTCCCGGAGCGCCGCAAGGGGCTGGCCCTCGCGGCGCTGGCGACGGTGGCCTTCTTCATGGCGACGACCTATCCGGGGCTCTATGACGCGCTCGCGTTCAAGCGGGACCCTTCCCGGGGGATGGCAGAGCTGGGCGGAACGCTGAGTCTGGGCTGGTCCAATCCCGTCTTGTTGTTGCCCTTGGTGCTCTGGCTGATCCCGCGCGTTCGCTATCGCGATCCCCACGGCGCTGGCATCGGTGGTGCCGTGGCGGCCTTCACCGTCGCCGTCTTGCTCATGCAGCACTTCGAGTTGGCGGATGGACAGCCCTTTCCCGACAGCTATCACTATTTCGTCATCATCGATCCGCTGATGGTCTTGGGCAGCGTGCTCGCACTTCACGCCGCGTTCGGCGCCAGTAGAGAACGCTGGACACGTCAGCTGCTTCTCTTGTGTTGCTTCCTGCTGGTGGTGAGTCAGTTGCTGTACTACGTGCGGGGCCAGAGCCACGTTTGGCTGAACCTCCACTGGTTCTGGATCCTCGGGCTCCCCTCCTGAGGCCGGTGGCATGACCGACGACACCACTGGTTCGAGCGAGGTCGAGCCGCCCTCTGAGGGCTCGTCGCCCCGGCGCTGGTCGCTTCTGCCTGCTGTGGCCGCGCTGCTGGTCGCGGCGATGGTGTGTGCTGTGGTGCTGGCGAGAGTGTCTGCCAGTCCGATGCAGCCCTACGGCTCGGACTCTGCCGAGTACATCGAACACCACGCTCGCATGACGACGCTCCTCGCCTGGGCCGAGTTCCAACGCTACGACGACTTTGAGGCCTTTCTTCACAGCATCGATGGGTCGTTCCCGCCGGTCCTTCATCTCGTGACGCTCGTCCTGGGCTCGCTGAGTGGTCATGCCGAGCAGGAGGTGATCTGGACCGGCTTGGTGTGGTTGGGTCTGCTCGCTGTATCCGTGGGTGCCAGTGGCTGGTTGCTCTCGGGCTCGATGGCAGTTGGTCTGGCAGCGTTCGTGGGGACGTTCTTGATGCCATCGGGCCATGCGGTGGCGACCCGCTACTACTACGATCTGCCCATGACCGCGTTGCTCTGGAGCGCGGTGCCCGTGGGGCTCGCTCTGTGGTCCCGGAGGCCGGTTCTGGGGGGCCTGATGGTGGGGCTCTTGTGGTTCATGGCCGCGCTGGTGAAGTGGTCGGCTCTGCCCTTTGGGGGCGTGATGGTCCTGGGCATTATGCTCAGCGGTCGGCTGCAACAGAACGGGAGCCCCTGGCGGACTGCAGCTCGGCTCCTGGTGGCGACCATCCTGTCTGTGCTGGTCGTCGGGCTGTTGTCTACAGCCTTTATCCGCGAGGTGGGCCCCCACGACTCCTTTACCGCCATGCTCGGCGACATTGGAGAGCGGGGGGAGGTGTGGGGACCTCAAGGCTTCCACGAAGGCGGCGTCGAAGGGGTCGTCCAGCATCTCTTGGGCACACTCCGGCCGCTGACCGAGGATCGCCTCGCTTTCTACCCTCAGCGGCTTGTTGCGTCGCTGTTCTCACCGGTCCTCTTAGCCCCTGTCCTCTTGTTGATGTGCTGGTGGATCTGGAAAAAGCCTCGCGGCTGGGCGCTCGTCTTGATGGTGGTCGTGGGCCAGTGGCTCTTCTTGTTGCTGAGGGTTCGGCCGGTGGATGACCGCTTCTTGTTGACCCTTGCCCCTGCATTGGTGCTCGCCGCTGCCTTGGGCTGGGGGGAGCTCCCCCGTCGCATCGCACGAGCGGTGGGTTGGCTCTTGGTGTTGGTGGGGCTCGTCGTCTGTGTGGACTTCCATCACTCGTTCGGGCAGCCGCCGCCCTCGGGCGGGGTTCCGGGCTCGGATCGCCAACAGCGCTGGGGTCTGAGTGACTCCATGGACCAGCGAGGATGGGCGCGACGAGACGCGCAGGTTGAGGACCGCACTGAGCTGAGAGAGAAGCTCTGGCGACGCTTGGAGGCCTGCGAAGGTGAGCATCTTCGCTTCGCCTTCCACGAGCCCTTCGTGGGGGACCAGGGGGATCAATACTGGTTCGAGTATCGAGTGCTGTACGCTCACCTCGAAGAGGGGCAGCCGCGCAGACGTCTGTTGCCCCTATGTACGGAAGCGCCTCCCCATGAGACACAGCTCGCTCTGGTCTCGGTTCGAAGCGGCGAGACCCCTGTGCTGCCGGCCTGTCTGGCTGGACAGGGGTGGCAACTGGACGCCGTCATCCCGGTGGGGCTTCGCGACCGCGACCTGGCGGTCTGGAGCCCTCCTGGGCCCTGGGCGTGCCCGGGTCACGAAGAACCCAAGGCGCCTCGAGGTCCGCCATGAGTGAGAGTCTCGACCCGAGGTCAGCAGGGCCGCCCCCCGATGGAGAGCAGGCCGACCCGAGCAGCGCTGTGGACGCGGCCCCCGTCGCTCGTTCGGGCCGCGCTCTTCCATGGGACTTGCCGTTGGCGGTGGCTGCAGCGCTCTCGGTCATCGTGCTCGTGCGCCTGGCCGACGCTCCTATGCAGCCCTACGGGTCCGATTCCGCTCAGTACATCGAGCACCTGACCCGCATGGAGACTCTCCAGGCCTGGGTCGATCCCGGCGACGAGGGATTGTTGGGCTTTCTCAGGCGTGCGGATGGGGCCTTCCCGCCCCTGATGCACCTGGTCACGCTCCTCGTGGGCAGCGTCTCGGGCCACGCTGCCGAGAATATTCTCTGGACCGGGCTGCTGTGGCTCCAGCTGTTGGCTTTGTCGGTCGGCATTTCTGCCGCGCTGGTCGTGGGCAGCCGTCGAGCTGGTGCCGCTGCCTACTGCGGCACACTCTTGCTTCCCGCTGCACACGCCTTTGCTACCCGCTACTACTACGACCTGCCCATGACCGCGATGCTCTGGGTGGCGGTCCCAGTGGCGCTTTGGAGTTGGGACCGGCGCCCCGTGGTGGGCGGAGTCCTCGTGGCCTTGGTTCTGTTCTCGGCCGACCTGGTGAAGTGGACGGCCTTGCCCTTTGGGTGGTTGATGGTCGCAGCCGCTGCTGCGACACCTCGGGTGCTGGCGGACGGCACCCGTCAGTTCATGGTGCGCCAGCGTCTGCTTGGGCTGGCGACCGCGCTGCTGGTCTCGAGCATGCTCGTCCTCGCTTTTGTTCAGATAGCGGGGCCCTACGACTCGTTCACCGCGATGCTGGGTGAGATCGGAGACCGCGGTGAGGATGGCGCTCCCACCGGAGTGGACTCCTCCAATGTGCAAGGTGTCTTGACGAACCTCATGGCCAGCATGCAGCCGGTGACGGCGCAGCGCCTTGCCTTCTATCCGGTGCGCCTGATTGCGTCGGTGTTCTCTCCTGTCGTCTTTGCACTGGTGCTCCTCCTGGGTGCGCTCTGGGCTCTTCGTGACCGCCGAGGTTGGCTGCTGGTCTCGGGGGTGGTCTTGGGCCAGTGGGGTTTCTTGATCCTTCGCGTTCCACCGGTGGATGACCGGTTCGTGCTTACGCTGGCCCCGGCGTTCGTGCTGGCCGCTGCCTTGGGGTGGAACCGGTTGATGCTTCGCGGGCGCTGGGCGACAGGGGCCCTGGTCATCTTGGTGGGCTTCGCGGTGGCTGTCGATTTTCACTTTGGGGACCCAGTCGCCAAGACGCCCACGACGAGTCGTCCGGGCTACGAGAGCTTCTCCGAGTTGATTCGCTGGGGCTTGGCCGACTCAGCGGACCAGCGTGGCTGGGCCCGCCGAGACAGCCAGCCCTCCAACAGAAGTGATGTGCGGGAGGACCTGTGGTCGGTGCTGCGCCAGTGTGAGGCCACTCAGTGGCGGCTGCGAGCCGAAGACCCTTTGGTGGGAGGCAGTGGCGATGTCTATTGGTTCCGCTATCGGACGCTCCTGGGTCATCTAGTGGAGGACGAACCCCGGCGCGATGTGCCACCGATGTGTGATGAGCCTCCCGAAGGTGAGGTGCAGATGGCGCTCTCGGGAGTTCGGCGCGGTGGGCCACCCAGGCGGCCGGCTTGTCTGGCTGAGGAGGCCTGGCAGCTCGAGGGCGTCGTTGCGCTGGCCTCGGGCTCGCGAGACGTCGCGATCTGGGCGCCCAGGGGGCAGCTGGTGTGTCCTGCGTTGAGCATGGGTCGTCCGGGCCCGCAGGCTGCGCCGGACCAGAGTGGTCCGGGCGGACCCGTACCGTCCGTGGATGAGTCGGGGCATGATGCACAAGAGGCATCGCCGTGATTGAGAACGACCCCGACAGCCCGAGGTCTGCGCCTGGCAAGGTGCGATCGCTCCTCTTCTCCATCGTCATCACGGTCGCCGTGCTGTTTGCGCTCAATGCCCTGGTGGAGTGGCTGGAGGGGCGAGGTGTGGTCGATACGACCAAGCCAGAGGACCGGATCTTCTTTCAGGATGAGCCCATCTATGCGGTGGACGGTGACCAGTGGGTGACCACCGAGTATGGCCTCCAGCACCTGGTCCGCAGCAGCTTCCCGGTGCGCAAGGACGAGGGGTGGCGCCTCTTTGTGCTCGGAGCTTCGTTCGCTCAGGGCACGCCGTACGATTGCTGTGACCACGACGGGTCCAATACGTTCGGTGGGATGGCGAGCTGGCTTCGTGTGCAGCTGGGTCATCGATATCCCAACCAGCGTATCGATGTGATCAACTCGGCAGCTGGCGGCGTCTCGTCGCATCGCGTAGTCAAGATCATCGACGTGGTCTCTCAGCTGGACGCCGACGCCATCCTGGTGGCTTCGTGCAACAACGAGGGCAACCTGTCCCCCAATACCGTCTCCGAGCAGCTGCACAAGCTGGGAGGATTCCGTCTGCTGAGCCGGCTTCTTCGTCCGAGCCCCCAGCAGCAGGACCAGACCTACTTCGTTCCGCAGCACCCCGATGCCGATGTGATTCGTAAGGAGTACAAGGCCAACTTGGAGGCGATGGTTCGCATCACAAAGGAGCGAGGTGTGCCGCTGTTGTTGGCCACCTTGCCCGTCAATCTTCGCTACCGGGGATTCGAGCCAGGGCCCGTGATCGACGATGACCGCTACACGTCCATCACCGGCAGCTGCGCTACCGCCGTGGAGTTCTTCCATGCGGGGAACTTGGAAGCGGGTCTCTCACACCTGACCGCCTGCGACAGCCTTCCGGACATTCAACCGTGGATTGGTCTGGCCCACATGCGCCTTGGTCGCTTCGAGGAAGGACACGCAGCACTCACCAAGGAGTGGGGGGGCTGCCTGGCTGATGGTGTGGCGGCGTATTTCCAGGGGCGATACGAGCAGGCCATTGACACACTCCAGGGCTGCGAGAATGCGGCGGAGTCGTTGCGCTGGTTGGGGCTGGCCCGCTTCGAACAGGGCGATGCCGAGGGGGCTCGAACGGCCCTAGAGCAGGCCACCGAGTTGATGCCGCGCAATCGCTGTCGCCCCTCGTACAACGCGCTGATCCGAGAGATCGCGGCCAGTGAGGATCATGTGCACCTGGTGGACTTCCAGGAAGCGGCCCGAAACGGGAGCCCGCGCGGAGTTCCAGGCCCCGAGCTCTTTGTGGACTACTGCCACATGAACTGGCGTGGCTATGGCCTGATGGCGGAGCGGGCGGTGCGTACCCTGGAGGGAACGGGCCTGGGACCAGCGGGAAAGGCTGTCGACGGCTTCTTGGATCTGGATCGGGTTGCTAGAGAGCGGGGACTGCGGTCGCTGGGGCAGTGACCGGGCCATCTACTGGTCTCGCTCGTCGGCCTCGCTATCTTGCTTTGCGGTGCGTCGGTGTGGTTCGCGTGGCCTAGCGAGGCTCCGTTGAGGGCCCGGTCTCATCGAGAGGAGGAGGAGGGGGCTACCTTCGCCGGGAGTCGTTCCGGCGACGTCCTTTAACGCGGCAGATGCCTCTGAATCCAACGGACGAGGAATCGAAAGTCCTCTTTGGTGGCAAGCCACTGGACTCTCTCGTGTGCAGGAGTCAGCCGCCGGTAGGCCCGGTAGACGATGACGAATTGGAGGAAGTAGGCAATGACTTTGGATATTGCGGCTCCCCGCCACCCGAGTGCTGAGACGAGAATCACTAAGAGTGCGGCTTGCGCCACAACCCCCCAGATGCTGGCGAGGATGACGGGCCGTTGCTCATCCTGGCCAGTGAGATACATGGCGAACTGAGCGGTGACTGCTCTGAAGGTGATGACCGGGCTAATCAGAACAAAGGCACTGTAAGAAGCTGTGAATGCGTCACTGTAGAGCAGTGGTATGAGGAACCAGAAGCTGCTCAGAGCCAAGATGGTGATGGCTATGGTGATGGGCAACAGGAGACGAATCAGTATGCCGAGCTTCCGTCGACTCTCTTCGCCATCCGGGTCCTGTGCACTCTGGGCAAACATCATTCGGCCAATGACTGTCGAGCCCAGCGTCATGACGTTGGCGAGCTGATCTGCGATGGCGTAGAGCCCCAACGCGGGGAGGTCGACCAGGAAAGCCAGCAGGATGGTGTCGATCCGGAGCAGCAAGAAGTCTCCGGTTCTACCGGCTGATGCTCGTATGCCATACGTCACGTACAGCTTTCGCAAGGCTCGTTTAGGCCACTTCGGGAGGCCTACTTCTCGCCATTGGATTGCGGCAAGCACGGTGGTCGGCAGCCAGTGACTGAGTACGAGTGCCACGAGGACACCATCGCGATGCATTGGGAGCAGCACGAGCGTCATCAGAATGAAGACTGCGAGGGTGGAAACTCGGACTAGGTTGTCCGCTGCAATACGTTCCTGCCCGAGGAAGTAGCCGCTGGCATGGTTGTTGAACACCAAGGACCAAAGGCCTGCGCATAGGGCCAGCACGACCAACCCCAGTGTTGACTGGGGTAGCCCGCCTTCGGCGAGCAACAGCCCGCCGCCGATGGCCACTCCCAAGATGAAGACACCTCCTGCAGCAGCGAAGTTGAGGCCCAGGAGCTCTTTGGCTCGATGTCCGGCGCCGAGGTAGTAGGTTGTGGCGAAGCCCAGGCCGAGGGTTGCGATGGGAGTGATCGGCCCGTAGAGCGACTGGGCAAATGAGTACAGGCCCCGTGCCTCGGGGCCACCGACTCGTGCCACGACGATGCTGCTGATCATCGACAGCGCCAGCATCACGCCGGTGAAGCTCAGTGAGATCAGTACATTACGTCCGAGACCAAAGCGTGTGGCTGACGCCCCACTCTCCATGGTCTCAGTCATTGGCGTGAACCTGCCGGTCTGCGCGTCCGTGGGCCGTCCAGCCGTCGCTCAATAGTGTCCGGTCTTCGCGGGCCTCTGGGATTGAGCACAGGTGTCGGATCGAGTCCATGACGTGCCTTGGGCTAGCTGCCGAGTCGGTACCCGCCCGCTACATCGATGTTGACGCCTGTGACGTAGCTGGCACCCAATAGGTAGCGAAGGGCACCGGCAATGTCCTGTTCGGTGCCGGCTCGGCCCAGGGGAATCGCGCTCTCGATGTCAGCGGGCAGGTCGATGGAGTTCTCCAGCTGCCCGGGGGAGATCATGTTGACTCGAACTTCTGGCGCGAGAGCGACGGCCAGGGAGCGCGTCAGGACCAACAACCCTGTCTTGCTGACCTGGTAGGCCATGGCGAGGGGGTGGCTTCCCAGAGACTCCACCCCGGCATAGCCGATGTTGATCACCTGTCCCCTCGAGGCCCTGAGGAGCCCTTTGGACGAGTGGCAGCAGTAGAAGGCCCCCGAGAGGTTGGCTTGAATGCACCGGTCCCAGCTGTCCACCGTCAGGTGTTCGACCGGCCCTGGCTCGTAGATGCCCACGTTATTGACCAGCAGGTCTAGACGCCCTTCCTGGCCGCGGATGGAGTTGAGCATGGCTTCTACGTCTTCGGCGCTCCCCACGTCGGCTCGAACCGCTCGTGCCGATCCTCCCGACTCTTCCAGTTCGTGTACGAGCGCTGAGGCCTCGCTTGCTGAGCTCAAGTAGTTGATGACAAGTCGGTAGCCGAGCCTGGACAACTCACGAGCTAGGGCGCTGCCGAGCCGGCGGGCGCCGCCCGTGACCAGCGCTACTTTGGCTCCATCATCGCCGTTGTCGTTGGCTTCCGGCCCTTCGCTCACGTCGCTCGCTCCCGCTCCACTCTGACGAACGCTGCATCGGCCTCGGGAACGGCCTGAGGCTTCGCGATGGTCATACGAACGGCTCGAACTCCTTGGAAGCGCTCTAGCAACAGGGCCGCCCCCTCCTCGGCGAAGGTCTCGATGAGTTGGTAACGACGCTCCTGGGCGAGCTGAGACAAGACAGCGGCGACCTCAGAGTAGTCCACGGTGTCCACGACTGACTCGGAGTCTGCAGCGGGGCCAAAGTCTCGATCGAGCTCCACGTCCACAAACAATGGCTGCACAGCTTCCCGTTCGTGCGGGTGGATGCCGACGATGCAGTCGATGCGAAGCCTGCGAAGGCCGATGGTGCCCTTCATGCCGGCTCTCCCAGGCGGTCGGGGTCCACCTCATCGGCCCACTGGACCCCCAGCAGTCGTTTCGTGATGTAGACCCCCAAGTAAATGAGGGGCGTGTCGATGGCCGCAATGACCAGCTTGTAGAGATAGATCGTGACCATGATCTGGACCCCCACCATGAAGTCCATCTTGAAGCCCAGGTAGAACAAGATGGAGTTGACGATGGCGGTGTCGACCAGCTGGGACACCCAAGTAGAGCCGTTGTTGCGCAGCCACAGATGACGCCCCTTCGTCAGCTTCTTCCAGAAGTGGTAGAGCCGGACGTCGATCAGTTGAGCTACCAGGTAGGCCAGCATGGAGCCGAACAGCAGCAGCCCATTGAGCGCAAAGACCGAGTCGAAGGCGTGCTGGTAGGCCATCACCGGAGCGACCGTCTCGCGCGTCGCTACCGGGTTGCCGCCGGTGACGCGTACCAGCTCGTGTGCTGTCTCACCCGTGTCCAGTGTCGCTCCAGGTCCGGCGGAAGCCAGGTCGGCAAAAAAGCCTCCCTCGCCGGGCGCCCAGTACGGATGAGGGCTGACATGCACCGCAATCTGGACAATCGCCAACATCAGCAGGCTCATGAAGAACCCGAGAAACACCATGAAGTTGGCCCGCTTCTTCCCCCAAATCTCGGACACGATGTCGGTGATCAGAAACGTGATTGGGTAGGTGATGATCCCGGTGGTCAGGGCGAACTCGGGGTTGAATGGGGCCCGAAACAGCTTGATGCCAATGATGTTGGTCAGCACCAAGGTCGTGACGAACGTAGCCGCGAGGACGAGATAGATCCGCTCGTACCGCGAGTAGGCGCGAGCATCGACGGCCGGACGAGAAGCTGATTGCGGCGGGGCGTTGGTTGCGGTGGACGGCTCGGTCATGGCCGCCGACTATATCAGTGCGACAGCGCTCTCTCCGGCGGTGGAGTCGGCGACGGGTCGCTCAGGGGCGGTAGGATGGTGTGGGGGACGACAGGGCTACGCAGCTTCGGGGAGTCGGGATGAACATTTGTAGAACAGCGAGTGGATTACTGGTTCTCGCCTTGTTCATGACACTGGGCTGCTCTTCTGGCTCGGACTCAACAACTGCCCAGAGCACAACTGCTGCACCTCAAGTCGTCACCACGGAGCACTCCACGAAGCCCGCGGAGTCCACGCCGGCCCCTGCTCCCCAGCCGGATGCTGGTGTCGTTCGAGCAGAACTCAGCATGCTGAGCCCCAACATGAGCGGCGTCAGCGGGCAGCCCTATCTGTCGGTCGATCCTGCTGGGGCCTTCTTGCTGTCTTGGCTGGAGGAGACGCCCGAGGAAGGGACGGCTCTCCGTTTCGCTCGCCGGACCCCTGGGTCTCCCGCTTGGTCGGAGCCCGTGACGGTAGCGAGTGGGCCCAACTGGTTCGTGAACTGGGCAGACGTGCCCTCTGTGGTGGCCGGCCCCGGGCACTTCGCTGCACATTGGCTCGTGCGCTCGGAAGAGGGACCGGGAGGCTATGACGCTTGGGTGTCCCGCTCGGACGCGGACGGCCTGCAGTGGACCGAGCCGCGACGGCTCCACGACGACACCTCGTTGGCTGAGCATGGCTTTGTCTCGCTCTTGCCTCGACCCGACGGCTCCACACTCGCTGTCTGGCTCGATGGCCGTGCCTTTGCCCAGGACAATCCCGAGATGTCTCTGCGGAGCCGGATCATGGTCCGGGATGGGTCGCTTGGCCCGGAGACTGTGGTGGATAGCAAGACCTGTGACTGCTGTCCGACCGCTCTCGCAGCTACCCCGGGTCTGGGCGCCCTCTCGGTCTGGCGTGACCGTACGGACGATGAAGTGCGAGACATCGCCACTTCTCGTTTTTCCGCGGGAGTGTGGACTCCTCCTGAAGTGATTGCGGCAGACAATTGGGTGATGCCAGGCTGCCCTGTGAACGGTCCCGTGCTGTCCATGAGGGGCGAGCGTGCTGTTGTCGCTTGGTTTACCGGCGAGGGGGACCGCCCCCGCGTCCAAGTGGCGTTCTCCTTCGATACGGGTGCCACATTCACCACGGCCTTTCCCGTGATGGAGGGCTCGCCTCTTGGTCGAGTGGGAGCCGTGCTCTTGTCGGACGGGTCCGCCTTAGTCAGTTGGTTGGATGCTGGAGATGGTGACCTAGAAGCTGGCGTGCGGCTGCGCAGGATTGCCAAGGACGGTCGCCGAGAGGCCATCGTGTCCATCGCGGCCGTGACGGGGGGCCGTGCCACTGGGGTCCCTGTCCTGGCTCTGTCTTCTGATGAGTTGATGCTCGCCTGGACCGAGCCGGGCGACGCACAGCGCGTGCGGGTGGGAACGATGCCGTTGAGTCGGGTCCCCTAGAGGGCTCTCGGGTCGCCCACTGGCTGTGGACGTGCGTTCTTCCCTGCGAGTGCTGGAGTTGTTCTCTGGCATTGGTGGCTGCGCGGCCGCCTTACCGAGGGGTGCCGAGGTGGTGGGAGCGGTTGACCAGAGCGTGCACGCTCGCTCTACCTACGCCAGCAACTTCCCGAGCCATCCGCTGCATGCGTGGAACTTGGCCGGCCTCAAGGCGGAGCGCGTGCGCCGCTTGGATGCCGATCTGTGGTGGATGTCGCCGCCCTGCCAGCCATTTACGACGCGGGGGCTCCAGCGTGATGTGGACGATGCCAGGTGCCGCCCATTCCTGCGCATCGTGCAGCTCATCGGCGACGTGAACCCGAAGATGGTGGCGCTGGAGAACGTGCCGGCTTTTGAGGGCTCCCGAGCGCACGGTCTCTTGTTGGAGCGACTGGCTGAGCGTGAGTACAGGGTTCGGGAGGGGCTGCTGTGTCCCACGGAGTTGGGGGTGCCGAACCGTAGGTGCCGTTACTACCTAGTCGCCCTTCGCTCGGACCAGCCACCGCTGGGCCGGCTGTCTCCAACAACTGCGGGTTGGCTGGAGCTGGCTCAGCGTTCGCGCCGGACTCGCGATGACGGCTTGGACAACTACCTAGACCCGGCACCCGCTGACGACCTCTACGTGGACTTGGACCTGGTGCAGGGCTACCGCCACGCTCTGCACATCGCAGAGCCCGGTGCTGGCGAGCCGCTGTCCTGTTTCACTTCTGCCTACGGTCGCTCCATGGTCCGAAGTGGGAGCTATCTGCAGGACTCGCGGGGTGTGCGTCGCTTCTCCCCCGGCGAGATCCTGCGTCTCCTGGGTTTTCCTGACGAGTTTGTGTTTCCGTCAAATCTGGACACGCGCAAGAAATGGTCGCTCCTGGGCAACAGCTTGTCGGTGGATGCCGTGCGCGCTGTCTTGGGCTGCCTCCCGATCACTCCAGCCAGCCCTGGCCCCTGAGATAGGACTGAAGTTGTTTTTCGGTCTTGGAGAGGGGGGGAAGTTGAGTGCGAACCAACTCTCGGGTCCACCAGGCTCCGGTCTCGCTCCCGTCGTCCGCAAAGCGATACTTGTAGAGCTGGACCCGGATGTAGCGTGGCGGGCCTGAGGGAAAGGGGTTGCCGGCTAGCAGGGAGAGCGCGCCGCGGTCGTTGTGCAACAGCTTCCAGATGAGGTGTGGAAGCCAGGTCTCCCTGCGTATTCCAGGGCCACGGGCGGCCTCCAGTCCGGCGAACCAGGCCAGCCAGTCCAGCCTGTAGTGATAGGGCGTGATGAGGCAGGGTCGGCGCTCCAGTGGCCCTGGCTTGCACTTGAAGTCGTATTCCCGCCACTCGGCGCTGTCGCTGGGGTAGGGGTCTTGGGTGCCCTCGAGGACGACCTCCCAGCGGGTGTCCCCCACCGAGCCGAAGGCGCCGTAGGTATTGACGATGCGGAGAGCCTGGAACGATCGGTTCATGGACTGATCGCTCGAGACCAAGTTGGCGACTACCGGAATGCTCAACCAGACAACGCAGGCAGCGTATGCCAAGACGGCGACCTGGCCCGCTCTCGGCAGCGACTGAGCGGGCCTCGACGCCAGCTGGCGCGCTCGCGCGACCAGCCTCTTTGGATAGATCCGAGCCAGCAATTGGTCGTCTAGGCAGAGGAGGCACGGAAGGATCGTGAGCCAGTTCAAGAAGGCGAGGTTTCCGCTCGCGATGAGCACAGCCTGGAAGCCCAGCATGACGAGAGCTGCCACGTGACGCAGTGTCCGTGGGCCGATCAAGAAGAAGGGCGCGATCAACTCGGTTGCGTGATTGAAGAGGACGCCAAAGTGCAGGACGCCTTGTGGCAGCGTGTGGAACCATCGGCTCATGGGGCCGGGTACGGGCTGGGTCTCGAAGTGGAAGTCGAGGCAGGTGAGTTCCTGCCAGCACGGATCGCCGCGGAGCTTGATGAGCCCGGAACCCAGCATGATCCGAAAGAGCAACCACCACCCCGCCCACACGATGATGCGTGGCGGCGGTGACCTCGGCGGCAGCGACCGCACATCGAGCAGCGGCACGAGGAAGACGGCCAGGAGCCCGGTCTCCAAGAGTTGGCTCTCCCAGCCAAAGTGGAACCAGCGCTGGCCAATGCTCACAAAGGAGAAGTAGAGCACCCAGAGCGTGACGAGGATGGGCACGTTCGCCAGGCCCAGGAGCACGGCGAGGGACAGGAAGGCCCCCAGCCAGGCGAGGGCTGTGATGAGCGAGTCGGAGATCCCGAAGTGAAATAGCGTCGGGACTTCCTGCATGGCCTCCCAGAGGCTGCCCGTCTGTTCCTGGACCTGCTGCAGCCAGAGGTCGGCCGGGAGGAGCCCCTCGCTTCCCATGAGCGGCAAGCCCTGGTGGCCCAGGGACAAGAACGCGACGAAGTAGATGAGCCCCAGCCCGCGTAGGAACAGGTGCCGAGTGAGCCAGAAACTGGAGCGGTCGACCGGGCCGCTGGACGGGTCGCTCATGGCTTCAGGGTGGTCCATCACCGTCAGCCGCGCAAGACTCGTTCGGGCTGGGCGATACTGCTGTGGATGCGTCGGTTGTACGTTCCGCGTTGTAGCCCTGGTCTTAGAGGGGTCATTCTCATAGGGATGGCTGTCGTTCTGGGGGCGGGCTGCGTTTCGGAATCTTCGGACTCCTCGAGCCCCAGCATGGCTGTAGAGCCGCCGGCGCCTGTGGTTCCGGCCGAGCCCGATCTTCAGCCTCTAGATACCGGGCCTCCGGCCGTCGTGCCCTCGCCAGAATCGGCTCTTGCGGAGGAGCCTCCGCCCTTTCCGTCCGAAGATGCCCCCCTGACCCAGTGGCTCGATGTGTTGTCCAACCCTCTGACTCAACCCGTGGACCCGCAGCTTCAGGAGTCATTGCTGCGTCGATGGGCTGGATTGATGGGCGAGGACATCGCCTCAGAACGCGAGCTCGCACGCACGCTGCTGCTCGCTCCGCGCGCGGACTTCGTGGACGCAGACGGGAACCCCACTGCCGAGACGCTCGCTTCGGTAGAGCGCCTGGAGAAACTGACAGGACTGGAGGGCCGTCGTCCACTGGTGCTTCGACGGCTAGGCGAACTGTACGAGGTCTATGACGACCGCAAAGCCGCTGCTACCTGGGAGCAATTGATCGCGCTCGAGCCGGACGATCTGTCGGTTCGAAACCGCTGGGCGGAGTCTCTCAGCAAGTTCGGCCAATGGGAGCAGTCCAGGAGCCTCGCCGAGGCGACTGTTGCCATGGCGGACGAGCGCGGCGACTACATCAATGGACGTGTTGCACGCTACGTGCTCGGCAGCGCTCTCACCGAGGCAGGCCACTATGTGGAGGCGGAACGGGTGCTCAAGTCCGCCCTCGTGCAGCCCGATGGCAAGCACTGGGATTGCGCCTACCAGGCTCTGGGTGTCCTGTACGAGCGATTGGGTGCGGTGGATGCCGGGGTGGACAGCAGCCACCCCCCACCCGAGCCGGCGGCCGATGACGACAGAGCCATGATCGATGCTGCCCTGCGGGCCTACTATGCGGGGGATGAGGCTGGAGCGCTCCGTTGGGTCGAGCGAGCGATCGCTGTGCGCTCCCGGGCCTCCTATGGGGTGATTCACGGTCTGTTGCTGGTTGCTGCCCAGCGGTACGACCAGGCACGAACGCTCTTCGTGAGTGCCAGGGAGGCGGCACCCCGAGCGCCCGGGCCCCGTGTGGGCTTGGCACATCTGGCGATTGTGGACCAGGACTACGAGACCGCCGGCCCCTTGCTGCGCGGGGCCCTCGATCAGTGGTTGGCTACTGAGTTGACCAGCCAAGAAGACCCGGCTTACCACTCGTTCATCCATCGGATGGCTTGCCTCGGCATGGCATGGCTGGAGGCGAATCAGGGGCATCACAAGGAGGCCATTGGCTATTTCGATAGGGTCCTCGCCCACCGCCCCTTCGATGTCCTGGCGCGACTGGGCAAGAGCAACGCCCTATTGGGTCTGCGGGACCTGGATGCCGCCGAGGTCGAGCTGAATGGCATCCTCGAGTTGAGCCCGTCCAATGCCTTCGCACGCGCAGGCCTGGCGTCGGTGCAGCTGGCCCGAGGCGATCTAGAAGCGGCCGAAGAGGGCTTTCGGGCTGCTCTGACCGGCCGGGAGCAGACCTACACCTGTCCCTATGAGGGCTTGGGCTTGTTGTACTTGAAGAAGGGCCAGCTGGACCAAGCCCGGTCCCACTTCGAGCGGGCGATCGAGATCAATCCCGATGTGGAGTACTTGAAGTACAACGGCCTGGCTGAGATCTATCTGGGGGAGGGACGCTACGACGATGCCGAGCGTCTCCTGCGGCGGTCCATGGCGAACTACCCGCATGACGATGGGGCCCGAGTCTTGATGAAGCGGGTCGAGGCTGCCCGCGGTGCGGCAGCGGTTGTTCCCGGTCAGTAGCCGTCTCGGTTGATCTCGCGGCCTCTGCCCTGCGAACTCGATCAGCCCTCGTCACCTCGTACGCGCCCTCTGAGCTTCTTGTTTTGGGACCGCCTCTTCTTGTCGGCCATGCGACGTTCCCTGGCTCCGCGACTGGGCTTTGTGGCCTTGCGGGCCGGCTTGACGTACATGGCCTCCTGCAGCAACTGAACCAGCCGTCGTCGGACCTCTAGGCGATTGGCTTTTTGGCTCCTGGAGCTGCTCGCGTGGAGCACGATCTCTCCATCGCGAGTCAGTCGAGGCGCCAGCTTCTGACGAAGTCGATTGCGTTGCCACTCGCGTAGGGATGTGCTCGTCGCCAGATTCCAGCGCAGCGTGATGCGGGTCTCGGTCTTGTTGACGTGCTGGCCCCCGGGGCCCCCGGCACGACTGGAAGACTCCTCGAGCTCGGCCTCGGCGATGATCAGATCGGGCCGGACGCGCAGCCCCTTGTCGCTCATGGTTCGGCTCCTCGGTTGCCCAGTCTTGCTCCAGGAGAGCGAAGCACTGCCATGCTAGCGTGCCCCACCGTGAAACGTCGTCTACTCGTGTCGCTGGCCGCCCTTCTCTTCGTGTCGACGCCATGGGTCGCCGCGGCCGCGGATGAGACGCCTGAAGGCCTTGTGGAGGCTACGCGCCAGAGGTTGGCGGAGTTGGTAGCCCACGACACGGTCAACCCGCCGGGCAATGAGCGGGCCCTGTGCGACGCCGTCGCTGAACAGCTTCGGGCCGAGGGGATTGAGGTGGAGGTGCTCGGCCCCGAAGGTCCCCGAGCCAATCTCTTGGCCCGCCTGCCTGCCTCTCGTCGAACGGGCAAGGCGCCCTTGTTGATCGTGGCTCACATCGACGTGGTGAACTTTCGTCGCGAGGCCTGGACCACCGATCCCATGACGCTCACCGAGCGCGAGGGCTATCTGTATGGCCGCGGGGTGATCGACAACAAGGGCATGGCCTCTGCCGGTATCGAGATCCTGCTCCGCTTGCACCGCGATCGAGTCCCGTTGGAGCGGGACGTCGTGCTGCTGCTGGCAGCCGACGAGGAGGCCGGTGGAAGGGACGGCACGGCTTGGCTCCTGAAACATCACCCACAGTGGCTCCAGGCGGCCTACGTGCTCAATGAGGGCGGGGACGTGCGGATCGTTGGCGACAAGGTGGCGTATGTGGGGCTCCAGACGACAGAGAAGATCTCCAGGAAGCTGAGGCTGATCGCGAAGGGGCAAGATGGACACTCGTCGATGCCCTTGCCCGACAACGCCATCGCTCGGCTTGGTCTGGCGACGGCCGCCGCCGCCGAGGTGGAGTTTCCCATGCGAACCTTGGCGACTACCCGTGTCTTTGCGGAGGGGGTTGCCGACACGTTGCCGGCTCCACTGGGTGATGCGGTGTCGGCCATGGGGACGGTGCAACCTGGTGCAACCGTGCCAGAGTCGGTCGTCCAGGTGCTCCAGACCGATCCATTCTTTAACGCGTTCTACCGAACCACCTGCGTGCCTACGCTGATTGACGGGGGCACTCGCTCCAATGCGCTGCCCTCAGAGGCTGTGACGACCATCAACTGTCGGCTCCTTCCCGACGAGTCGCTCCAGGATGTGGCGGCAAGCCTGGAACAGGCGATTGCACCGTTCTCTGTAGAGCTTCAGTACAGCGATAAGGCGAAGGTCTCACCGGTGTCTCCCGAGTCGGGAGCCTTTTTTCGAGCCAGTCGAGAGGCGGTGGCCTCGGTCTGGCCCGGCGCGGTGGTCGTGCCGTTCATGTCCACCGGAGGAACGGACTGTCGCCGGTTCCGAACTGCGGGCACACCTTGCTATGGCTTGCTTCCATTCCCGCTCACCGCCGAGGACGAGCGCCGCATGCACGGTACGGATGAGCGACTGACCGTGGAGGCTCTGGGCGAAGGAGTCCGCTTCTTGTGGCGGCTTGTGCTGGGCCTTGCAGCTCGATGAGACGAGGTCGGCTTGCTCTGGCCCTCCTGGTGGGGCTGACGTGTCTGTGGGCTGCTAGCTGTCGAGATCAGGGGGCCTCCTCATCGCCTCTCTCTGCCGCGACGGGTGGACCTAGCTCGGCGGAGACAGGCTCTGCTGCTGGGCCGAGGGTTGTGGAGACAGACGCTCCTGTCCGTCATAGCTGGCCTTGCGGTGCAGAACAGACACGCAATTGTGTAGGCAGCTACCTTCGCTTTGCACGGCGAGACCAGGCGGCGCCGGCAGATCGTGAGCGCTGCATGCTCGAGACCGCCGATCACATTGCCCGCCTGAGCGCTGCCCCACCCGAGGGACAGTTCCTGGATGAACCGCCTCTTCCGAGAGAAGAACTCGGCCAGAAGATTCAGGATGCTATTCGCCTCTCCTCGGTGTTGAAGGCGAGGACCGACAGCCCTCTCGGCGTCGTTCGGTTTCCCAGCGAGCAGGTCGGCTCCACGACCCGCACTCGGCTCTTCTTGTCCGCTGCGCCTGTTGGACGGGTCCCGGTGCTGCTCGCTCGTCCCACAGAGCAGCCCCCGAGTCCCTTGCCGGCGGTCTTGGCTGTGGGAGACCACAACACTGAGCCAGAAGACGTCCTCGGTCAGATCCTGCCGGGTCTAGTGGAGCGCGGCTACGTGGTGCTGGTGCCTCTCTTTCGAGGCTACGACGAGGTGGAGAAGGAGCATCGAGCCACCTTAGAGTTGCTCTGCGGCGGCTCGAGCTTTACGGCCATTCGTCACTACGAGGTGCTGTTAGCCCTCGAGTATCTCGAGCACCTGCGCGCTCGGGGAGAAGTCGGGTCGATTGCCTTGCTAGGTCACTCCGGAGGGGCGGGTATTGCCAATGCCATGGCCTGGTACCAGGGCTCCCGATTCGCGGCGGTGGCAACCGACCTGGTGGCCACCTACATCAACGTCAGCTACGACCAGGACGAACAGGGTCAGCCGATCTCTGGCACTGCGCTCGTGATGGGTGATTCCAACCAGCAGCTCCATCAGTTGGCTGTTCCCATTGCGAACTTTGGAATGGCGCCAGTGCCCGTGGGCCTCTGGCCCTACTCCTTCACAAAGGGGCGGGATTTCCTCTACCGATGGCTTGACGATCGTCTGGGCGTTGCGTCCCGGTGAGGGATAGGAATTGAGCCCTTGGCCGGGCGAGCAGGTGCATACTGAGGTTTGAACGGCGGTCGGCCTGAATCGATTGCTCAAGCCCAGACTGGCAGAACCGAGGCGGACGTGAACACGATGAAACACCATGAATACAGCCGAGCAGGCGCCCTGTTCCTCGTGATTCTGTTGGGGGCCTGTATGCCCAGCGGCGAAGAGGAGGCAGAGCTGCCCACGGAGACTCAACGCAGGGTGCTCCATGAAGTGTTCTCGGGCTCCAACTGTGGCCCGTGTCTGGAGGCGGACGCGCGCTTGCTGGATGTCCTCCACGCCAACGAAGGGAAGTACGTGCTCCTGAGCTATCAGATCGGCAGCGACCCCTATGTAACCCAAGAAGGGGTCCAGCGGCGCATGAGCTATCTGCCGTCGGATGCGGAGAGCTACTCCATTCCTTGGGTGCAGGCCGATGGTGACCATGGCTTCCATCCCAATGAGATCAATGATGACGAGGGCTACGGTCAGGCGAACTTCGACGAGTTCGTCGCAGAGCCCTGTGCTCTGGACCTGATCGTCAATCACGAGGTGGACGGTCAGACGGTAGACATCGAAGTCACGCTGACCCCGCTGCAAGATGAGCCCAGTGAGGAGCTATCGCTGCATGTGGCGATCATCGAGGGGACGACCTTCGAGAACATAGGCAGCAACGGTCAGACGGAGTTTCATCACGTAATGAAGAAGATGCTTCCCGATCATCTTGGAAGACCCTTGGATCCTCTCGTGCGGGGTGAGGTCGTGTCGATCACGGACTCCTACACCTTTCAGGGGGACTACGACGACGACACCTCAATCTCCAATGCTGTGAACCACGAGGAAGCACACACCGTAGAAGAGTTCGAAGACCTGTCCGTGGTCGTGTTCGTTCAGGACGAGGGGACACGGCAGGTGCACCAGTCGGCCTGGTCGGGACCCTAGACAAACCGATTCGGGCTGGACGGATTCGCCTGCCCAAATATGCTGGAATGCAGATAATAGGCGGTTCTTAGGAGAATTGATGGCACCAGCAGGTGCGGAGCAATTGCAACGAGTGGTGGGCCTGCAGCGGCCCGCGCCGGTGGACGTCACGGCGACACCTTCGGAAGAAATGCTCTCTCGAGGGCAGGCGCAGGACCGAGTCCTCTTAGGAGGCGACCCCGACCGCAACCTGAGGCCCGGCCAACGAACACTCCCAGGCACCTACGACTACCGTGGGCGAGAGGTGCCTGACCAGCTCCAGCCGCCCGCGGCCCGTGCGTCATCGGAGACCCCTCGGACCCTGAGCCAGGATGAGCAGCGTGTCATTCGGCAGCTGCAGGCTCGCGACGCCGAGGTTCGAGCTCACGAGGCAGCACACAAGTCGGCCGGAGGTCGTCTCTCGGGGCCGGCCTCCTACACGTATCAGCAAGGGCCCGATGGGCGGAACTATGCCATTGGTGGTGAAGTGGCGATTCGCATGCCGAGCTCAGGGAGCCCCGAGTCTCTCGCCAGGAATGCTCAGCAGCTGCGGAGGGCCGCTCTCGCTCCCGCGAAGCCGTCGAGCTCGGACACGGCCATCGCTGCGATGGCCACACGGGTGGAGCAACAGGCCCGCGCCGACATCCGGGCGAGCCAAGTGGAAGAGGCTGCGCGTCTCGCAGAGCAGCGCGGGGTCGGCGCGACGCCCTCCAGCCCGAGTGGAGCGAAGGCTGAGGTGTCGATGGCGGCTCAGGCCAGTGGGCCGGGCATGAGCATGCCCGATGGACGTGCTGCGAGCGTCGATGCCATGGCTGGTCGTACTTTTGTGGCGCGGACGGATGCTGAGCCGCTGCCTCCGCCCCGCCCCAGGCCGCCCGAGCCGCCGCCCGAGCCGAAGGCCAAGGAGCCTCCACCTCCGCCGAAAGAGGCTCCACCTCCGCCGGAGTAGAACAGCAGCGCTGTGGTCCTCTCCACTCCCCAGCCGCTGCGCCCATGGTGGCAAGGGCGATCTCAGGTCTCCGAATCGACCGATTTCTCTTTCTTCTTGTAGACGTCGATCCCCTCAAGAGCCTCTCGAGCAGCCCTCTTGGTCTCGTCACTGGGGTCTTGATCCAGCGCATCCAGTAGGTGCTGGTAGGCCGCTGTGGACTGTCCTTGTGCCAGTCGGAGGTGTCCCAGCGCCAGGTGTAGCTGTGCGCGCTCTTGGGGACGCGTGGTTCGGAGGAGTCCTCGCCGCAGCATGCGCAGAGCGGCGGTGGGAAAGCCGGCCTGGTTCAGCCAGTCGGCTAGCACCACATGCTCGTCTATGGTGAGAGCGGCGAGCTCGTGTTGGTTGAGCCGAGACAGGGCGATCAAGGCGGGCTCTAGCTGATCAGCAGCGATCGCAGAGCGTAGGCCTGAGAGCTGGACGGGAGCTCCAGCCTGAGGGGGGCCTGGGCTGAACTGATGCTTTCGGGTGTACACGTTGTCTGCGGTCCGGGGAGGCAGCGGTGCGTGCCCCTCCCTTCCAGGGAGCTTCCATCCCATTCGCTCTCCTGCTACCGCCATGCCCAGGCCGGCGAAGAAGCCGCCCAGATGAGCACCGTAAGCCACCCCCGACTGCACTCCGGAGAGAAAGGGCAGGAGGTTGTCGATGAGCACGTAGAAGCCGAGGACCCAGCGTGCCGGGATCAAGATGACGTTCATCAAGAAGGGGAAGAAGACGACGAGCACCTTGACGCGGTTCCTTGGGAACAACAGGAAGTAGAGCCCGAGGACCCCGGAGATGGCGCCCGAGGCGCCAACCAGGGGCGTCGTGGAGCCCCCCGCCACAAGCGCGAAGCCCAGCGTCGCTGCGACACCACTGATCACGTAAGCGAACAGGTAGCCGAGTCGCCCGAGGCGGTGTTCGACGTTGTCCCCGTAGATCCAAAGGAACAGCATGTTGCCGGCCAGGTGCATGAAGCCCGCGTGCATGAACATGGAACTGAACAGGTCGCTGACTGCAGGCAAGCCTGGCTTGTAGCCGTGCTCGAATACGAAGAGGTCGTATGCGCTCAGAGAGTCGACCAGCTCGCGCAGTGAGGTCCCCGGGGGCACGATCTGGGCCAGCATCTCGAGGTACAGCCCCAAGGCAGGATCATCGGGGTCGGGTCGGACTCCCGAGAGCGGCAATGTCACGAGCACAAAGACGCAGACGTTGGTCGCGATGAGCGCCCAGTTCACCCAGGGCTTGAAGTTGCGGGGGTTGGGGGTGTCCCCAATGGGCAGGAACACGGGACCTGTGGAGGCTCAGGAGTTGCGGAGACTCAAGTAGAGGGCAACGCAGGCTTGTTCCAATGGCTCGTTGGGGACGACACTCTTCAGAGGCAGCTCGCCCAGAATGCGAAGCCCATCGCCGTTGACGTACACAAATGCCGAAGCTTCTCGGGCGATGACGTCCATGGCGGGCCTGACACCGGGTGCGTTGAGCCAGTCGCGGGTCTCCTCGGGTGTTGAGCTGAGCACATTGAATTGAGCGTCAAAGGCGGGCTCCCCCAGCTCGAGGTCGTTGAAGCCCAGGGATCGAAAGATGCGAGTGACCTGGGTTTCGTATGCGACCGTGCAGCGAACAGGGCTGTTGGCGATCTCGCCGTCCCAGCAGAACAGGATGCTCTCGTCCTCCTCGTCATACAGCACCTGCACCCGGCCTCCCTGGATCGTCGTGTTCGTGATCCGATCGCCAGCCTCACCACCCATTCCCATGGTGTGGCTGCTGCCCCGCTTTACCTCCAGTGGGCTGCCCTTCAGGCAGGATGCACAAAGGACCGGTGTCGTGCCTGTTTCGGGGTCTCGGTGGGTGCGGCGTGCACAGAAGAGACAGTGGCCCATGCTCGTGTCCCGATGGGCGCCACCCCCCAAGCCTTCCAGCTCACCGAGGTCCAGCCACAGGCCGAAGCAGGTGTGACACCGATCCACTTCGACACCATCGAAGGTGTAGCAGGACATGTGGGCCTCGGCTGTGCATCGACCACAGGGCGGTCCAGAGCCCGTGGCCCCGCTCTCCGCGAATCTCACGAGCATGTCGGGAGAGAAGAAGTGCCGAACCTCCTCTCCAGGGATCCAGAGCCCACCGCATTCAGCGCAGTGGCCGACCTCGGAGGCCGCACCGTCGGGGGTGGGTGGGCGAACAGCGGTCAGGTCACCGTGGCCACGGGGGCATTGGACGAGCGTGGTCTCATACATCGGAACATCCTACCGAAGACCGGGGGACTGCGCCGGTACTGGTGAATTGGACTTGCTCCTTTGGCGAAACCTCGATAAACGACCGGCCATGGAACGGAGTACTCAAGTTGCCGAGCGCCTCGACACCCTCGATGCAGTTCACCGGGACACCATCGCGCGGATGTTCAAGAGCGACTTCATGGAGGTGTGCTCCAAGGTGCACCCGGTGGTCCCAGCGCTGATCTTTATCCCTGTGTCCCTGTGGCTCGTCTTCGTTTCGGTCGTCGACTTCGGCTGGGTTGGCCTTGCTCCGGCTCTGGCTCTGGGGGTCTTCATTTGGACTCTGGTCGAGTACACCTTGCACCGGTTCTTGTTTCACATTGAACCGCGAGGCCCAGTGAGCCGGTTGATCTACTTCAACCTACACGGGGTCCATCACCACTATCCGGATGACTACTATCGGTTGGTCATGGTGCCCGTGGTGAGTATCCCGCTGGCCTTTCTGTTCTATTCACTGTTTGCATTGGCCTTGCCCAGTTGGGCCATTGATGGTGCCTTCGCTGGCATGGTCCTGGGCTATCTTGGCTACGACTACAGTCACTTCGCGACCCACTTCGTCCGTCCCCCGAAGCACCCCCTGCTTCGGCCCATAGCTTCTGTGATGATGGCGCAACGGAAGCGACACATGCGACATCACTTCGGAAACCACGAGTGTGGTTTTGGGGTCTCGACGGGGTTCTGGGACCACGTCTTTCGCACGGTGGACCCAAAGTCCCTCTGACTCAGGTCTAAGGTTGCTCTAGCGAGGGCCTGGATGGCTCCTCCGCTGCCTTTCTAGCGTTCTGGTCGGGTTGCCTTTCTATTGTTGGGGAACTCAAGGTCTTGGACGGTTGGTCGATCGTTGCCTATCGTATTGATTAGGCTCTTAGGGCCTGGGGGTGAGAGGACTGCATGCCGGGACGACTTGGGTGGCTACTTCTTGTTGGCCTAGGGAGCTTACCGCTGCTGATGTCTTCGTCGGCATTGGCGAGCACCTACACCATCAACCTCTATGACTCGTGGGGGGATGGTTGGAACGGCAATAGCCTGAGCGTTGTGGATGGAGATGGGAACGAGCTCGGTCCATTCACGATCTTGACGGGCTCCAGTCGCTCGGTCTCGGTGACTGCTGACTGCATCACGGTTTCCTATAACCCCGACGGCTCCTTTCAATACGAGACCTCGTACGAAGTGAGTGATTCGAGTGGTGTGGTTCTCTACAGCGGCGACTACCTCTCAACACCCTGGACCGATTGCGTCACCGGCGACGACGACGACGACGACACAGGCGAGACTACCTACACCATCAACCTCTATGACTCGTGGGGGGATGGTTGGAACGGCAATAGCCTGAGCGTTGTGGATGGAGATGGGAACGAGCTCGGTC
>PBPL01000151.1 GCA_002724675.1 Deltaproteobacteria bacterium | reverse complement strand
GTAAAGATTCGACAAAGGCAAAGGCCTAATGGGACTAGACCTTTGCCTTTTAAGCTGAATTTAAAAGGTAGTATTCCTCTTGAATGTCTTAGGAATTTTGTGAGTCTGGATGTAAGAAGGCAAGGCAATCAATTATGTTTAGAAGGGCACGAAGCGCTTGGCCCAATGCCTACTAGAGGAGTTCAGGATGCAGGGAGTCACACTGACCCAGCACATCAGGCAATCCCAGTTGACCCATCCGGAAGCGCGTGGAGAGTTGAGCTCTCTCCTGACGCAGATCGGGGTGGCTGGCAAGGTCATCTCCAGCAAGGTCAATATGGCCGGGCTGGTCAAGATGCTGGGAAGCACTGGCCGAGTGAACGTGCAGGGCGAAGTGGTGCAGAAGCTCGATGAGTATGCCGAGGAGACGATCCAGAACATCGTTGGTGGAAGCGGCCAGGTGTGTGCGCTTCTTTCTGAGGAGCTGAAGCACGTGATCGAGATCCCCGAGGATCGGGCGGGGGGCTACATCGTCGCCTATGACCCTCTGGATGGTTCCTCCAACATCGACGCCAACGTGTCCATCGGGACGATCTTCTCGATCTTTCCCAAGAAGAGCTCCGGGGTGGAGGTGACTCGAAGGGACACGATGCGCCCTGGCCGGGAGCAGATTGCTGCGGGCTACATCTTGTACGGGAGCTCGACCGTCTTCGTGTACACGGTTGGGGATGGTGTGCACGGGTTCACGCTCGACCCCTCCGTTGGCGAATACGTCTTGTCGCACGAAGACATTCGGCTTCCGTCCAAGTGCAAGACACTCAGCATCAACCAGGGCAATGCTCCGTACTGGCCTCGTTGGGTCCACGACTTCGTCGAGCGCATGTTGGCGCGGAACGACGAGGACAAGCGACGTGTTAGCGGCCGACACATTGGCTCGTTGGTAGCCGACTTTCACCGCAACCTGCTCTATGGAGGAATTTTCTTGTACCCGGCCGATCAGCGGGCGCCCCGGGGCAAGCTGAGGCTCCTCTACGAAGCGAGCCCGCTCGCCTTCATTATCGAGAACGCGGGAGGCGCAGCCTCCGATGGTCACCAGCGTATTCTGGACATGGAGCCCACAGAACTGCACCACCGAACGGGTCTCTTGATCGGTAACGAGGCCGAGGTCCAGCTGGCAGAGCAGTGCGTAAGAGATGCTGAGGCGGCTGCCTGAGTCCAGAGGAGTCTTGCGCTATAGCTCGGCTCGAATTCCGACCCACGGGAGCATGGGGACCCCCGCAGCGTCATAGACAGCGGGGACGATGGCCCGGTCTACGGGGTCTGTTGGATCCTCATCCGGCAGTCGAGCGCGCGCCACGTTCACATTACGTTCTAGGCGGATGTTGGACAGCTCCATGTAGAGCGAGAACTTGACGCGCCCCTTGACGACGAAGCGATGCTCTAGCCGCAGGGAAGCGACATTCGTCCAGCCAAGGTGCAGGGAGTTGTAGTTGTAGGGGGTGCTGTCCCAGACGCCCGTCTCTGGGTCGAGGCTGTGGATCATCGGCGAGGTAGGCCTGGGAGCGCTGAGGTGGAGGTTTCCCGCCAGTGTCCAGTTGCGGCGCCTCCCGAACTGAAAGTCTCCGCTGACCTTGACCTGGTGGGGCGAGACAAAGTGGGGCTGAATGGTCTGGGGCCCCAGGGTAGCGAGCGGGTTGGTACGTCGGCTCAACAGTCCTGACCACGATGCCTGGACGCCCCATCCTGGCCGTCGGATCCCCGCCACGATGTCGACGCCGGTCGCGAAGCCGCGGCCGCTGGTGTCGATGCTTCCGGGCATGCCCAGCTGACTGGGGTCATCACTCCACACGAGAAGATCACTGAGCCATCGGTAATAGAATTCGGCGCGTAAGGACAGGCCAACGGAATAGCTCTGCTCAACGGCGGCAGAGACGGTGAGCGCTTTCGATGCACTGGGGGATTGCGGGCCGTAGAGAGGGTCGTATAGGCCGAGGTCGAGTGGCACCTGTTGAGTCTGGCCAGCGTGAACCTTCAGGGTGGTTCCGCGGGCAAAGGGGAGCGCCAGGCTGGCTCGCGGCGACACAAGCTGTTTGCCCGTGGCGTTTAGAGGGGTCCATCGAACGCCTACGCTGCCCAGTAGGGGCAGGCGGCCAAGCCGGTCCCAGCTCAGTTCTCCATAGAGCGCGAGCTCGGGGAACAGACCGGTGGCCGAGATCGGCGACACGGCTGGCGCGCGGCTGGCCCAGGCCCCCTCGACCCAGGTCGGGTGTCTGCGGTAGTCAGCAAATTCGCCCTCCTCCTGGATTCGGATCCCTTGCAATTCGGCGCCCCCGCTGAACTGGGCAGCCTCGGTCATGGCGAGGTCTACCTCGGTGCGGACCGCGGGTCGGAGTCGGTGGGTGGTGTGGAAGGGTGCGTCCCACTCCAAGTGGCGAGTCGTCTCGTAGATCACCCACACTTGTTGGCGCCACTCAAAGCGGTCACTGGGCGTCCAGCGTGCGCGCACGGATCCGAACGCGACGTGACCTACGTCCTTTGTGGGAGTGGCTCCCCTCTTCCACTTGAGCGTGTCATCGCCCCAGAAAAAGGTGCAGTCCAGGAAGTGTCGCCTCTTGGGGCCTGGGGTTGCGTGGAAGCGCACGTAGACGTCGCCGTAGCTGAAGCCTAAGCCTTCGTAGAGCCCGAGGGCCTCGAGTAGGGCGATGTAGGCATCCAGAAAGGAACGCCGTATCGACACCACGAACGAGGCAGGTGCTCCTTTCTTGCCGAGGGGACCACTCACCTGGCCACTTAGATTGATGATCCCCAGATCTGCCAGGCCATGGAAGCCCGTGTTATCGGGAGCGACGTAGTCGATCTCGGTGATGCCGCCTACCGCACCAGCCATTCGGGCTGGCTGGGAGCCCGCGTGGATCGTCAAGCGGTCAATCAGGTTCGGATTGAAGCGAGACAGGAAGCCTGCGACGGAGCCATTCATGAGTGGGACACCATCGAGGTAGGTGATCAACTCGCGCTCGTCGCTCCCTCGAATGCTGTAGGAGCCCCGGAAGAAGGACTGGCGTGAGACCGAAGGCAGCTGATGAATAGCCATCGCCACATCGGACACTGCCCCAGCTGCTAACTCGATGTCCCGCTTGCCCAGCTGGAAGCTGCCGACACCGATCCCCTCGGGGACCGCCTCACGGAGTGGCCTAAAGATCCGATAGGGGCGTTCAGCGATGACCTCGACACTCTCGGCGATGACGGGTGTTCCCTCGTCTTCTTCGCTCTTTTTCACCTTGCGAACTCTTCGCCGCACTTCCGGGGAGTCTGCAGCGAAGCGATATAGGTACTGAAGCCGAGCCGGGACCGCCTCTACGCCAATTCGCGCAGGGGCGAACAACAGCTTTCTTGCGGCCTTCTTGGCCCACTGGGCTAGCTCCGGGTGGGCGCTGTCGAGCACCTCGATACCAAAGGGCTTGCCCGTCTCGTCTAGGGACAGCTGGAGCAGCACGTCGCCTTCGATCCCTGCATCGCGTAGGGCCTTGGGGTATCGAGGGGACGACTCCACAAGCAACTGAGGCTCGGTGTAGGGCTTCTGTGCCTCTTCGTTGGAAGCCTCGGCCTCTCTCTCAGCATGAGCCGGTGTCGCACTCAGCCCCAGCATCGTGCAGACGAAGATCGGCAGGCACCAACGCATCACGGTTCGTCCTCGGTCCAGGAGCATGGGGAGCCCTCAGCGAGGCTCGTCAACTCTTGCGATCGAGCCGCAATCCAGGCGTCCAGAGTGGACGGACTGGGTAGACCGATGGTCTCAGCGGACACCGTCGCCAGCTCCTCAGCACTCAAGACTCCGTTGCCGTCTAGGTCTGCTTTCAGCCAGGGGCGCCCATGGAGTTCAAGGTCCTCTCCCGCCTCGACTGGGCTCGAGGCGAACAGCTGGTGAAAGGCGAAGTCCACCCAGGTGGTAGTCGAGTCGGCTGGTGCCAGGTCCCACTGATCGATGGCGCATGAAATTTCGGCCCCGTCGAGGTCCCACTGAAAGGCGAGCTCAGTGCCCTTGCCGCAGTACAGTCGCCCTGAGATGCGGCCTGCGATGTCCGCATCGCGGAGCACGGCTCGTTGCTCCGGGCTGGCGTTTCCGCGCACCGGGTTGTCGGGCATCCCCTCTCCGTCGTCACCGCACGACCCCATGGGGCAGGGCCCTTCGTAAGGGCTGGAGACGACGGTTGCTGGCGGTCCCAGTCTCAGGTGTAGGGAGGACGGGCTGGTTGCCGCGGGGATGTGCAGCTGGGCGAGCGTGATGCCGCTAGAGCCTCGGAGTTCGACCGCCTGGTTGCTCGGTAGGGACGCCGTGGCGAGCTGTTCTGAGTCGAGGAGGGTACCGCTCACGATCCCTATAAGGAGGGAGTCCCACTCCACCCAGCAGCCATCGCTGAAGGCATCTCGTGGGATCCCATGTTCGAATCCTGGCGCGGGCGAGATCGTGGGTTGCCATGCACCTTGTGGACCGCAAGCGATCAGGGCCAGGAACAACGGCAGCGTAGCCAGCGGTCTAGTCATGGTTCGTTGGACAGGTACTGAGTGCTCAGCCGCCCCAGAGGACCTCCGTGCGCTCTCCCGGACGCAGAATCCCGATGGCTGCTGGTGTTCCGGAGATGTCGACCCCTGGCCACTGTTCCAGCAGTTGTTGCAGTCGACTCTCCAGTTCGGATGTGGAGATCTCTTTGGCGGCAGCACGGTCTTCTTTGAGCTTGGTCGAGACGGCCAAGGCGTCCGCCATGGATAGGCCCCTCTGCAGAAGAGAGGCTGTCCCCATTCCGATCTGGAACCGGTAGCGCCCATGCTTGCTCACTACCATTGGTCGCTTGCGCTGCTGTGCTTTTTGCTGACGCATGTCGAGAGCCTAGCAGGCGAACGATTGAAGGGTGGCTGGCCACCTAGACCGGTCATTGGCAAGATCGACTCCTGGGCTGTCCGGTGTGGCCCAGGCCGCTTGAGGCACCATCGACTTAGAGGACGCCGACTATGGGGTGCTAAGAGCAGCGTCTTTGCCAGCCTTCATGGGGCGCTTGCAGCAATCCGCAGCGAACCCGTGACAACAGGTCCACTAGGAGGTCGCCGGCCCATTGCGACGTTTGTTTTGTTTGATGCCCACGCACACTTAGAGAGCTTGCCGCCGCATCCGCATCCCGCGGGGATCTCGGGGTGGATTGTTCCAGGCGTGAGTCTCGACACAGAGACCCGAGCGGCGTGCCTAGCGCGCGAGGATTCGCGTGTGGAGTCGGCTGTCGGGCTTCACCCGTGGCATCTACCGTCTGACATGGAGGGGCTCCAGTTGGCCCTTGATGCCCTGACGGAGGTCTTGTCGCTGCGGCGGCCGATCGCAGTGGGTGAGACAGGGCTGGACAAGGGCTGGCGTGGAGGG
>PBPL01000150.1 GCA_002724675.1 Deltaproteobacteria bacterium | reverse complement strand
ATCGACCGGTTCGCCCCGGACTTCGTCCGCGTCAACATCGCCAATGGGGACATGGTGGGGCACACGGGCGACCTCGCCGCGACAATCGCTGCGATGGAGGCGGTGGATGCTGGGCTGGGGCGCTTGCTTGCCGAAGTGGAGCGGCTGGGAGGTGCAGCGCTGGTGACCGCTGATCATGGGAATGCAGACCAGATGTTTCGGCTGGACTCCAGCACAGGTGTCTATTCCGACACACCGCTGACTTCCCATAGCCTCAATGCAGTCCCTCTATTTCTGTTCGAGCCAGGTGGTGTGCGCCGGCTCGCTAGGCAGCCGAACGCAAGCCTCGGCAATGTGGCGGCTACGGCCCTAGAGTTGCTTGGTTTCGAGCCTCCAGAGGGCTACCTGCCGAGTTTGCTGGAGCGGCCCTGAAGTACTCAGCTAACTCTTGCTGCTACCCGATGGAACGCCTAGTCCTTGGAAGAGGGCGTCGGGTGACGGGACGTCGTCGAACTGTGGCCCGGCAGCATCGTCGACTTTGCTCCTGCCCATGTCGGGCTTGAAGAGCTCCTCCGGCTCGCGCGGCAGTCTCCGGATCACGGGTTGGTCAACGGGGGCGAGCTGGTCGTAGACTTGGCCCCAGAGGTCTGCCAGGGATCGGTCTGTCGGAGAAAGAGCTGGTTCTACAAGCTCTTCGTCCTCTTCAGTGCAACCAGCAGGACACCGTTGGGGGGCAGGCAGGCCTAGGGTCGCGACCAGCAAGGCGAATTCCCTTGGATAATCGAAGGTAACGCCGCAAATGGCACAGGAGCAGCGCTCATCGTTGATCCCGCGTCGCTCGGCCCGACAGGTTGGGCAGCGCCTGGGTAACGAAATACCCTGTGCTGCACACCAGTCTTGTTCAGCAACTGGGACACGGTAGTCAGCACCGCAGTCCTTGCAATCGCGAATCACCAGCTCTCCCCCGATTTCCAGCCTGCTTCCATGATCAAGGATTTACGGCCACAGCGTCAAGATTTCAGTGTGTGTGCTGCCCACGAGGGCAAGAAAAACCACGCTTGGCTATCAGCTGTGGGTTGTTGCCGAGCAGCAGTACGGTCGCAAAAGACTCCACGGGGTCTGACAGTGACTCGATTCTTTCTTACTTCACTCACGCGCGCGTGGTATGAAAAGCAAGGGCAGGTGGTGTGCCTGTGGACACCACTGCCGCGCGGATGTTGAACTGTTGGGCCCAGAAGGTGGACTGAGCCCACAATCGGAAGTGACCACCAGGGATATAACTCGGCTCACCCGGCGTTGCGTTGGGTGACACACGAGAGGGAGACGAGGGTTGGATTTGTCGATGGTTTAGCGGCAAATGCCAAGGAATTGTCAAGAAAAGATTGACGGGGTGTGAATAGGCCGATTAGAATTTCCACAACGCATCAACTTTTTTGGGTTTGCGCCCCTCCGGGGGTGCTCGAGAAACAAGCGCCCTTTGAACATGGGCGTGAAATGAAAAGCTCCATGGCAACGTGGGGCAACTAAATAGGAGGCAAGAGATGGCAACGAATACGGCAAAGAGTAGGTGGGACAATTTCCTCCTGACTCTTGGTGCTGCTGGCCTGTTGGCTGTACCCCTGATGCCCGGTTGTGTGGCCGATAGCGGCTTCAACCCGGCAGATGACAATGTAGATCCTGTGAGTGGCACGGGTGATGACAGCAATGCGACGGGTGACGACGACGACCAGACCAACGCCGACCTAGGCACTACGCTCTCGGGTGTAGTACGGGATGCCCTGGGCAACCCGGTAGCCGACGTCGCGGTAACAACGTCCAATGGTGCTAGTGGCACATCCGATGTGGATGGTCGCTTCAGCATTACAGACATCGACCCGGGTGAGCGCATCCTGGTCGACTTCGTGAAGAGTGGTTACGCCTTTACTCAGACTCCTTTCGACGTATTGGAAGATGTGGAGAACACCCTGATCCAGACCCTGGCTATGGTGGACTTCCTTCAGACGTTCTCCTCGACCGCGGGTTTGGACTTTGAGGTTGAGGATGGCGGCCCGACCGTCTCTCTGCCCGCTGACAACTTCGTCGATGCTGATGGCGTCGCCTACAGCGGAGATGTCACAGTCGAAGCAACGTTTTATGACCTCGTGTCCGACATGGACAACGGTAACGAGATCTTCGCTGTTCCTGGCGACTTCACCGCCGTTGATACGGACGGCGCCGGCCAGGTGCTTGAGTCGTTTGGCATGCTTCAGGTCAACCTGACCGGTGCGGATGGGCAAGAACTCGAATTGGGTGACAGCTCCTCCAGCATCGTGCTGCCTGTGGTGGTTCAGGACCTGGGTACCGCTCCCGAAGTCGGGACCGTGATTCCCGCGTGGAGCTACGACGAAGAGACTGGTAAGTGGGTCGAAGAGGGCTCCGGTACCGTCGTCCTGGGTGACGACGGCGAGTTGTACTGGAACTTCGAGGCTCCGCACTTCTCCACGTGGAACTGCGACCAGCCCATCTCTACGCATGGCTGCCTGACGGGTGTTGTCACGGACGTACAGGGTGCTGCCAAGAGTGGTGCGACAGTTCGCGCCGTCGGTATCACCTATACCTCCACGACGACGGCTCGCACGGGACAAGACGGCAGTTTCTGCCTCGAGGTCAAGAATGGCGAGACGGTTTGGGCCGAGATCTCCTACTCGATCTCTGGTCAGACGGCCACGCAGCGCACTGATCCGGTGACGATCCCGGCGGGGCAAGCGAGCTGCAGCCTTGGTGTTCAGACCTGCACAGACCTGGGTACGATCCCTGTCGACATTCAGACCTGCGTCTCGGGTGTTGTGGTGGATTCCACGAACTCCGCTATCGGCGGAATGCAGGTGGTGAGTCCCAATGGTGGTGTCGCTACGACCGCCGATGATGGCAGCTTCTGCCTGACGGTGCCCGTATTCCAAACGACCGATGTCTTCGTGCTGACCGAGCAGGACCAGGCCGGTTACCAGCCTGTGCGTATGTACGCGCAGCCCGGTCTGCCTGACTGCCAAGGTGGTTGCTCCAACGTGGCAATCATGCGGCCCTACACGTCGACATCCTGTGCACACGGTGATGTGGTCATCAACGGAAACGCGGCAGGGAACATCCTTGTCGAGGTATTCGACGAGGCCTACCCCGACGTCCGCGTGTACAGCACGATGACGAACACGGATGGTAGTTACTGCGCCAGCGTACCGGGCGGCACGGATGTGACCGTTCAGGTTGGCTCTGGTGACAACCTCTGCGACTCCGCCAGCTTCAGCACCCAGGGTGCTGGTGGCGCGGAGTGCGGCGACGAGGCGGCCCAAGGTGCTGAGTGCGAGAGCCTCGACACCTTCGTCTGCACGCTGTAGCAGCAGGGTTCGTTAGAACAAAAACAACAATCCCCCGCGTCGGGAAACCGGCGCGGGGGATTGTCGTTCTGGCCGGCGTCGTTGGCCGGTGGAGCGTGGATGCCAGCTACGGTGTTCCCCGGATCTGGGGACCCAGCATGTGAATGGAGTTGCTGCCGCGATCGGTGGTGATGCCCGGTTGCCCCTCTGAGTAGGTCAGAGAATGGCTCGAGTCTCCAACAACCGGACGAGGGACTCCGTGGCTTCGTCGATGGACAAGCTACCCGTGTCCAGCTCAAGTTCCGGTCTCTCGGGCGCCTCGTAGGGAGCGCTTACACCGGTGAAGTTGGGGATAGCGCCGCTCCTCGCTTTGGCATACAGGCCTTTGGGATCTCGCTCCTCGCATACCTCAAGGCTCGGGTTCAAGAACACCTCGATGAACGATGCCCCCACAGTGGCGCGTACCTGGTCGCGATCGGCTCGATAGGGGCTGATGAACGCGCAAATCACGATGATGCCAGCGTCCACGAAGAGGTTGGCTACCTCGCCGATGCGTCGGATATTTTCAGCCCGATCTTCCGGTGAGAAGGTCAGGTCTCGGTTGAGTCCTCCCCTTAGATTGTCGCCATCCAGGACGTATGCGAGCGAGCCTCGTGCGATCAGTGTCTCTTCAGCGGCCCTCGCGACGGTGGACTTTCCGGAGCCTGAGAGCCCCGTCAGCCAGATGCAGGCGGCACTATGGCCGAGCAGTGTCCTTCGGGCCGAGGGGCTGACCCGGCTCAAGTCGGGAGTGAGGTTCGTGGAGCGTGGACGGTCGGTCACTTTCCTTCTCCTCTGGAGCCTCCGGGGCCCCGCAGCTCCCACCCAAGACGGACGGTCTCGCTAAAGACCCGGCGCATGCGCCCGAAGTTGAGCACCTTGCTGGTTCCAGCCATGCGGGGGCGAATGTGCATCGTCGTCTCCCCAGGGTTGAGACCGGAGCGGATTGCACGAATGGGAAGCTCTAGATTCAGAAAGAACGTTTCGCTCTGTAGAGGAAGATTCTGGGCAGCCTCTCGGGGGATCAAGTAGACACCGTCCATCTTGCGGTCTACCCCAGTGGCAGCCCAAAGGATCACGCGAAGCCCCCGACTAAGGACTTTGCGAAGAAGATTGTCAGCCTCTTTGAACCGGTCGGGAAAGTGGCAGGTGATCAGATCGAGGCTCGAGTCACTCTCAATGGCGCTAAAGAGCTTCTCCAGTTCTTGTGGGGGGACCTGGCCATCGGCAGGAAGGCAGGTGACCCACTCTTTGGTTGCGGCGGCAAAGCCGGTCTTCAGCGCGCCGCCTATGCCACGGTTGGGACGATAGGTTAGAACCTGCACGTGGTCGGGATGGCGTGTGGCGATGGCGCGAGCCGCTTCGGCTGTATCGTCCGAGGATCCGTCGTCGACTACGATCAACTCATATTCGTCGGTGGCCTGCTCTAGGAAGCTGAGCGCTTCGAGCATGCAGGGGCCCACATTTTCCTGTTCGTTGTATGCGAACATGATGACCGAGAGGGAACGCATGCGCGCGACCATAGCAAGGATGCCTCGTCCACTGCGTCTCGCCATGGGCCTGTTGACTATTGCCCTCCTCGCGTTCTTTGGCTTCACCTTCCGAGAAAGTGACTCACAGCGCACGCTGGGCTACCTGCTGATCGCGCTGGCATCCGTGCGTTCTTTGTTGTGGCTGAGGGAGGTGGCTCTGTGGATTCGGGCCACATCCGTGCCCGATCCTGATCACTCGGAATCGGACTCCGAATCGGACTCGGAATCAGCGCTGTCCGTGTCGTCTTCGGACTCGCCAGCATCGGGAACCTCGACGCGTCCAGAACCTACAAAATAAGGTCCTGTCTCATAGTTTGTCTTGAGGCTGGACACGGCTCCACAAGCGTCGCGAACCCGGAGCTCGTAGAAAATGGGTGTGTTGTAGGCAATCGGATTTTCCGTGCCGGCAATGGCGGCGGTGATTTGTCCGTTCGTGCACTCGGCGGCTGTGCCGCCAGCGCATCCCGTGGCGCCTGGCCCAAAGCCCAAGTACGAGCACAGCTCGGCCGTATCTCGGCAGCCATCCTTCAAGATGGTCTCGTCAATCCAAAAGGAGCTACTCCCCAGGTCAAGCAGATTGATGCTGACGAGCCCACTGAGCATATTCTGAGGGTCGGGGTTCTGAGCCGGGTTTGGGTCCTGCCAATCGAAGTGAAGAGCCAAGAGCCAACCAACGTCCTCTGCACCCTCGAGCCCCGCCGAGTCGCCTGAGTCCAGCTCGATGTTGGCGATTGCCGGAGCGCTGTTCTCTGAGCAACTCTCTCCGCGGTCGTCGTAGCTGTCGATGATCACTCCAGGTGTCCCACAGGCGCCGAGGAGTACCATCAGAAGAACGCCAGAGGCTGCGCTGGTGTTTCTGTGGGGCTCTGGAAGCCAGTGTCCTAGGAGCATTACTCGGGAGTT
Organism: Deltaproteobacteria bacterium; assembly: GCA_002724675.1. Lineage (GTDB taxonomy): Bacteria > Myxococcota_A > UBA796 > UBA9615 > UBA9615. The sequence continues at coordinate 27,528 of PBPL01000150.1, read as the reverse complement.
TCCTCGGTAGGAGCGCTCTCACCGGCGTCGGGAAGTTCGAACAGTCCGCTCCCGACGATGTAGGCGCCGGTGTCGTAGTTGTTCTTCTCGCTGGATACTGCTCCACACCGGTCGCGGACTCGCATCTCGAACAAGACCTCGGTTCCCTCGCCCATCACTTGATCGCCTCCGCGAATCGGCCAGGTGATCTGCCCTGTTGTGCAGTCGGCGGCCGTCGCGGCCGAGCAACCTGTCGAGCCGGGTCCATAGCCCAGCGGTGTGCAGTAGAGCTCGAAGGAGCCTGCAGCGCAGCCGTTGAGTAGAAGGTCCTCGTCGATCCAACGGGAGTTGAGCTCCCAGCCCTGCATGTTGACGCTGATGTAGCCGCCGACCATGTTTTGTGGCTGGCTCTCGTCTGGCGGATTGGGATCGCGCCAGTCGAAATGAAACGAAACCATATAGCTGCCCTCGGCGTCCTCTGTCTCGTCGACAATGGAGTTCAGCTCGATGTTGGCGATGGCTGGTGCGCTGTTGGTGTCACAGCCTTCGGCGTACTCGTCGTATCCATCAATGTGCACTGGTGGCTCAGTACAGCCGACCGTAAGCAGCGCCCACAAGACGAGCAAAGCAACTGAGGGGAAGGTCGATGGGATCATGACGTTCCCATTGTAGTGCCCGAAGCTCAAGTGTGGGGACTGTGCTGAGCCGCTGCGGTGCACAAGCGGCCCCCTCTGGGCTTTGGAAAACGCTCACAGGCGCCCCGATTCCGTGCTCAGCGAACGTTGACCTCACCCAGGCCGTACTGTTTGCCGGGTCCCATACCCAACTGGTTCACTGCCCTGAGTAGCGGAGCAAGCCCCGAAAAGTCGCCCTTCCAGGTGATCGAGCCCATCAGACTGGGGACCCGGGATTCGTCGTCCTCGGGCTCGTTGCCCTGGGCACCCAGGAGCCGGCCGGGAATATCGACCGTGCGCGTGTTGTCTGCTCCTAGCTGGGCCGCGGATGCTACGCGTAGCAAGTCATCTACCGGCAGCCGGGGGCCCTTGTGCCCAGTCCTGCCCATCCACGCGCCCATGCCTCGTGTCATTCGGTCGATGACCAGAGGAAGTTCAGGCACCACCACACCGCGCTCAAGACGTCGTACCAGAGGGGTTGGGCTGAGAAAGGTGAGGGTGAGTCGGCCCTTACGAACTCGCGGTTCGGTCAGAAGATCGAGGGCCAGTGGAGGAACGCCCCCACCATCTTCGGAGGCCTTGCGCCAGCGAAGTTCCCTGTCTTCGTCCAACTGAAGGTACTGCACCGTGTTCCAGGTGATTGGCGGGTGTTGCTCTGGGGGCGGTGGCGGATCTCTGAGCACTTCGATGAGTCGCGGCAACTGGCGGACTGCTTCGTGTCCCACAAACAGTAACTCAGCCCCAATCCGCCCTCCTTTCTGACAGACCCCGGTCTTGGTATTGGATGCGCGCACCGCGAGGGGCGACCAGGCTTCTCCATCGACGTCCGGTCCTCGGGCACGTCTGCCCAGAAGTTGATGGCCAATACAGCTTCGTGAGGTGCAGCGATAGCCTCTACAGGTGCACAGTGTGGTGTCGACGAGGTGCCCCAGGACGGCCCGAAGGAATCGCCCAGGTGGGCGTGGGATCTTGCCCTTCTCTTCGAGGCTTCCCACCAACTTGAGGGTCGCAACCGGCCAGCCGGCCAGAGCTGCACAGATCTGTTCCTGGAGAGCCTCCGGGTCTGGTGCGGAGCCCGAGGGGGCCTGAACAGTGACTGGGTGGTCCTCTCGACGTGCCGTCGATGCGGGTTGCTCACGTCGGAACCACCGGTGAGTCCGCGGTGGGTCCTGGGGATCGTCGCTGCTCATGGCTTCGGGACCTTAGCAGGACGTTCGCCGTTGTCGATGAGGGCTAACACCGCTGCTTGGGCATCGAGAAAATCCAGGACGGCCTCTAGGGTGTCTCTGGAGGTGGACGGTGACCCTGCCACTTCGACGAGGATCTGGGGATGGCTTTCCTCGGGAAGAACCTCGAAAACCGCCCTGGGTGGGGTCTGGTTCTCTAGCAAGCGGAAGTCTCGCGGCGTATCGGGTACAGGGCGCTCGTATTGCAGAAAAGAGACCGTCAAGGGCGTCCCTTGATGGTTGATGACGGTCAGCCGGGAAACCGTGACGCAAGAGCCGTTGTCCATTCGTTTTCCCGTTCGTGGCCACAACAGGACCAACTCTTTGGCATAGCTGGGGAGTCGACTGGTCAACTGACTGGCCGAGGCCTTGCCCGGGCACGTCTTGTTGAGCGTGAGGTCAGGATCGGAATGAGCCGACATGCCGGGGGCCTGCGGCGGAGCCGCCAACTCATCGGAATCGATCGAGTGGGCGAGTGCTTGGGGTCTAGGCACTGTGTACATCGTGGCGCCGACAAACAGCACGACGAGCAGCGCCTTGCCGGTCCCTTGCCATCTTGATGTGGTCATCTCAGTAGGGTCCATGACTCAGAGACTACCGTTGGACGCGTGTGTATGCGCGGGAGGAGTCGCTGCACTGCTAGTGTGCTCTGTGGGAGCAATGCCTTGATGGAGACCCTACGTCGCGCTCTGGCCCTCGCTTTAGCTCGCCGCCCCATGGCGCTGGGGGTCGTCCTGCTGCTTGGAGGCTGCTCCCTCTCCGGCGTCGACATCGATGAGGCCTCGGGGGCTTCCGCATCGAGCCACTATGAGCCGGTGGCTCTAGAGGAGCCAGCTCAAGGGCTTCAGCTGCACGCGGGTCCATTTGAGTTGGGTCCCGGAGAAGAGTTGTATTACTGCCGTATCACTACGTTGCCCATTGCGGAGCCAATGGATGTGATCCGCCTTCACCACCGAGCTAGCGCTGTCCACCACTTCAATGTGTGGGGTCTCTCGTCCGGTCCTGATGGAGACCGCGAGGGGGCGTGTGAGGATCTCTGGGCAGAGACCACAATGGGGTTGGCCGCACCTCTCTATGCGTCGCAGGATAGAGAGTTTGTCGGGCAGTTTCCCGATGGAGTCGCTGGCCGACTCTTGCCGGAGCAGCAGGTCTTGTTGGAGTTTCATTCGTTGAACACCACCGACGCGCCTGTGGTTGCCGAGGCCTTCTTGAACGTGGAGTGGGCTGAACCTGGAACGATCGAGGTGTACGCCAACGGCTTGTTCGGCAGCAACACGGACCTGGAGGTCCCGCCGAACCAGCAGGTGACCGTTTCCAAGAAGTGCCTGGTGGATGTGGACATGCACGTCTTTGCCCTGGGCAGCCACTTTCACCGTTCAGGTCTTCAGTTCGACATCCTGCTTCTAGATGAGGCCGGCGAGCCAGACGAACTCGTGTACACCAATACGTCCTGGGAGTCGGCTGAGGTTGTCATGCTCTCGGACAATCCGATTGTCCTGCGCGCTGGGGGTGGCTTTGAGTATCGATGCACCTTCCACAACAGGACCAACAGCACGATCGGATACGGGCCCAGCGTGGACGACGAGATGTGCATGATGGCCGCTGTCTACTATCCGGACGCGGGCTTCAAGGTGTGCATTTCACCTCCATGATGCTCGATGAAGGCTTTGTTCGGGGCCTAGTTGCCCAGACCTTTCAGACAGGCGTTCCCGGACATCTCCAGACGTGGTAGATCGCGTTCCTCCGGTCGTCATCCACCCCCGACCGGAGGAGTCAGCGGAGGCCCTGTGAACTACGATTTTCTCACGAAGCTTGCTCTCGACGGAGCCCAGCAAGGGGCGTCTCATGGCCAGTGGCTCGAGACGACTCATGGCGAGACCGTTCGAGTTCATACTCCCATTGATGGAACGGAAATTGGTGCGGTTCACCTGGCATCGCGTGCCGACTACGAGCAGGTGGTTTCCGCAGCGCAGGCGGCCTTCACCAAGTGGCGCATGGTTCCAGCCCCCCAGCGCGGAGAGTTGATCCGTCGCCTGGGCGAGGAGTTCCGAGCCAATAAGAAAGAGTTGGGGGCGCTGATCTCGCTCGAGATGGGAAAAATTCGAGCAGAAGGGGAAGGTGAGGTGCAGGAGTGCATCGACATCTTCGACTTTGCTGTGGGACTCAGTCGCCAGCTGTACGGCTTGACGATGCACAGCGAACGTCCTGACCACCGGATGTACGAGCAGTGGCACCCCATGGGCGTGATCGGAATCATCACGGCGTTCAACTTCCCAATGGCTGTCTGGGCATGGAATGCGGCCATCGCTGCCGTCTGCGGAGACACGATGATCTGGAAGCCCAGCCTCAAGACGCCGCTCTGCGCTATTGCGATTCAGAAAATCGTTGATCGTGTCTTTGGACCGGAGGGACACGACGGAGTGATGTGCACCATCGTGGGTACCGACAGCGAAGTGGGCGAGACCATGATTCATGACAAGCGCCTACCGCTGATCTCAGCGACGGGTTCCTGCCGAATGGGTCGTCACGTGGGCACCGCAGTTGCAGGTCGTCTGGGACGTTGTCTGCTTGAGTTGGGGGGCAACAACGCCATCGTCGTTGACGACACAGCCGACGAGGAGATCGCCGTTCGTGGAATCCTCTTCGGTGCCGTAGGCACAGCCGGCCAGCGCTGCACGTCGACTCGACGAGTGCTCGCCAGCCGTCCGCTGGCCCGCCGACTTGCTGACCGCTTGGCTGCCGCTTACCAGTCGGTGGCCATCGGTGACCCACTCGAGGACGGAACGCTCATGGGTCCGCTCATTGATCAGCTGGCTGTCGATGGTTACTTGGCGGCCGTTCAGCAGGCACGGGATCAGGGTGGCGAGGTGCTCTGTGGGGGTAAGGCCCTGACGGACCGCGCGGGTTTCTATGTGGAGCCAACCATTGTCTGGAGTGAGACGCGCCTTCCCATTAGCCGGGAAGAGACCTTTGCTCCGATCCTCTACATCACCCCCTGGGACACGCTGGAGCAAGCGATCGCTGATCAGAATGACGCAGACCAGGGATTGTCTTCAGCCATCTTCACCCGCGACCTGTTGTCGGCCGAGCAGTTTCTAGGACACGCTGGCAGCGACTGTGGAATTGCCAACGTAAATATTGGGACCTCGGGTGCTGAGATCGGAGGCGCTTTCGGGGGCGAAAAGGACACCGGTGGTGGTCGTGAGGCTGGCTCCGACTCTTGGAAGGCTTACATGCGCCGACAGACCTGTACGATCAATCACGGCCAGGATCTACCGCTGGCTCAGGGGATTCAGTTCGGCTGACTTCCAGTGAAACGGGTGGGGTGTGCCCCTTTTCGGTGGCTCGCCTGACCGCTACAGTCGTTTACTATGGGAACCAATCGATTCCATCAGTGTCGCTTGTCGGCTCCTCCGTTTGTCGCCCTGCTCAGCTTCCTCTTGCTGCTGGGCTGCGAGGACTGTCCGGTGGCGGCCGACGATGATGACACGCTTCCTCTCCCCGAGGAGTGTTCTGAAGAGGATCTGTTCGTGGCCGAGGCCTGCAATGACCAGGTCTTTTGTGGGGACCCGATTGTTCGCGTTGGCACTGGTGGCAGTGAGTTCCAGATGGTCCTGGACGATGCGGACATGCCCATTTGGTATGGGACTCAGGGTGGCTACCACGTCTTCTTCTCGGCGGAAATGGAGAACTTGTGTCCGGTGGTTTTCCTACGGATCAAGATGTATCTGGATCCGGGTGACGGTGAGCTGGTCCTGTTGCACGACCAAGAACGTCACGTCCAGGCAGTCCGCATTGAGCCCGAGGTGTCATCCAGGCAGTGGTATTGGGGGATCAACGGTTTCTTGCCCTGTGAATACTGGCCCAATGATCCCAACAATTCCCCAAACTGCCCCGAGGGGTCTGGAAGCCAGGGGCATCTGGAAGACTACGAGATTGTGATGGAGATCGAAGCCGAGGATCACAATCAGAGGATCGCCATCGATCAGAAGCGCGTACAGCCGTTCTGCTGTAACGAGTGAATTGGGGGTAGGATCTCTGCAGTGGGCGATGCCTGAGGTACGCGAGGTGGCGTGCTGTGACTGGACGCCTGCAGTGAAAACGTAGCGCTGAGGCGCTCGTGGGGAAGAGAAACTCATGCCCAAGCTCGTCGTTTTCCGGGGACGCAGAAAGGAAGGCTCCCACGACTTGGTCGACCAGGAATATCTGGTGGGCCGCAGTGAGCAGGCCGATATTCGACTGGAAAACCCTCTCGTCTCTCGGCGCCATGCGGTCGTGTCCTTCCGTGGCCATAGCTGGCGAGTAGTTGATCTCCAGACACCCAACGGGGTCTTCGTCAATGGAACCAAGATCAACGAGCACGAGCTAAAGCCAGGCGACAGGATTCAGATGGGGCAACACATACTCATCTTTCAGGCCACTGGAGATCCGGACATTGATGTGTCCACGGTGTCCGGCATTCGCGCTATTCCCGAGGCTGAAGCAGAACAGACTCGCGTCCTACCGCAGAGCGAGTTGATGACCATCCAGGAGCGAACAGCCGACCGGATGCAGGCGCACCTGGTGCTTCAAGTAGATGGCAACCGAACGGAGTTTGCCCTGCATGGCAAGAGTCACTTCATTGGCTTTGATGCGGGCTGTGATGTGCGGTTGCCGGGAAGCTCGATTTTCGGCAAGCAGGTGGCGGAGATCGTCCGTGGTGCAGACGGGGAATACTCCGTGGTGCCTCTGAGTGCCCTCTCGCCGGTGCGTGTGAACGGCAAGAAGGTGAGTGCCTGGACACTCCAGGACCGGGATCGCATCGAACTGAAGGGATTCTCACTCACCTACTTCCGTACGTTGATGAAGTAGGGGCAGCCTCTCTCTCGTGACTAGCGTGCGATGATGTGGGCCACCGCTTGTTGCTGGTCGTCCCCCGTAGCACCCAGAGTGATCGACAAGAGGTAGTCTCCCGGGCTCAGGTCCACTCGCCAGTCCTGGCTATTGCCGGGGTTGACTAGCCCAGAGGTGAACTGGGGCAGCCGGCTGCGACTGCTTCCTCTACCTCGCAACCACAGGGCAATGGGCTGAGGAGGCACCTCTTCTCCCCCACCCTCCGCGTAGACGACGAGCAAGGTTCGGGGTCCGGCTGCAAGGTGGGTGATGTGCCCACCCAGCTGGGGTAGTAGGCCGTTGACCACCCGCACGATGATCTTGTCGTCCTGCTCTCTGGGATTCTCGAGTGTCGGCAGATCTGCGAGCGGCGAATCGATGGGTCTTGCCTGTGCCCAGGGAGCCCCTGAAGACGTGCACCCTGGTGCCACAGAAAGGCTCAGGAGCAGGAGAAGGCTAAGCATCCCTGTCGGTCGGCGGTGGCCCAGGGGCTGGTGGGGCCTCATCGTTTGCAGTGCTTCAGCCACAGACGTCTCCGAACAGACGAAGCGTGTTCCCCCCGAGGCACTTCCTGATCTGAGTCTCGGTCATCCCAGACTCCAGCATGCACTGTGTGAGGACGGGAAGGTGGGCTATGTCGGGAAGATCGGTGGGCGGAAGGATAAATCCGTCGAAGTCGGAGCCCACCGCCACATGATCTTCCCCAACAACCGAGATGACGTGGCGGATGTGATCGACGGCCAGGGATACGGGGCCTCGAATGGAGGGGCCCAGGAAGATCGGCGCGAAGATAATGGCCACCACCCCACCCGTGTCGGCGACAGCGCGGAGCTGCGCATCGTCGATATTTCTCCAGCTGTCGTAAGCCCCAGCCACCCCCGTGTGACTGACCACTACGGGCGCCTTGCTGTGCTCGCAGGCATCCATGAAGCCAGCCCTGTTTACGTGGGCCAGATCGACCAGCATTCGGTGCTCGTTCAGCGCTTCGACCAGTTGCCGGCCAAAGTCGGTCAGGGGTGCGTCAGGATCGGCGCCCCAGCCCGCCGAGGGTGTAGCCGCCTTGTTGGGTGTGAAGTGGGCCAGGGTCACATAGCGGAGACCGAGGTCTCGGAACTCTTGGAGATTGTCCAGAGTCCCCCCAAGCCCATGTGCTCCTTCAAGGCCTCCGAAGAGCGCGATGCGACCGGATGCACGAGCTTCTTCGATCTCGGCTCGGGTTCCTGCCAAGACGACATCTTCCGGCGCCGCCTGAGCCCAACCGGCCATCATCTCGAGGCGTCGTCGGGTGGTGGGAGCAGCGGACTTCCTTCGCAGGGGGCTCACCACGACCCCGAGGGCTACTGCCCCCACCCCGCCCTCTTGCATGCGGGGAATGTCTGCATGAAATAGGAGCGGGGAACCCCACAGTCGGTTTTGGTGCCGCCGAGTGGGGTCATAGCCAAGAAAGGTCTGCCCCAGCATCGTGTCACAGTGCAGATCGACGATGAGGGTATCGTCGTGCAGGGCACGCGCTTCGCTCGAGACCTGTAGATCCAGCCCCTTTTTCACGGCAAAACCGTATCATCCCCGCTCCCAGCTTGCGGAATCCTCTCAGCTGGCCGTTGTGATCTTGGTCTCTCGCCGCCTAGGAGTTTCATGTTCCCCACAGCGTCACAGCCCCGGCGATTGTGGCTACTGCTCCACTTTGTGGTGGGGAGCCTGATGCTAGGCAGTGCTGTCTCTTTGGCCTCTGCCGCTGATTACGAAGTGTCCATCCAGGATCTTCGCGCTCCCGACGACCTGGCGATCCAGCTCGGGATTGTGGGATCGGATGAGGCCGTGCTCGGCCTCTACTGGACGAGGGCTTTGGACTCGGTCCAGGTGGGTGTGCGGCGCCTACCGCTGCCTGCTTCGGGGGAAGCCGGGCTTTTTGTGGTTCGAGAACTCGCCGAGGGCATCGTGCCCGTCTCTGTGGTCTCTGGTCGAACAAGCTGGGAGGGCGTGGTTCGGGTGTATCGCGGCACAGTGACCTCCCTCGATCTCGATCGGGTGCTGGCCTCTCCCGAAGCAGTGGAGATTCCTGTGCTGTCTGATGAGGGGGACTCCGGCTTCGATCTGTTTGCCTTCTACGACAGCCTGGATGTTCTGGAATCGGGTAGGGAGCGCCAGGAGCACTGCGTGGCGGTGGCCGCATCACTCGCGGATGGCCCCGACCGACGGCTCGTCGAGCAGACGTGCTCTCGGATCAAGCGCAAGAATGCGGCTGATGACCCCGACTCGGTCGAAGAGGAACTCCTCGACGAGGAAGGCCTCCTGACCTCCTCTCTGGTGGTCACCAGTGTGGAGGAGGATTCGAACGGTCGTCGCCAGGGAGTGCTGTACGGGCGAGATGGCACCCGTCGACGCTCGCCGAGAGGCACTCTTGCCCGTGCGCTTGTCATGGGCCTGGGAGTGGGGGGTGGTGTGGCGGGAGTGATCGCGGCGCTCAAGTGGGAGGAGCGCGCTCAGGCGGAATATGTGCTGGCCCGAGCCTCCGAACGAGTGGGCGATGATGTGGGACGTAGCCGACACTTGTTTCACACTCGAGCCCTTGACCGGCAGCGCAATGTAGCCATTGTTGTGGGGGCTACCGCGGTCTCCTGTGCGGTTGTAGCTGGTGTTTTCCAGCAATTGGAGCAGCGACGCCTTGATCGCGCTCGAGAGGCGCTGAAGGGAGCGCCTGATGATGGGTAATCTCGCTGCATTTCGTCCTACTCGGTTCCTGTGGGCCTTAGGAGGGCTGCTGTTCTTGTCATGCAGCAGTGACTACGACTACACCCGAGTAGCGGAAGATCTGGTGGACATCCACGAGGTTGTGGAGTGTGAGTTCGAGCCCACTGAGGGAGGGTGGGAGAGCTATACGTGTGTTCCGGTCTTTTCGACCAGTGACGAAGGCACACAGCCCTGGGAGGCTGGAGCCATTGGTGGTTTTGACATCCTGGAACAGCGCATCTTCGGAGCGCCCTTCTACCAACTGTTCTATTCGGGTTCTTCGGGCGATTCGGGCAGCGACGTCGGCTATGCGCTCTCCATGGACGGGGTCGAGTGGCGGCGACACCCCAGCAACCCCGTCTTGCGCAGGGATGACGGGCAGGGCGCTTTCGATCGTGATGATGTGACTGTGGCCTGTGCCGCGTTTGATGGCGACTTGGGCATCTATCACCTCTGGTACACGGGGACGAACAGTGAACGGCGTGGAACGCTCTTTGGTCACGCAACGTCGACGGACGGGGTGGCGTGGACTAAGGATCTCTTCAACCCCATCGACCCACTGGAGGACTCGGCTAGTGCCCTAGATCGAGTCTGGGGCTGCGACGCTCTGTATGAGGACGGAAAGCTCCACTTCTGGGTCTCCGGCGTCAACCATATGGGTGCGAGCATCATCAGTCAGCAGGAGTGGCTGGAGTCGACGGTGTACGACGTGGGCTATCTGTCGACCACCGACGGAACGCGGTTTGATGGCCCTGGCGGGTTGGTCCTAGAACATCAGGGTCTTGAAGGGGACGCGTTCGACGCGGAGGGGGTGCATGGCCCTTCCGTGTTCGCCTACGTGGACGGTGACGACGAAGAGCCCACCTACTACATGCTGTACTCCGGTTATCACCGGGTGACTGCCGTTCAGGACCCTAGCTCGGATCTGGTCTGGATCGAGAAGGAGGGTCTCCGGCTTGGCATGGCCTCTTCCGCGTCGCCTGATACCGGCTGGACCCGGCTCCTGGACGGCCCGGTGCCACTGGACTTCTCTGGCGAGGACCTCGCTGAGAACCCAAGGGCCTTTTTTATCAACGGTCGTCTCCATGTGTTCTTCAACGACGTGTTCACCACGGAACTTGGTGACACTATTTCGGGAATAGGTCTCGGCATCTCGCCGTTTCCGGTGACTGATGAGGGGCTCTGATGACTCCGCGTAGTATCGCCTTCGCGACTGTGCTGCTGACCTTGTTGGCTGTGCCTCTGTCGGGCTGTTCCACGAACAACAAGCGCTGTCAGGAGGTGTGCGTGGAGTTCATGAACGACTGCGGCTGGACCGCCTGGGAGAACTTGGCCCAGTGTCAGAGCGGCTGCCTGGATGACACCTACCGCCGGGATGATGCCGACGAGTTGCTTGACTGTTACTCCAGCGCAGTGGCCACGCCGAGCCTCTCTGAGGCAGAAGCTGTGGTGGAGCGCTCCATTGCGTCCGGTGTCTTCGCCGCCGAGCAGGCTGCGGGCACGTTTGACCGGGACGCTGCCGTCCAAGCTGCCATCGAGCAGGGAACCTGCGATGCATTTGCGTTGGTCCAGTGCCGTGCAGATGCGGTCAAACGTCGACCTACGGGCCTGTTTATTCAGCCCTAAATGCTGGCTCCTCTGCTGGCTCTTACTTGGGGTTTTCGTGCGCTGCGTGCCCCCTTCGCTTCACGTTCCTCTCTGGCTCAGCAATACTCGCTTCTGCTGATCTTGTGGGAATAACAATGGGCCGACCACTCTCTCTGCATTTCAACGCCTCTGACGCCACTGGAGCCGGTGCCCAGCGGGAACATCGAGTTGCTCCACGTGTGTCTTGTACCCTGCCGGTCACGGTAGCGACTGGAGGCGAGGAGCTCGCCAGCGAGATTCGCGATATCTCCAGTGGTGGTGTCGCGGTGGGCTTGGCCCGGGAGGTCGTGCTCGGTGAGGTCTACTTTCTGACCTTCGCCTTACCCGGAGAGCCCGAGTCCCCCATTCGCTGTGCTGGGCTTGTGCGGAGCTTCCGCTCCAGCGATGGCGCCACCTTGGTTGGGCTGGAGTTTCACAAGCTAGAGCGAGAAGATCGTCGTCGCATCGCTGACTTCGTTCATCGGGTGCGTGAGGGCTCGGAACCTGGGGCCCTTCGTCCTCACTGGGGGGGCTCTGCCGATCTGGATGGAGCTACCTTGTTCACCGATGGTGGGAGCGGAAGACCTGTCTTGCGTTGGGCTCCGGGGCTAGCGAGCCTCTTCGATGAAGTTGCCAATCACATCGGTCACCACGAGACCATCTTCATCCCCGGCGAGCACGACAACCTCTCGGAGGGCGATCAACTCTTCTTGGAAGTGGTTCCGCCTTCTTCCCACGCTGTGTTCCGGATGTTGGCCGAGGTGGTCTGGGTCGAGGACCACGGTACCGGCTCGGTTGCTGACATTCGGATTGTGGAGCGTGGGAACGAGGATTTCGAGTCTGATGACGAGCAGGGCACTGTTCAGGGGGGCTTTGGTCTCAAGCTGGGCGGCCTGACGGCCATGGACCGTTACCTGCTCCGTGCCATCAGGGGGTACTTGAAGGCCGAGACGGAGCGTTACAAGTAGGTTGGTTGGACCCAGCCACTGGGCTCAGTTGAGCTCACCTAGGGCGCGCAACAACTGGTCGCTGATCTTCTCGAGCCAGGAATCAAAGTCACCCGTTGCAGGAACAGTCAATCGAACCTTCCCCGAGCCCAGGTCTTCAATGCCCCCTGGATCTTTGGCACCCAGCGGAATCTCAATCAACTCTCGATTGATGTCGGCATCATCGAGGATCTCGAGAATCTGTTCGATCTGCGGGAAGCTGACCATGTCCCTCATGAGCTGTACCTCTCAAGTGTGTGCATCGCTGCTGGAGACTACAGCGAATCCAACAAAGTCCCTAGGTGATGGTGCCCCATGGCCCCTCCTGAGCGCTTCCCAGCAGACATTAGAACTAGACCGTTGCTGCTGTTGAGTCTTGTCGCGCGCGGCCGGGAAGGGTAGAAAGCCGCGGGTGAGGTATGTCATGCAAACGTTGAAGCACCTCTTGCAGCCTCTTGTCGCGCTGGCGCTTGGGGCAGGCTTGTTCTGCAGTGCCATGGTGCCCTCTACGGCTGATGCTCAGATCATCGCCCGGTCGGCGGAGGTAGATCTCTTTGGCGGTTACTACTTCTTCCGACCGTCCAATTGGGAAAACCTCAATGACGGCCCCATTATCGGCGGGCGTTTGGGGATCAACATCATGGAGCATCTGGCGGTCGAAGCGACCGCCGGATATGTGCCGACGTCGACTCAGGACAGCGGCCGTGTGACCCATTATGTGGCTCCGCACTTCGATCTGGTGATCCACACAACAGCTTGGCGGGTCGTGCCGTATTTTGCGGTCGGCGCCGGTTTCCAGTGGAGGCACATCACCGAAGCCGAGGCTCCGGGCGTCGAGCTGGACGACAATCGTCTACGTCGTGACCCCTACGCCTCAGAGGCCCGGGTTGCGCTGGGCGACGAGCTCTACGCCATCAAGGACACGGACTTCATCTTTGATGTGGGCGGCGGCATCAAGTTTTTGATCTTCGAGCGGGGTGGGTTGCGGCTGGACTCCCGCTACTTGTTGTCCATCGGCCCGGGTGAGGGCGATGGCCAAGAGCAGTATGGCGTCCCGTTTTGGGTGACGGACACCGCGACTGGCGAGCAGCAGGTCGATTACCGGGACAAGCATCATCACGTGGAGCTCACTGCGGCGGCTTTCTTCTTGTTTGGAGGCGGGCCGGGCAAGGACAGCGACGGGGATGGTCTGCCCGATCGAGAAGACGAGTGCGAGAACGAGCCCGAAGACAAGGACGAGTTCCAGGATGAGGATGGTTGTCCCGATCGCGACAATGACCGCGATGGAATCAACGACCTAGAAGACAACTGCCCCATGAATGCCGAAGACCGTGACGGTTGGCGGGATTCTGATGGCTGTCCCGACCCGGACAATGATGGCGATGGCTTGCGCGACGGTGAGGACGGTTGTCCCAGCGCCAGCGAAGACATGGATGGCTATCAGGACACCGATGGTTGCCCAGATCCGGACAACGACAGCGACGGCATCCCCGACTCGAGAGACGGGTGCCCGTTGGAGGCAGAGGACAAGGACAGCTTCCGTGATGATGACGGTTGTCCAGAGCCGGACAATGATGGTGATGGCATCGCCGATGTGGCTGACGCTTGTCCCAATGCCGCCGAAGAGCTCAACGGCATCGAAGACGAGGACGGCTGTCCGGAGCAGGACAGTGACGGAGACGGTGTCTACGACGGGCGTGATCAGTGCACGGGCGAGGCCGAAGACTTGGACGGTCACAAGGACGAAGACGGCTGCCCCGATCCCGACAATGATGGCGACGGCATCGTCGATGTTCAGGACCAGTGCCCCATGGTGGTGGAAGATGTCGATGGTTGGGAGGACGGTGACGGCTGTCCCGACTTTGACAACGATGAGGACGGGATCCCCGACGAGACCGACCAGTGCCCCAATAAGACCGAAGATGACGACGGCTTCGATGACAAGGATGGCTGCCCGGACTACGACAACGATCAAGATGGTCTTGTGGATGGTGGTGACCGTTGTCCGAATCATCCCGAGACGATCAACGGCTTCGAGGACACAGACGGCTGCCCCGACGAGATCCCCGAGCGGCTACGTCGCTTCACCGGTGTGATCCCGGACATCCAGTTCAAGAGGGATAGTGAGACGCTCCTGTCCACGTCCTATCCCACCTTGAACCGAGCGGCCCAGGTGTTGGCCGACTATTCCGAAGTCCGCATGGAGATTCAGGGCCACGCCAGCTCAGAAGGGGATGATGACTACAACATGGAGTTGAGTCAGCGCCGAGCGGAGGCTGTACGGACCTACATGATCAGCAGGGGCGTCGACGCTTCCCGGTTGATCGCCAAGGGGTATGGCGAGACGGTTCCGGCGGCGACGAATCGCAACGAAGCTGGCCGTAGCGCCAACCGACGGGTCGAGTTTCAGCTGATTCAGGACTGACCGCGACGGGGCGGCTCAGGCTTCGATTTCGTCCCTCAATCCCCCAGCGCCGAGCCGAGCCCCCTGACGGATGAGGCCCCACAGGCCCAGGGGCACCACCCAGGCGATGGACGCCAGCGTGAGCATGAGGCTTACGGCCAGAACCGTTTCGTTCATGACGACTCCCGTGGCAAAGGGCTGAAACACCGCCACGGTGACAGGCTGCTCCACCCCCACTCCTCCAGGCAGTGGAACAGCAGAGACAGCGAGGGTCGTTGCCACGACATGGGCTGTGGCCGCCCCCCAGGTGGCTTCCAAGCGTAGGTCGAAGGCCGAGATGCAGAGGACGGCTCCGACCACCTCCAGAGCCCATGAGACGGTCGTCCACCAAAACACCGCGGCGAGGGCCCTTGGGTGGCGAAACGAGTCTAGGCCGAGTCGGAAGGCTGCGAGAGAAGAGACCACTCGCTGCCAGAGGCGTGGTGGATCGGATTCCGGCTCATCCTTGCTGAGCACGTTGGCCGATACCGGGTGAAGGCGCCAGAGCAGAAAGAGCGCTCCCATGATGGCCAGCCCACCGAAGCCGGCCGCCTTTGCAGCAAGGTTGACCCCCTGTGGCAGCGGCACGCTGGTTTGGACTAGTGAGAGGACAGCCCAAAAGCCAAGACTGAGGACGACGAGGTCGATGGCTCTCTCGATCACTACCGTGGCCACGACGCGGGAAAATGGCTCTCCCGTGCGTCGAGCGTAGAGCAGTGGACGGACGAGCTCTCCAGTCTTGGCTGGCAGGACTAGATTGCCCAACCAACCGCTAAAGACGGCGTCCTTGACCAGGTGCTTTTGGGCCGTTGTAGCTGCGTGATCGGGGAGCAGTTCAGAGGCGGAAAGAAGGACTCTCCAACGGAGAACCTTGGCAGCCAAGGCGCCCAGATGGATGCCGATCACGCCAGCCAGAGTCGGAAGGCTTGCTCCGCGCACCTCTTCTAGAACTTCGGCCGGTGAGATCCGCAAGTACACAAAGAGTGCAGCGAGCAGAGCTAGAGACAGGCTCAGAGCTAGCGTAAAGCGGAGCGGTGGAGACAAGGTCGCTACTCGTGCTCAGTGGGCACGACGGGTCCAGGCCGGCTGGTCGCTGGCGACCTCGTGATCACAAAATCTGTAGACGACAAAATCTCTAGGTTGGTCTGGGTCGACCAGCAGAGTCACGAACAGAGCTTCTTCGGCGAACAGCGGCCCGAACCAGGAGTTCGGGCTCAGGTTGTCGGTCCAGTGGAAGAAGCTCTCACCGTCGAACTCGTATTCGACCTTGAGCCGGAAGACGCCGTTGCCGGTGACGATCCGTCGAATCAGCCCCTTGGCGACCTGTCCTGTGGAGAGCAGAGACCGGACAGGCGAACGCCTGCGGAGCGCGGCTCCGATGGTCGCCAAGATGGGCAGCAAGCTGAGCAGGAGGAGGACCTCTTTGTGGAGCAGGCGTACGTCCAGTAGGACCATGACGAGGTAGAACGCCGGAATGAGCCACAGAAGCATAGGCATCGTCACTCTCGGGGTAGACCAGCGTAACTCCACCGAGCGAGGCAGCGGGGCGAGCAACTCCGTCTCCGGTCTCCAGTGCCTCATGACTGGCGGACTTGTCGGCTGATATCCGTGCAAGGCGAAGGCGAGCCCACCAACGATCAGCGCTGGATAGAACGCGAGAAGAGACTCTGGAGTCCAGCCTGTTACGTAGCCGCTCAGCAGCATGAAGAATGCACCGGGAAATACGCAGAGTCCTATCGCGACCCAGGTCAGGTGTCGAATGGCTTTCAGGCGTCGCCAGTCGCTCATGTGTCTACGATAGCGCTGATTCTCGGGCTCTCGTGGGGGATCCTCGCGCCCGGCAAGTCTTGGTTCTTTAGTCGGGATGTTCGTCGATGTAGAGGTCTTGGGCCTGGAAGATGTCGTCGATTCCACCCCGGGTGAGGTTCACGACAACCTCTTCGGCGATCTCAGCTCCAATGTCCGTCTCCGCCCACAATGCCATTAGAC
The DNA here is from genome assembly GCA_002724675.1 of Deltaproteobacteria bacterium. Classification (GTDB taxonomy): domain Bacteria; phylum Myxococcota_A; class UBA796; order UBA9615; family UBA9615. The sequence goes on along the minus strand of PBPL01000150.1, from coordinate 11,003 downwards.
GAAGCGTACCGCCGAAGGTGGAGTCTGCCGCCCACTGCTCATCCACTGTGCTTTCGCTCGATCCATCCCGCACGAAACCTCTTGAGTCTCTGGGGATCCAGACCTCGAACGAGTAGCTCTGCTCAATCGAGGAGCCGCCTCCTTGTTCTTCGGCGCGCTCCGTGGTCCAGGAGCGAGCGACGAAGGCCCAGCGTGACTCCACCTCATCGTCGCTTCCCTCGTCGTCGGACATGTCGGCGGGGTCCGGAAGGCTCAGGTCCACCCATCGAAAGTCCTTGTACAGCGTGTATTCCACTGTCAGGACCGGATTCGTCTTTGTCAGCTCGTTCACCGTGCGGAGGAATGGACAGCTCTTCTCTGGCCAACAGAGCTCGGTCTCGTCCAGGAAGGCGCGATCGTAGTGGTCGGGGGAGGTGGGCTCAATGGGCCTTTGGTCCACCATCAGGGGCAGAAGCTGGTGCTCGGCCATGGTGTGGGGAGAGCCTGCTGCTACGGCGACGGGGACGGCGAGTGTGACGTCGCGGTCTGGATGGGCGATGCCGTCGAGATCTTCTTCGGACAGATCGGCTGGAGTCAGCGAGCGGTCGGCTGTACTGGCTGCATCTACGTCGACCCCAAGGTAGATCTCCTCTTCGAACTGACGGACCGCGTAGGCGAGGATCGCAGGGTCCTCGTTCTCGAATTCCCGAAACGCGAACTGAGCGGCGTCGTCGAAGCTGGGGTTGGCCGGTGGCGTGGGCTTGCAGCCGACGGCACTCGCCACGAACACCGCGCAGGTTGCGATGCCCACCGAGGAGATTCTGGACGTGACCTTCACGAGGTCTCAGTCTCCGTTGCCGACGAGATAGCTTACGTTCAGCGTGCTACCCAGGGGGGGGACGCTTCCTCCCCAGAAGAGCAGCATGTTGGTCTCGGAATCGAACGTCCAACCCTCTTCCCGTCTGTGGTCATCGGGAATGACGTTGCCCGGGTGTTCCTCGCCAGCGTTGGGAGGGATGAAGCGGACCTCGATAGAGCGTATGTCTGGCGTGCGAGCAAGTGGGAAGGCCCGCCGCCTACCAGCTACCTGGATCCCTACTTCCTCCATGATCTGCTGGAAGTCGTCGCAGATGCGATGCAGGCTTCCGCCACTGCGGGCCGCCATTTCGATATAGCGGGGACCTGGGTTGGTGCCCCCGCAGCCATCAAAGCCTGCCGTCGGACCAGTCTCCACAATGCCGTGGAAGGCAAATGCCAGTGCGCTCCCTTTCAGGTTCTGAAAGCGGCTGTTGAAGTCGGCCACCGGGACCAAGAGCTGGGACTGAGCGACGCAAGCCGAGCTCCCTTGGGCTATGAGTCCGCCCTCGTCACTGCAGTCATCTTCATCGGACAGCAGGATGATGGCGAGCCGTGCTTCGTGTCGGATGAGGTCGGCATTTTCATGATCTGTGAGTGGAGGGGTTGTCGCTGCCCAGGCTGTGGACAGTCCACGTTCTAATTGACTGCCCTCAACGCCTGTCAACACGGCGGCTGCGAAGGTGTCCTCTAGGGAAGGATCTCCGGGGTGCAACACCCGCTCTCCTGAATCGAACTCGAGCAACCGTCCACGATGGTCTGCGTGGCTCATGTCTGTCGTGGTGACTCCCATTCTCCAGTCGACGGCGTGGCTCTGCAGCACAGTCAAGAACGTCGGAAAGGCTTCACTCAGAGCAAGCTGGAGTGCCCCCATAGAGTTGGAGTTGTCGACGACCCACAGGATGTCCACTTGGGGATTGTCGCCTTGCCGGAACTGCTCGTGGACCAGAGCGCGCTCGGCGTCGTAGGCGCAACCGGTACCCAGCCCCAACCCGGGGACGAGGAGTGCGAGGAGGAGCATGGCAGAGCAAGAGGCCTTCATTGGTGCTTCCGACAAATCGACACCCTGTCGACAGACCCTTGCAGTGTACACTGGCGGTCAGCGATACCCCGAGCCTGAACGGCCACAGGCCAACCCTCGTGTGGATTTCATGAATCGCTTCCCTCTGATGCCATCCTGCTTGTCTTTGGGGTTGCTGCTTCAGGCTGTGCTTGTCCTGGGCGGGTCACTCTTGCTGAGCCCTGGGCTATCCCACGCGGGCTCTCGAGTCGAGATGGGCTTGCCGCTCGCCGACCCAGCACCGACTGGTCAGTCGGGCCTGCAAGCCCGGATTCTCTTTACCTCCAACCTGCTGGGCGAGTTCGAGCCCTGCAAGTGTCCCGACATGCCCCTGGGTGGGCTCTCGCAGCTCGCCGCTCGGGTCGATGCGGTGCGTGGAGATGCCGTGCCAGCATTCTGGCTGGACAGTGGCGATCGTCTCTTTCGCCTGGACATGGCTCAACTAGGCACAGAAGAGGCAGAAAGAAGGCTCCGGGCGATGCTGCTTGTGGATGCAGGCAGCCTGTCGGGACTCGACGCGATGGGGGTTGGTCGCCTCGACCTCGGGGCAGGGTTGGACTATCTGAAGAAGTTGTCGCTGAGGGCGAGCTATCCGCTGGTGTCTGCGAACCTGGTCGACGCCCACGGAGCACCTCTGTTTGTTCCCTCGGTTCTCTTGGTTCGAGATGGCCGAAAGCTGGGAGTCACCTCGGTGGTCTCCCTAGATGTTGCAGGGGATGGCTTCAGCGCGACGTCTCCCTATGCGGCGGCTCGCCGGGAAGTGCGAGCGTTGCGGGAGCAGGGAGCTGAGCTGGTGGTGGTGCTGTCCAACCTGGGCGATGACGGTGCGAAGCGACTTGCGAGGGCGTCCCGGGCCGATGCCATCTTGTCCTCGAGGAGTCGCAGGTTGACTCCCCAAGGGGAGTGGTTGGGGCGCACAGTTGTGGGCGAAGCGGGAGCCCGAGGTCGCTACTTGGGCGACCTGCGGTGGTTCGGTGCCGGAAGCGGTGGCGGGCCCCATCTGATCTTGACGACACTGCCTGTCCACGCCGAAGCGGCGACTCAGGAGGCGACGAGTCGGTTGCTTGAGGCAGCGCTGCGCCGACTCGCTGACCCGACCCTCGGGGTTCCCCCCATTCCACCGGGGGGAATCGAGCCACCAGCACGGGTAGATCTGCGACCAACACTGGAGGGACCATGAGGGGTGAACATCAGGCGAGACGGGTCACGGCTCTGATGACGTTGTGTGCGGGAGGGTTGGTGTTCGTCGGGCTGTCCCATTGGTGGACCGAAGGCCAGGGCCTGTCTCGGCAGACGCAGGTGCGACTGGAGGAGCTGGAGAAGGGCCAGCGGCAGGTGATGCGGGTGGTCGGCGAGCTGGACACTCGCACGACCAATCTGGCGGCGTCACAGGCCTCTACGGAGCGACGCGTTGACGATCTCTTGCCCCTCTCAGCTCGCTGGATTCCACTGGAAGCCGGTGGTAACGAGCAATGGGATCTTGCAGCCGCTGGGCGCGCCCAGGTTCAGTTCCTGTCCACGTCCGAGAGCGGAGTTTCGATCTTTCGGCTTCAGAATCGGGGAGTGGAGGCCGATCTCGCGCTGCCGGTTGGCAGTGCAATCGAGGCTGTCGACGATCTGGGCTCCAAGCGCCGGGTCTATGTGACGACTCTGCACCGCGTGGCGCAGGATCGTGACGGGAAGGCGCGGGCTGCGCTCATCTCTCAGGTTGTTCGAGAAGAGTAGCCAGGCTCTTCCATGGCTCTCGAGGGCACAGGCAAGGCCCTCAGTTCCAAAAGCGAACCTCTCCCACATAGAGGTCGTTGTTGCTGCTGCCCTGGATGACCTTGTCGATGGTGAGGCGGATTGTCGATGTGGTCACCTGTGCCATCTCGAAGACTTGCAGCTCGGGCTTGTCGCTGAGCTTGAAGCTCTGCGTGGAGCCGTCGGAGAACCGGAGCGTCACGGACGATGCTCTGTTGGCACCCCTGAAAAAGGATTCAGTCTCGCCGTTGCCGACCGAGATGCCGAAGCGCTTCAGTGTCTGTTGACTCTTGAGCTTCAAGTCGAGGAACTCACCGACGCCGCTCGCGCCACCTTCGATCCAGTAGGTGTCCAGCCATCCATCGACGGCCTTTTGAGCGTCATAGGACCCGTAGTCGTCGGTGTAGACGCTTGATGCGCTTGCGGACAGCCCCTCTACGGGCCCTTCTTGCCCCTTGCTGTCGAAGAACTGGATGGCGGTGATGGGCGTGTCATTCCACGTGCTGCCCTTGTAGAAGTCCCGGATGTAGATTTTTAGACTGCTGACCCGCTTCACTTCGGGCAAGACCAGCCACTGGGGCTCCATCTTGTCTTCCAACTCCAGTCGCCCGGAGTTGGTGAAGTCGGGGAACTTGATCTCAACGGCCTTGATGCGGTTGTGCCGCCCCCAGAACTCCTTGTCGAGGAAGCATCCAGCCCAGATACGAATCTTCTTGAGTTCGACCTCCCCATCGAACTTTACAGACAGGTAGGTACCGAGCCCGGCGCTCCCCTCACCTTCAACCCACATGGTTGAGGAGTGTTGGTCAAGCATTTGTTCCGGGCCATAGGTGATGCCCTTTTCCTTGTCTCGAAGGACAGAACTCGCGGTGATCTCTTTGACCTGGAGTTCTCCTGCCCATGTGGGCGCTGGTACCAGCACGAGATTCAAAGCCAGGGTGATGAGGACGATTGAGATTCGGGTCATGAACGCCGCCTCCGAGGGCCTGGGGGCTGTCGTTGCTCGCCGTGCGAACATGCTTGGTAGCTACTTCTCAGGGCCAATTCCCCAGAGACATAGCACGGGATTCTGGCGTCGCTGAGTGGGGCCTGTCAACGATTGACTGCTCAAGAGAGGTCGCTCTCTGGAGTCGGGGACGAGCCTGTTATCAGAAGTTGATGGAAACGCGGGTCTTGAAACCCGTGAAGGCTGGGACAGTTCGGCATGCGCCACCCGTGCACACCACTCCCGACTTTTGGCTGCCAAAAAAGGCGTATAGCTCGAGGTTTGAGACTGGCTTCAAGATGATCTCCCCGCCCAGGTAGGTGGAGCGTCTCCACTCTTTGTCGTAGTTCAAGTTCCCCACCGCCCCCCGGTTCGAGACGTTCTGAACGATGGGGTCATCGGTGAAGTCCACGTGAAGAGCTGCTGTGTACTTGCCCATGAGTGTGTAGCTCAGGGCGTTCTCGAGAGCGACCCAACCATCATCTCGATCGCAGTGCTCCTGCCCTGAGGCCAGAGTCCAGCACTCTTCTTCTTCTAGGGTGAAGGCGTGACGCTTGTAGGTGCTGACAAGTTCGAGGGCGTGGACTCCGAAGCTGACACCGAGGTCGAGGGAGTAGTGCAACAGCCCCGTGTGACGCAGGAATTCCGAGCGCAGTGTTTCCTGCTCTTCCTCGCTGAGGCCGGACAGGTCTCCTCGTCGGACGGGAAAGTCGTGGCGATAGCCCACATCTCCTTTGAGGTGCACGTCGACCTTCCCCAGGTGAATCGGTTGGTCTAGGCCGATCCAGGGGTGAAGCGTCAACTCGTGCTGGTTGGAGAAGGGCGGGTGGGGCTCTTGGTCGTACGCGACCGCTATGGAACTGGTGAGGGTCGTGTTGGTCTTGAGGAAGTAGAGCTCGGGCTGGACGCGGATTCCGGTGATCTCGGCGGACTGAATCGAACCGTTGATGTCTTCGGTCACCGACAGTTCATGCTCGAGGCTAGGTGGATTGTTGTACTGGATGGGGACCACGGGTCCGGTGCGCACTAGATGCTGGGCGTCCTTGTAGCGCTTTGTCTCCACCAACAGGGTCAGTGGCCCCGAGTAGACGGTCGCTGTGGCGTAGAAGGCATGCCCAATGTCGGGCGCATCATCAGCGGCATCTTCGGGGATTCCATAGAAGAACCAGTCGCCCTCGAAGAACAAATCCAGTGCGCTGCCGATGTCGCTGACCCCCACGGTTCCACCGGCTGACCACGACGGAAGTTCCTGGAGCTCGTAGCCCAAACCATGCAGCGAGATCTCAAACTTACGGTGGGGACGGAGCTTGAGAGATGTGCCCGCCAGTGCAGCCCAGTCGGTCTTGTCCAGGCCTTGGTTACGGAGCTCCATCGACACTTGCTGGGGGTTGGTGATTCCACCGAGGAGAGTCCAGTCGGCCCGATCCGTGAACAGGTCGAAGCGTACGCCTCGTAGGCTGGTGTCTTGATCGATCTCGGGCTTCTTGACCATGGACAGTGCGATGCCCCGTCCGAATGCCGCGTAGTAGTCACCCAACTGGACGTTCACGTTTCGTCCCGAGTACTGCGCAAACACCTTCTCCAACTGGAAGATGGCCATGTCGGTGATCGGGTCTTCCCAGCCGTCTCCAAGCATGCGATTGGGCGGTGTGCAGTCGGTGTCCTCACCGTGCCGTTCGGCAAACTTCTCTCGGAACGTGGAATCGCCACAGCCAGGGCCAGCGGCTGCGAGGTCCATCTGGACCCCGAACGAGAACTTCTTCACGCGCAAGTCGACGGTCGTGCGGTTTACGAACTCGTGAAATGCGAAGGGCGGGGGACGCTCGTCATCGGGATCGTCGTCTAGGAACAGGTTGTATTTGTAATAAAAGGTCTCGTTGATGTTCAGAGAGGCGCCGTGAAGTGCTGAGCCGTCTTTCTCCTGGCCTAGCTTGATGGCAGAGGCGGGGGCTGCCAGCACAGTGACGCACATTGCGGCCAACAGACCGGCTGTCCAAACCCTTGTTCTGATGCCCTGTCGAGTGGGCATCGGCGTGACCACTTCGGCTTCGTGCATGGCTAGAGCAATCCCTCGATCCACTCCTTCAGCTTCTTCTCATCGCCATCGGTGAAGCCCTTCTTCTTGTGGTGGATCAGCTTGTCCTTGCCGATGATCATCGTCCAGGGCATGTCCTTGCGTGGGTTGTAAGTGTTCACGACTCGAGTGTCGACATCGAGAAGTACGGTGGGCTTGTAGCGCAGGCGCTTGACCAGAGCCTTGACCTTGGCCTCGTCTTTGGCCTCGTCCACGCTGATTGAGATGACGGTGAAGCCACGGGCTCCCAGCTCGTCCTGGAGCTCCTGAAGCTTGGGGAGCTCCTTGAGGCAGGGGGCGCACCAGGTTGCCCAGAAGTTGACCAGAATCACGTTCTTGCCGAGGAAGTCCGACAAGCTGATGTTGCCTCCATCGAGGCTGCGCAGGGTGAAGTCACCAGCCGCCTCACCTCCTGTGGACTTCGCTTCGGCGTGGACGGTGGACGGGAACGCCAGAGACACGACCAACAAGACGGTGGCGATGCCAGGGGTGACTCGGGTCAAGGGGGGGAGGCGCATGCAAGCTCCAAGGTGGGGGTGGGCCAAAGACTGTTCTCTACTCAGATGGACGAAGGTCGCCCGACCATTGTTCGACTGCCTGCTGCACAAAGCCCAGTACGTCGGAGTCATCGGGGCGCTGTTCAATACGTTCGACAATTTCGCCGGTGGGGGCCACAAAGAGGAACAATGGGAAGCTCAGGACCTCCCAGGCCTCTCGTGTCTGTTCGTTGTGGTCGAGCAGCACGGGGTATTCGAGTTCGTATTGGTCGACCCAGTCCACGACGTCTTGGGATGTCGCAGGTAGTCCGACGGCGTCTTGTGCCATGAGGGTTAAGATCCAAGATGGCCCGATCTCTTGCATCTGCGCCCAGAGCTCAGGCGACTCCTCCGCGGCTTCGTTGCATGGGCCGCACCATCGGGTGGATACATCGATGATGAGCACGTTCCCCAGGAACTGGGAGAGGCAGGTTGTATCGCCGAACTGATCTGCCAACTGGAAGTTCCAGAGGAAGTCACCGCTGGATGCCCCGTTGCCTTCGTAGCCGATGTGATTGGATGAGACCTCGGGCCAGCTGTTGGCTGTGGCGCCGCAAGTGGCCTCCACGAGCTGCTCTTCCTCACCACCTCCGATGGGATTCCGCGGAGAGCAGCCAGCCAGGACCACGAGCAGCAGAGAGAGCAGGACGAGTGAGGCTCGGGGCAGCATGATTCGAGTCGAGGCTCCTTTAGCGGAATCGCACTCTGGCGCCTGTGGTCCAGCGGGTCCAGAAGCTGTCAGGGGCGGTCTGGGTGGAGTAAGCGGTGGCAGTGATGCGTTCGAGGTTGTGAGGTGAACGCCACAGCCCCTGGAATCCTACGTGGAATTCCAGCTGAGTCATCGGGCGGATGCGGACCTCGATTGCTCCGTCGAGTACGAGGTGCTCCGCTGTGGTGGCCGGGTGTCCTTTTGTCTCGGGCAGAGGTGCGGGTAGGAGCGTGCCCGAGGAGACCTCTCCAGGAGACTGATAGGTAGCGCCCAGACCAATGTCGAGGAGAACCGATCGCCCCTCATCCGTCTGTTCGAGAGCGACGATCTCGGCGCCGAAGCGCATCTCAAAGGTGTCCGCAGGACGAAGCACGACGGCCTCTTCCTCCTCAAGTGGGGGGATTGGTTGGCCTTCCGTGTCGAGCAACTCCACTTTGTAGGCGGCGTTGTGGCTGTAATGAATGGACAGATAGGCCTCTGCTCCGGGAAGCCGCCGGGATGCGGAGGCTCCGACGCGAATGCCCATTCCGCCGACCCCGGGGCCCGCGTTGCCATCGTCGCGAACCTTGTCGTGATGGCCGCCACTTGGGAAGCGAAGCGTGGCGTCCAGGGCGAGGGAGGCTGGGGCTTTGCGGCCTGGGACGCCGCGCTCTGCGAAAGGAACGAGTCGCAGTCCAAAGGCGATGTCCCCCAACCCAGCGTGGAGTCGACTGGAGGCGGAGCTATCGAGCACGTCTTGGGACAGGGTGGAGCCACCAGCCATGGTGGGCATACTCCCGTCCGGGTCGAACCGAATGGATCGAGCTTCAGCCCAATGGATCCGGTCGTAGAAGACGACGGGCACATCGAGGTGGAGTCCGATGCCGTGATAGGGCGAGAACTCGCCGGCGATGAGCATGCTCTGTTGGATTCGGGAATAGCTCCCGACCTCCGAGAGGGTCGAATGGACACCCTGACGGTCTCGGAGGCGTACAAGCGCCCCCACTCCCTGGTAGCTGAAATTTGCATTGCCACGGAGCATGGGAGCGACCGCGGTTCGCTGGGCGGCGAGCGCGCTGGGGGCAGTACAAAGCATGAGAAGAGCAGCACAGAGCCCGAGCTTCAGTCCAGCCCGAGGCCCGGTTGGACTCGGTGTCTCGACGAAGGGGACGGCGCTCATTGTTCGGTCTCTTCTTCCACGGGGTCCCCTGCTGCGCGGCTGTCGGGCGACTTGTCGCGGAGATCGTACTCTTTCATCTTCATCTGAAGGCCCTTGCGGGAGATACCCAGGCGTTTTGCGGCTTGGGTAACGTTCCAGGTATCGGCCTCTAGGGCCTTCATGATCAGCTCGCGCTCCACTTGTTGGGTGTGAACCTTGACGATCTCTTTCAGGTTCCCTTCCGGTACAGGCTCGTCCCGGAGACTGTCGAGACCGAGCTCGGAAGCGGAGCGGCCTTCTCGGACCTCGGCGGGCAGGTCGTCTACTTCGATGGAGGGATTCTCCGAGAGCAGCACCATTCGCTCGACCACGTTCTCCAGTTGACGGATGTTGCCGGGCCACGGGTAACGAACCATCGTCATCTCTGCATCGGGCGAGATGCGGTCGACATTGCGTTGGAGTCGCTCGCTGAACTTGGCGATGAAGTGCCGTAGCAGTACCGGGATGTCGCTGGGCCTAGCACGCAGCGGAGGCAGCCGAATGGGAACGACGTTGAGTCGATAGAACAGGTCTTCGCGAAAGGTTCCGGCCTCGACCATCGTTTCCAGGTCCGCATTGGTGGCGGCGATGAGTCGGACGTCCACGGGAGTGGCGGCCATTCCGCCAACGCGCTCGTTGATTCGCTCCTGGAGGGCACGCAGCAGCTTGACCTGCATGGCTGCCGGAAGTTCACCAATCTCGTCTAGGAACAAGGTGCCCTTGTGGGCCAACTCAAAGCGTCCGGGGCGACTGGTGACCGCGCCCGTGAATGCGCCCTTCTCATGGCCGAACAGTTCGGACTCGAAGAGGCTCTCGGGAATTGCAGTGCAGTTGACCGCGATGAACGGTCCTTCAGAGCGCTGAGACAGACGATGAATGGCGTCGGCGACTAACTCCTTGCCCGTTCCAGACTCGCCCCGGATGAGGATTGTTGTGGGCGAAGGCGCTACCTTGCGCAAGAGGGCGAAGACTTCCTTCATGGCTGCCGACACACCGATGATTTCGCCCAGCACTTCTTGCGCGTGGTCATCGTCGCCTGGAGCCGGGATCTCGGTCTCCAGAGTCTCCGCAGCCGGATCGGTCGTGCCGATGGCGTATGCGCGGCGGCGGTTCGCTTCTCGATGAGCCAGCGCTTTCGAGACGATGGCCGAGAGCTCGGCCTCTTCGAAGGGCTTGGTGATGAAGTCGAAGGCCCCAGCACGCATCGCCTCGACCGCGATGTCGACTGTGCCATGGGCCGTGATCATGACGATGGGTGTGTCTGGATGTGTACCTTGGGCCCAGCGGAGGAGCTCCATGCCATCGCAACCGGGCATGCGCAGGTCGGTCAAGACTACGTCGTAGCGCAGCTGCGCTCGCCGAAGCATCCCCCGAGCTTCATCGCCATCGCTGGCAGAGTCGACGTCGTAGCCTTCATCCTCAAGCAGAGCTTGCAGGACACGCCGAATGTTTCGTTCGTCATCGACGACCAGAATGCGGGAGGACAATGGGGTCTCCGGGCTGCGCGAGTGCCCTGCGTGCAAGGTGCCCCGAGTGATCTTCGGAGCGGCACCAGGAATGCAGCCTTGGCCATTATATCGATCCTTGGCGTTTTCCCTTTCTTCCGTCAGCTAGCCGTGGCATCGTCCGCGCCGCTGCGAGCCCCGAATCGCTCGTAAGCCATCTATGGAGTTGGTCTCATGGTCTTGCAGAAAAGTTCGAGTTTGCTTCACATCATTGTCTGCTTGCTTCTTCTCGCGGTCGTGGGTGCTCCTTTGGGTTGTTCCCCAGGTGCCAACGATGCAGATGGCGTTGGTGACGACGTCAGTCCACCGGGTGACGACGACGACGACGACGACGACGACCACGACGACGATGACGACGATGACGACGATGCTCCGTCGCT
>PBPL01000149.1 GCA_002724675.1 Deltaproteobacteria bacterium | reverse complement strand
TCGTCACCGGCGGCTGTGTCGTCGTCATCACCCGTAACGTCATCGTCGTCGTCGCCAAGGTCATCACAGCTGGGAGAAGAGATGCGCACGTCATCTAGGTACGTACCGAGGTGGGGAACCACCGTCGTCGAGTAATGATGGAATCGAAGGGTGACGGTCTCGCCGGCCCATAGGGACAGGTCGTAGGCCTGGACTGTCCAGGACGAGGCATCGTTCAGGTTGCTGTCCACATCCACAAAGCCGGTCCCCGGGTCCAACTGAACAGACGTGTAATCCCAAGAGCCGTTGGCGTTGTCCGACCAGTAAGCGAAGCTCAAGGTGACTGGCGCCGCCGGCAAGGTAATGGCGGGCAAGTCCAGGTCCGACTCCAGAGGTGAGCCCACACCGCTCAAGAAATCGCCACCCAAGATGGTGGCCCACACGTTGGCCCCTGAGTAGGCGACCCCAGGCCCGGACGTGGGGACACCCCACTCCCAGTTGCTCGGCACCTCATCATCAGCAAAGCCACCACCGTCTGCTTCGAAGTCCAGCAACCAACAACCCTCGACAACATCGGCGGAGTCGTCGTCGTCAGCCACATCGTCGTCATCGTCGTCGTCAGCCACATCGTCGTCGTCAGCCACATCGTCGTCGTCGGCCACATCGTCGTCGTCACCGCACACGAGGTCAGCGCCGCTGCAGTCTTGGTCGATGCCGTCATCACAGACTTCCACAGCATCAGGATTGATCGTCCCGTCCGTGTCATCGCACTCTTCACAGGCCAACCACGAATCCAGATCGTCGTCCACCTCAGAGGCCACCACGAGACTCATGGCGTAGCTATTGGACACCGTCGCCATGGCGGGCCCTGTTGGCGCTGTGGCGCCAGCGCCCATCACACCCTTGACGATCGTCCCGACCGTCGTGACCGCCGGAAGCACGCTCGTCACCCAGCCATAGCCCACACTGGCCGTCCAGTGGGCGACCATCGCGTAGTACATGCCCGCGCTCAGAGAGACCCCAAGCGGACCCGATTGGCGAGCAGTCAAGCCCGATGCGGAAGATGTCGTGGTGTTGCTGGCCACCAGGGAATAGCCCGTGGACTCACTCGAGCTCTCGAACACCATCCACGTGATCGTCTCGCCCGATGGGACGCCCAACTCCATCTGGAGCGCATGGAGCGAGGTGTCCTGGCTCATCAGCCACACATTGCCCCGGTGACGGTTGGTACCAAAGCTCGGTGTCGTCGTCACGGGAGGCGCCTCGACGACCAGCCCACCGTCACCATCGCAGGCACTGTCCACACCATCGCAGGACTCCGGTGCACCCGGGTAAGACTGGGGGTCTTCATCGTCGCAGTCGTCATCGACAGTGCCCGAGGTCCCATCCAGCCCGCACACCGTGAAGCCATCCCCGTCCAAGTCGAACCCCTCGTCCACCTCCCCGTCACAGTCTTGGTCCGCCCCATCGCAAGCTTCGGTGGCCCCAGGAGACACGAGGGGATCTTGATCGTCGCAGTCGGCACACGACGGCGAGCCGTCCAGGTCGACATCCTGTTCGCCAATGGCCACCAGGCGCACTCCGTAGACGTTGACGCTGGTCGGCACCGTGCCCGCAGAGGGTGGCGCAGTGCCCGAACCGATCACTCCGCGCACAGCTGTCGCAAAGTCGCTCGAGATGGGGAGCGAACTCATGGACCAGCGGTAGGCGACATCGGCGGTCCAGTGGGCAACGGCGGCGTAGTGACTTCCAGGCACCAACGACACGTTGAATGGACCCGAGCTCCGAAAGGACAAGCCTGCTGCAGTCGAGGTGGTGGTCGTGGTGGCCACCGGCGTATAGGTGCCACCTAGGGTGGTGCTCTCCATCAGCAGCCAGGTGACGCTCTCGCCCACCGGCACATCCAACTCCATCTCCATGTGCCCCACGGAGACGGCCTCATCAGCCAACCAGATCATGCCCCGATACCGATTGGTGCCGTTCGCGCCAGCGTTGGTCGGCGGTGTCTCCGCGACCCCTCCCCCATCGCCATCACATGCGCTGTCTACACCGTCGCAGAGCTCGGGCGCCCCTGGGTAGATGCTGCTGTCCAGATCATCACAGTCGTCGCCCCCGCAGATCGTCGGCAGATAGCCATCCAGGTCGCTGTCGATGCAAGACCCGGCCCCCACAATCGTGCTGCCCACAGGAGCGGAATAGGCGAGCGTGTAGGCCCCGCCCACACCATTGATACCCCCCAGACGAACCCGATAGGTGTCCGTGGACGGGGCAACGAAGGTCAAGTCCGACTGGTTGCCGCAGGTGTTCAGGCCACAGCCCAGGTTGGGTTCCGATGTGTAGGGCTCTCCCCACACGCTGAGACCCGTACGCCAAGTGGCGTTCCCCCCGTTGCCACAGAACGTGAAGTGAGCCGTATCCCCAGCATTCAGCGTGATGTCGAAATAGTCTTCACAGTCTGAGGGGCCCGAGCAGTCGCCGTCCAGCAGCTGGTAGCTGCCGTTGGGAGGATCCATAGAAGGACCCACGTCGACGCTATAGGTGGGATCGCAGTGGTCTGCCCAGGCCGGCGATGCAAGCAGAAGTAGTGCACCACAGACCGATGCCGACAGTTTCCTCATGGCCACCCCTCATTCAGTTCACGCCGCCGCAGGCCAGCACGGGAGCATAGAGCATTGATTCACGGGTTTCACGGGTTTCTGTCGACCCCAAGCCCCGCAATTAGAAGGTCTGACGAAAGATCAAGACACCGAAGGCTCAACCCAAGGCGACCACTGGACGGTCAGCCTCAGCGCCGGTTCTATAGAACACACGCGAGGCCAGCCAAGCGAAGTGCGGGAGCGAGATGCTCCAACAGCCCGGGCCGTTCCCGTGCTCTACGACGGACCCACCGAGCGCATGCCGAAGCGACTCAGCCACTTGAGCCCACCCTGACTGCTGGTCAGGGGCGCCTTCATGCCCAGCGCGCCCGAGATGCGCAGATACACGGGAAAGAACGGATTCATGACGTCCTTGAGCGTCGTCACGTTGGGCCGCGATTCAATCTGCGCCATGAGCTGATCATAGATCCACATGGGCTCGAGCTGAGGTGACAGGTAGTGGAAGGACTTGAGCAGGTCGTCGCCTTCGGCCACCACACCTTCGGCCACCGCCTGGTGGTGCAAGGGCGTGTCGGGGTACACCCGGAGGCCCACCTGCACAAACACCATGTCTTGCTCTGGGATCTCGTTCTGAATGAACGAGAAGGTGTCCTTCATGGTCTCCTGGGTCTCCCCGGGTCCACCGAGCAGGAACACCCAGAGGAACTCCATCGGGCTGCCTTGGTCGATGAGGTAGCGGCGATCGGCTACCGACTTACGAAGGTGCTTCATTGTGAAGCCCTTCTGCAGGTTCTTCAGCATCTCTTCGTTCGCCACCTCGGGCGTGATCATGATCTGCGTGAAGCCCGCCTCGGTCATCTTGTCCATCAACTTCTCGGTGGTAGCCCGAGGGTTGAAGCCCGAGGTGTGCAGGGGCGCCTTGATGTCCCGCTCGATGATGGCGTCCAACAGCGCGTAGGTGTAGGGCAGCGGCACGTTGAACGTGTTGTCCACGAACTCAATGGCCGTCCCCGGGAAGGCCTCGCTCATGTACTTGATCTCATCGGCGACCTGACCTGGCGGCTTGTTGCGATACTCCGCGCCCTCGATGATCGGGTAGTTGCAGTAACTACACTCGAAGGCACAACCACGGCGAGACTGGATCTGAAGGGGCCCGGACCGGCGCGCATAGTTCTTGAAGTCCAGCCACTCCCACATGCGGTGATTGGGAATCACGCCCAGCTCTTCCACCCGATACTGCTGGTTGACGCGATGCTTGCCCTCGCCCCCGGCGTTCGGCGTGACCACACCCAATACGTCCGACGGATTGGAGCCCGACTCAACCGCAGCCAGGAACTCCACGACGCTGCGCTCGCCGTCGCCCCAGATCCCCCAGTCTGCGTGCACGTACGCGGTGACCGGCCCCGGGAGGACCCCCAGCGACGGGCCGCCCACGAGCACTGGCTTGCCGCCGCTCGCTTCACGCGCCGCATGCACATACTCGCGCGCGTCATCTAGGTACCAGACGTTGTTCATCCACGAGGTGTTGTCCAGATTGCGAATGGACAAGCCCACCACGTCCGGCTGAACCTCCTTGATCTTGCGCTTGATCTCGTCGACGGGCTTCTTCACCCACATCAAGTCGAGAAACGACACGTCGTGCCCCGCTTGATCGACCACGGTCGCGATGCTGCAAGCTCCAATGGGGGCGACCGGAATCGGCGCCTTCTCGCGGTTGGTAGCAACAATCAAGACCTTCATGGACAACTCCTTCAGCACACCTCGACACCCTCGAGCTGTGGTCGCACCCCTAGCGGCGCGCGAACATGCATCGGATCGGCCGGGTTGTCCAGTCAGTAAATGTGCGGCACGAGGCGCCAGCTGGTCTGCGTGTACTCCGCGTAATCGGGGTACCGGTCCGACAACAACCTCTCCTCCGTAGTCATCCGCACATGCAACAACCAGATGTAGAACGGCAGGAATGCCAGCGCCTCATAGGTGCAGGTAACCAGGGGCACGCCCAGGTGGAAAAGGACCTCTCCCGTATAGATGGGGTGCCGAATTCGCTTGTACAGGCCATCCGTGATCAGGCTGTGCTCGGCTCCCGTCACCAGATAGACCGAGAAGTGCCGCCCCAAGGCCAGGCGGGAAGAGCGGATCATCACGGTCGAGGCAAGCAGCAGTCCGTTGGCCGCCAGGAAGACGGGCAGCGAGACGGCGTGCCAGCCCACGGCTCCACCGGTGATGGCCACGGTCACCATCGCCAGCGCTTCGACGACCAACACCACCGTCGTCCACTGCCGAGAACCCGTGCGAGGAGTCCAGATATCATCGATGCGGTGAGCAACGAACCGGTGCGCAATGAGCCAGAGCACCAAGACGACGACGGCCACCGGCACCGGCCCAAGAGTTGCTGTCACTTCAGTCATGCATCGCCCTCGCGGCATCCGAATACCAGATCGGCATCGGCGGAGCCAGGGTCGCGGCAAATCAGAGAAACGTACGAGGCCTCTGACCCCTTAGCGCGGCCCACAAGAGAGCAGGGAGCCGAACCCACCCCTGCCCAAGGCTCCAGTAGCCGGGGCCTCAGCCGAGGCGAGAGAGAGACACCGCGCTCGTCAGTCGTTCTGAGCTCCCGCGTCGATCCAGCTGCGGATGCCGTCCCGAGTTGTTTGATCCAGGCAATCAACTCCGTCCGTACAGCCCCTAGGCATCTGTAGACCAGAGCCACCTGCCGCCGCGTGGGTCCCGTCCAGCTTGTGCATCACGTAGCTATTGGCTGAGTCGCTGGGCTCTACACGGTCCATGCCTGAGTTCTGGGTCGACCCGACATCCACCCACACGCTATAGAGATTTGCCGGGTCCCCTTCAAAGGCAAAACCAGTGGAGTGGGTCGAGCCACTGTGGCAACCGCAGTTGCTGGAGATCACGCCGTAGACCTCCGTAAAGGTCCAGGCGTCGTCGCCAGCGGAGTCATCGTCGTCCGCGGTGTCGTCGTCGTCGGCCGTGTCGTCGTCATCTCCGGCGTCGTCGTCATCTCCAGAATCGTCGTCATCGCCAGAGTCGTCGTCATCTCCTGTGTCGTCGTCATCACCTGTTTCGTCGTCATCACCTGTGTCGTCGTCATCTCCAGCGTCGTCGTCATCTCCGGAGTCGTCGTCATCTCCGGAGTCGTCGTCATCTCCAGCGTCGTCGTCATCTCCTGTGTCGTCGTCATCTCCTGTGTCGTCGTCATCTCCAGCGTCGTCGTCATCTCCAGAGTCGTCGTCATCTCCAGAGTCGTCGTCATCGGCTGTGTCGTCGTCATCGGCTGTGTCGTCGTCATCTCCGGCGTCGTCGTCATCGGCTGTGTCGTCGTCATCACCTGTGTCGTCGTCGTCACCCGAATCGTCGTCGTCACCCGAATCGTCATCGTCGCCGGTCGCACAGGCTTCGTTTGGAGCCCATGGCGATCCGTAGTCCGTAGAGCCACCAAAGACCTGGCTCGTCGAGGAGCACCAATTGGCAGCGTCGTCGTTGTCTTG
The DNA here is from genome assembly GCA_002724675.1 of Deltaproteobacteria bacterium. GTDB lineage: Bacteria > Myxococcota_A > UBA796 > UBA9615 > UBA9615. The sequence goes on along the minus strand of PBPL01000149.1, from coordinate 8,298 downwards.
AGCGGTCATGTAGGCCGGATCAAGCTGGGTGGAGGCGCCAGCAACCAAAGGCCAACCCTGGCTTGTATCGTACGAGACCGCGTCAATCTCGGTTCCATAGGGGTCGGAAAGAACAATCTCATCCTCACTGTTTGCGAGGTCGATCTGATGCCCATATTGGTGGTTGGCAGCATCAGCGCCCACGAGTTCCTTCCCGAGCACGGCATATCCCGAGGCTGGGACAACAACGGACTCGGCAATCTCGTGCGAGTCCGCACCCAGATCCGCGATCGTCCACCCCAACAGATCGATCTCCTCGGCAGTTGTGTTGTAGACCTCGAACCACTCCCCGGTGCTGTCGTCCAAATCATCTGGGTCGGCCATGAACTCAGTAATCACGAGGTCGCCTTCTGAAGCCGCCGGCAGGTCGGCTGCCGAGTCGTCGTCATCGCCCGAATCGTCGTCGTCATCGCCCGAGTCATCGTCATCACCCGAAGTGTCGTCGTCGCCTGTGTCGTCGTCGTCGCCTGTGTCGTCGTCGTCTCCTGTGTCGTCGTCGTCCCCTGTGTCGTCGTCGTCGCCTGTGTCGTCGTCGTCGCCTGTGTCGTCGTCGTCGCCTGTGCCGGCGTCTATTCCTTCGATGCAGTCTGGAAGGTCGTTGCCGTTGGTATCGGCGAAGTCATCGACCAGAGAACCGTCGCAGTCCGAGTCCAGAGCGTCGCACAACTCAGTCATGCCGGGGTTGATCAGCGCATTCGTGTCATCGCAGTCGGAGTCATCGCAGTCGTAGCCGTCTCCATCCAGATCGACGTCAGCGCACGCTGACTGGAACTGGAACGGAGCACTGGTGGATGCGATGGATCCGTGCTGGATGGGGTAGGTGATGTACTTGGGACTCTGGAACTCTACGACCACCCGAAGCGAGACCTGTTGGCTTGGGAGTGGTCCTGAGAGGTCTGCTGCGCGGTGCCAGTTGAGTACATGCCCCACGCCGTCGGGGGAGCTGGGGAGGTGAGAGGTCGCCCCCACCGTCGTGGCTGCGGCCCAGGGGCCACCTCTGGTGGTGGCGTAGTCGAGTCGAACCGACACGGCCGGGTCGGACTCAGGGTCCACCAGGACAAATGGCACGGAGACCCAGTCGGTGGTCGTCGAGCTGTGAACCGGTGGAACGCCGTGGCCCGATGGTGTGGTGCCCACGGGGGACAGAGGCTGGATGATCGGGTAAGTGGGGTTGTTGGGCAGGAGGGCTGGGCCGATGCGTCCATTACGAAAGACCTTGTTGATGGCCCCAGCATCTGCATCGGCACCCGTGCCGTCGCTCTCCACGCCGACAGCTACGTCCAGGTCTCCGTCTCCATCGATGTCGCCAAACTGGATCGCCGTCGAATCCTCTTGAAGCCCCGACAGCCAGGTGCGCACAGGCACTCCCTGGACGTTGGAGAAGATCATGTCGTTGTTGCCCGTGGTGGCGACTGCGAGATCTAGATCGCCGTCTCCATCCCAGTCGCCGAGATCGATCCCTTCCACGTCGAGTACGATTGTGTTGCCGTCCCGATCCCTAGGCTCCCAGTCAACGTTGGGCACAAAGATCGGAAAGCCTCCTCCCCCATCATCGCCTGAGTCGTCGTCATCGCCTGCCGGGTTGGGGGTGTTCTCTAGAATCGCCAGGCCCGCGTTTGACTCTCCGGTCCAGGCAATCACCAGGTCCAGGTCGCCGTCGCCGTCCCAGTCACCGAACTCTAAGTCCCGTGAGCCTCGGGATGTATTGGCACTGGTCCAGCCCACTTGGAGCTCGTTGACGCCAACGCTCGTTCGTTCGTAGACATAGTCGTGATCACCTGCGCCCCCTGCCACAGCGATGTCGAGGTCTCCGTCCCCATCCACATCCCCCCAGGTCACTGCGGTGGTGAGTGTTCCCGGATTGCCAAATGTCGGGCCTGGTTGGAATAAGCGGTCTCCCGTGTCGGAGACCGTGCTGTTCGTGTAGACGGTGCATGGATCGCCGGCGCTGTTTGTTCGCGTGATCACGAGATCCAGGTCGAAGTCGAGGTCGAAGTCGAGCCAAGTGAGATCGGTGGAGCCCGCATCTTTTGACAAGGCAAAGGCCTCCTCGAACTCGTCTCCGGTGCTCCCGGTGTACTCGTAAATCTTGTCGTCTTCAGCGTCGTCGCTCGTAGTGGCCGCCAAGTCGAGGTCGCCATCCCCGTCGTAGTCCCCCCAGGCCAGGGCGGACCATTGGGCGCTCTCGTCGGTAGGGGTCTCCCACAACACGGTGAACACACCTCCCTGATTCTGGTAGACGCGCAGTGCGCCGTCGTTGGTGTTGGCCTCGGCGGCATCCATGTCTCCGTCGGCGTCGAAGTCTCCCCAGGCGATGTCCGTGGTCTTCGTCTGCGACATGGCCGAGTCGGCGATGACCACGGCGGCTGACGATGAGTTGCGGTAGATGGAATCGTGGGTGCCCGTCGAGTAGTACCCGAGGAAGAGGTCGAGAGTTGCGTTGCCGTCCACGTCCGCCCACGTGACCTCGCGGGTGTCGGTGCCGCTCCCGTTGTCCCACGCCACGTAGACCTCGTCGTCATCGTTCTCAAAGACGCGGTCCAGCATGAGGGCGTTCTCGCGATAGGCGTTGGCGATCGCCAGGTCCAGGTCACCGTCCAGGTCCCAGTCCCCTAGGGCGATTGCGCGTGACGAGTGGTCGCCGCTCTCGAAGTCATAGCCCAGAGTGTCGTCCTCGTCTCCAACGCCAAAGACGGGATCTGGGTACGCGATGAGTCCTCCATCGCCGGGTCCAGCGACGCCGGTGGCGAGGGCGAGCTGGAACAGTCCGTCGCCGTCCAGGTCACCCCACGCCACGTCATGGCCCCAGGGTGGGTCATCACTCGCAGAGTCGTCGTCGTCGCCTGTGTCGTCGCTGTCGTCATCGTCGCCCGAGTCGTCGTCGTCCCCAAACTGATCGGCAAAGGGAGCAACTGCTCCTGCCAACCAGCTGGGGACGTCAGTGAGGCCGTCCGCGTCATTGTCGTACACGCGTGTGGGCTCGGAGTGGAGGCCGGTGATGGCCAACTCTGGCCATTCATCGGCGTCCCAGTTGCCCCATGCGAGACTCCTCGTGGAGTGCGCTTGCAAACGCTGCCAAGCGGGGTTCGTGCGGTTGAACACGCCCCAGGTACCAAGGGCCCCCTCGTTGCTGAAGACGTAGTTGTGGTGACCGGCTCCGTTACCTACGGCGAGGTCCAGATCACCGTCCAGATCGTAGTCGGCTAGGGCGACTGAGTAGGTCTGGGATGAGGATGGCTCTGGTGTCTGGAGGACGAACGGCACCGTCGGGTCGTCGTCGAACTGGTTCAGATAGAGGCGATTCGGACTGCTGGTCGTCGCCACGACCAGGTCGAGATCCCCGTCATTGTCGACGTCTCCGACGGCCAGGTCTTCCACATTCATCGCACCAGTACTTGTCCAGATAGGTGCGGTAAGTGTGAGGTCTGGGATGGCGTTGTCGCCGGGGGCGGCCAGCCCCTGGTTGATGTGCAAGTACACACCACCTGGCCCGCTGTCCTCGTCGCCCTGATGACCTAGCAGCAGGTCCAGATCTCCGTCGCCATCGATGTCGGCCCAGGAAGAAGTGGTGGTGAAGTCGAAGGTGTCGGCCTCCCACATGAGCAGTGTCGACCACCCGCCAAAGGTGGTGGCGGCCCATTGGCCCAGGGGTGAAGTCCCCTCCGGCTCACTGCAGGAGGTGAGCGTGGCGGCCAGGATGCTCAAGGCCAATCGACCGACCAGGCCCGTCCGACTGACGTCCGCCATGATGCGTGGGTGGTGGCCTGGGCTTCGGGCCATTAGATTTCGGCCCTCACCTCAGCATTCTCTACGAGGTTGATCACATCCAGCACGGCGGAATAGCGGCCGAAGGGAGGGAATATGTACGCCCCCGAGATGCCCTCCAGGCTTCGAGCGTGGCGCAGGGTGTCGGCCGCGATGGCGATGCCTTCGCGTCGCTGCGCGTCGCGCCCAGCGGCCTTCGCGAGGCGCGCGCGGATGGGCTTGGGCACGCTCATACCGGGCACCTCGTTGTGTAGGAACTCGGCGTTCTTGGAGGAGGCGAGGGGCAGGATGCCCACGAAAAACGGGATGTGTGGGAAGGGGCGGATGGCTTCCAGGAAGCGCTCCAGGATGGCCGGCTCGTACAGGGGTTGGCTGAAGACGAACTCGGCTCCTGCTTCCAGCTTGCGCCGGAACTTCTCGACCTCGTGCTCCAGGGGCTCGTAGGCTGGGTTGCAGCCACATCCGATGACGAACTGGGTCTGCTCTCCCATGGGGTCCCCGCCGAAGTCAATCCCGCAGTTCAGGTTGCGGACGGCCCGAACCAGCTGGACCGAGTCCAGATCGAACACCCCCGTGGCATCGGGATAGTTGCCCATCTTGGGCGGGTCACCCGTGACACAGAGCACGTTGCGAATGCCGAGGGAGTGTGCCCCCAGCAGATCCATCTGCATGCCCAGGAGGTTCCGGTCCCGGCAGCAGTAGTGGACGATGACGTCGATATCCACTGCGGACTCGACCTGCATAGCCAAGGCCAGAGCCGACATCCTCGCAGTGGCTCGGGGGCCGTCGGCGATGTTGATGGCCTGGACCCCATGGTCCGCCAAGAGCTGGGCCCCTTCGACGCAGCGCGAGGCGTCGAGACCTCGGGGTGCATCGAGCTCCACAGAGATGGCAAATTCATTGCCGATGCGAGACCCCCAGCGACTTCGCATGGGGAGTGGCTGCTCATCCATGATCCCCGCTTGGCGGGGGGCGACCGGCTTGACCTCGATGCGTCGTCGTTTGGGCTCGACCGACTCCAGGAAAGACCGCATCTCACGAGTCATCTCAGGGGTGGTCCCACAGCAGCCGCCGACGATTCGGACCCCCGCTTGGACAAAGCGGCGAGCATACTCCGCCATGTATTCGGGGCTGGCCAGGAAAAGGGTTCGACCGTCGACCTGTTCTGGCTGGCCCGCGTTGGGCATCGCACAGACGGGGATCCCCGTGGACACCTGCATTCGCTCCACAATCTCGAGCATGGGCTGCGGTCCGTTGACACAGTTCGTGCCCAGCACGTCCACGTCCCAGGTGGCGACGGCCGCGGAGACCTCTTCGGGGGTGGGGCCCACGAAGTAATGACGCACGGGCTTGAACGCGAACGATGCGATGATCGGGATGTCGGAGGAGACAGCGCGAACCGCCCCCACGGCTTCTTCGAGCATGCCCAACTGCCGGAAGGTCTCCAGCACGAATACATCGACGCCTTCGTCGAGCATGAGCTCGGCTTGTTGTCGGTAGTTCTCTCGAGCTGTGGCTGCTGAGATGGGTCCTGAGGGTTTGATGAGGTGTGGGAGAGGGCCCATCGAGCCGGCTACGAAGCACTCGGGCCCCGCGGCCTCCCTCGCCAGCCGGACTCCGGCCCGAACGATCGACTCTTGCTTCTCGGCCAGCCCGTATTGCCCCAGCCGTAGCTCCTGGGCGCCATAGGTGTTGGTCGTGATGATGTCGGCGCCGGCAGCTTGGTAGTCCTCGTGAATGGAGCGGATGAGGTCCGGTTGGCTCAAGCTCAACTCATCGAAGCAGCGGTTAATAAACACGCCGCGACGGTAGATCTCGGTTCCCACGGCGCCGTCCGCGAGCAGGGCTCGCTGGTGCAGCGCTTCCTTGAAGGTCTCAGTCATGGTTTCGTCCAGAGGCACATGCTAACAGTCCAGGCGGACGGCCAGGCGGGCACAGTTCGGGGGTCGATTTGTTTACATTCCTTGCCATGGAGGGGTCTCGCGGCTGCCCACGGATCGCAGGCCTAGCAGTGCATCTTGAGTGCCAAAGATGCCCGCCAGCGCGTCCAACTCCAGCTGCAGCGCTGACCCCAGGTCCCGGTCAGCGCCAGAGTCGATTAACTCGGAGGCTGTCTTGAGGGCAACGGGGGCCTTCCTGGCGATGGCGCGGAGGTCTTTCTCGAGCAGGCTTCTCGCATCCTCCGATACCCCTTCGGGTACCTGACCCTCCAGCACGGCGCCGACCACTTCGTCCCCGTAGGCCTCTTGCTCAGCAGCACTTCCACCCGTCGGGCTAGCGTAGTGATCGGGAAGACCCCGCTCGATCCATCGGGAGATGGTGGAGTCCAGCTCACTCAGCGGAACCGCTTCGAGCGCGAGTCCCGACTCGACCGCGTCTTGGGCGCGCAGCGGTCGGCCTGTGAAGATCAGCCGTCGGGCCAGGGGCTTGCCGACAATGCGCTGAAGCCGCTGCGTCCCACCCAGCCCGGGGTAGATACCGATGCCGGTCTCGGGCAGCGAGAAGCTTGCCTTGTGGGAACAGACAATGGCGTGGCAGGCCAGCGCGAGCTCGACGCCGCCGCCCAGAGCCATGCCGTGCACCCGGGCAACGACTGGCACAGGCGCCGTCTCAATGCGTCGTAGGAGCCGTTGACCGGCCTCGGTAAACGCTACGATCCTGTCGATGTCCGCTGCCTCGATGTTTCGAACGAAGAACGAGATGTCAGCACCGGCGACGAAGGCCTTTCCAGCCCCCTCCAGCACGATGCCGCGCAGCCCCTCTGTCTTCAGGGCCTCTTCCAGTCGCTCTGCAAGCTGCCCGACCACCTCCTCGTCCAGCGCGTTGAGCACTTCGGGACGGTTGATGCGGATGTGGCCGATGCCATCGACGACGTTCAGGTCGACCCGCTGGAACTGGAAGGGCTCGTTGGACTCGGCCTGGGCTTGGAGCGACTCGGGGATCGAGAGGTCGGGGTGGGTGCCACCGAGCTCTTCCACGAGCTCGAGGGCTCGCGCGGGTCCCACCTTGTTGAGCAATTCGAAGGGGCCTCGGGCCCACCGCAACCCGATGCGTGCGCCCCGGTCGATGTCTTCGAGACTGCAAACACCCTCGTCAATTAGCGCGCCGACTACGGCAAAGGTCGCCGCCATCAGGCGATCGCTGACTTGGTCAGCTACGGCCTCATCTACCGAGCCGGAGAGGTCCCAGTCGGCCTTGGTCTCGAGCACTTGGGTCGCCAGCAAGTCTGCGGGCTCGTAAAAGGGCCCTAGCTCCCGGCCCAGCGTGCTGGCGGCGTGGAGAGACACGGGGACTCCCGTGATATTCATCAGCTCGAACGGTCCCATGCCGATGCCAAAGGCCCTCTTGGCCGCGGCCTCGATGCTGGGGATGTTGGCAATGCCCTCCTCCAGTACGCGCACGGCCTCGTTGAGCCACGGAACAAAGAACCGATTGACCGCGAAGCCGGGGGCGTCGCGGGTCTGAATGGCGGTCTTGCCGTGGGCCTCGGCAAACCGCTCCATGGCATCGACCACGTCGGGGCGGGTGAGGTTGCCGGGCACCACCTCCAGGAGCCGGTTCTTGGCGGGGTGGAAGAAATAGTGGAGTCCGACGACGAGCCCTGGGCGATGGGTCACAGAGGCCAACTCACTCACATAGAAGGAAGACGTGTTGGTGGCTAGGATGCAGCCCTCTTTGCAGGCTTCGTCCAGGCTTCGGAACAGGCTCTTCTTTGCCAGAAGATCCTCGAAGATCGCCTCGATGACGAGGTCGGCATCTGCCAGCTCGTCCAGGCTGCCCACCGCCTCGACTCGCGAGAGCACGTCCGCGGCTTGGTCGGGCTTGAGGATTCGTCGCTCTACGGCCTCCTGGAGAGAGGCATCAATGCGCGCTCTCCCGGCCTCTGCCCGGGACTTGTCCGTGTCGGCAATGAGAGTGCGGAAGCCTTCTTGGGCGATCTTCTGGGCGATTCCAGCGCCCATGTTTCCGGCACCAACCACAGCGATGACTCTTGGGTCTTGCATGGGATATCTCCTGCCAGCCGAACCATGGTGCGCCGACCGTGCGGAAGGCGTCTACCTCACCTCTTGGCAGGTGGTCTAGTGCCGAACCCGGTCCCGTTGGAGAGATGCTACGTAGGCTCGCTGAAACTCAGTCCTCGGGGACCGGCTCCTGGCAGGGGCCGGGGTTGTCTCGGTCGAAGTCTTCCAGCGGATTGCACGTGGCTGGGTCGAACCCTTCGTCGATGCATCCATCGCAGTTGTCATCCACACCATTGCACTGCTCGTAAAGCAAGTAGGTCTCATCCTGGAACACCTGCTCGAACGATGCTCCGGGGTTCACAAACGGCGCGAACAGCGAGTCAGGGGAGTCGTCACAATCTCGGGCCAGCCCGTCATCGGGTTGGTCCTGGGGAGCCGGACAGGTCGCATCGCCAGGTGCGCCCTCGTCACACGTGTCCCATCCATCCCCGTCTTCATCCTGACACTCGTCAGTACAGCCATCGCAGTCGTT
>PBPL01000148.1 GCA_002724675.1 Deltaproteobacteria bacterium | reverse complement strand
CGAATCATCAATGGGATCAAGCACATTGGGCAGGCCGTCCCCGTCGTCGTCACCGAGACCATCCTCACCGTCGGTGAGGCCATCGCCATCGGTATCTTGGTCCAATGGATCCGAGCCGACCGCAACCTCGTCGGCGTCACTGAGGCCATCAGCGTCTGAGTCAGCGCTCAGGGGATCCGTCCCCAGGCTGTCGACCTCCAAGTCATCACTGAGTCCGTCCCCATCGTCGTCGTCGTCTACGCAATCAGGGACCTCGTCACCATCCTGGTCGCTGTATTCATCCACAAGGTCCCCGTCGCAGTCGGAGTCCAGCTGATCACAGAACTCCCCGGCGCCGTCGTATTGGGTTGCATCGAGAGGGCCACAGTCGCTGGCATCTGGATCTCCATCTCCATCGTCGTCGTCATCCACACAATCCGGGATCGAGTCCCCGTCCGAGTCCACGTAGACATCCACCAGATCGGTGTCACAGTCTGAGTCCGCGCTGTCACAAGACTCCGGCGCTCCTGGGTATTGGGTCGCATCGAGGGGGCCGCAGTCATCCTCATCGAGGCTTCCGTCGCCGTCGTCGTCGTCGTCGATGCAGTTGGGGTCCCCATCGCCGTCCGTATCGTCGAAGCCATCGACTAGGCTGCCGTTGCAGTTGGAGTCGATGGCATCGCACAGCTCCGAGGCCCCCGGGTTGATGTCGGGGTCCGACGGCTCGCAGTCCACGACATCGGGATAGTCATCGTTGTCCGTATCGGTCTCGATGCAGTCGGGGTACCCGTCACCGTCGGTGTCGTCGTAGTCATCGACGAGGTCACCGTCACAGTCAGAGTCGACCCCATCACACAGCTCGGGCGCACCCTGATACTGCGTGACATCCAGAGGCCCACAGTCCGTACTATCGGGGTCACCATCTCCATCATCGTCGCCATCCACACAGTCGGGGCTGGCATCACCGTCCGTGTCCTCGAAGTCATCCACTAGGTCGCCGTCGCAATTGGAGTCCGTGCTGTCACATGACTCCGGCGCTCCCGGGTAGCGCGTCGCATCGGTGGGCCCACAGTCCGCGGCATCTAGGCTGCCATCCCCGTCATCGTCATCGTCGACGCAGTTGGGAACAGTATCCCCATCCGTGTCGTCGTAGCTGTCGACCAGGCTCCCGTCACAGTCGGAGTCGATCGTGTCGCACAGTTCGTCCGCACCGAGATGAATGGTGGAGTCCAGCGGCGCGCAGTCAGAGACATCGGGGGTGGCGTCGCCATCGTCATCGTCGTCGATGCAGTCAGGCTCTCCATCGGAGTCGCTGTCCAGGTCTTCGTCCACCAAACTCAGATCGCAGTCCGAGTCGATCGCGTCACACTGCTCCAGAGCTCCGTCATAGATCGCCGGATCCTCCGGGGCACAGTCGCTGCTGTCGGGGTCGCCATCGCCGTCTTGGTCATCATCCACACAGTCCGGGACACCATCCCCATCGAGATCGGAGTCCGCATCCACGAGCGAGCCGTCACAGTCGCTGTCTACGAGATCACAGACATCGGGTGCGCCCGGGTACACGGCATTGTTGTTGTCATCGCAGTCCTCCGAGACCAAGGCGCCGACGCCGATGCAGTCGCCATCCGCTCCAGGCACAACGACAGAGGAACCGAAGGTGTCGAGGTCGATGTCTTCGAAACAGACGACGCTGTCAAATCCATTGCAGTCCTGATCGATTCCGTCCGCGACAGTCTCGATGGCCCCGGGGTAGACCGCTTCATCTGCATCATTGCAGTCCCCTGGACTGTCTTCCGGATCGGAGCAGGGGTCGGTCGCACAGTACGCATCACCGTCGGCGTTGTCGTCCACACAGTCTGGGAGCCCGTCATCGTCCAAGTCGCTGAACTCGTCCACGAGCAACCCGTCGCAATCGCTGTCCGTGTCATCACAGGATTCGGGAGCGTTGGGGAACACCGCCGCATCCAATGGACCACAGTCCACCGCATCGGGGTACAAGTCATTGTCGTCATCGTCATCGCAGAGGTCGCCCAGGAGATCGCCGTCCGTATCGAGTTGGTCGGGATTGCTATCCAGCAGACAGTTGTCGTCCCCATCGAGCGAGCCGTCGCTGTCAGTGTCCGGGTTGTCGGGGTCCGAACTCAGCAAGGCCTCGGTAGCATTGTCGAGGCCGTCGCCATCCCGATCGTCGTCGCAGAGGTCTCCGACCTCGTCATCGTCCAGATCTGCCTGGTCGGCGTTGGCTTCGAGCGGGCAATTGTCGTGCACATCAGCTATGCCGTCCGCATCATTGTCAGGACCGAAGTCGAACACCCGAATGCCATTGTCCACCTCGGTCTGCGTGCCCAGCACCAGTTGCTCATTGTGGTAGTCCAGGCCAAAGCCCCACGGCCCCTCCAGCGCCGGATGGTTGCGAAGAACGGAACCGGTGGTGGGATCTAGACCCAGGATGGGGCTCGGGGTGCCGCCATTCCAGGAGGTCAACCAGAGCACGTCCCGATCGGGATCGTAAGCAATCGAAGCGAAGTCATAGGAGTCCTGCAGAGTGAACTCGTGCACCGAGACGAACTCCAGCTCGTACTGGGGGACCATCACCTTGATGATGTCGGGGTCCCGGTCTTCGCTCCCCTCCCAAACGAAGCCACCGCCAAAGCCGGCACAGTGGCAGTTGCCCGCGACCGGGTCCACGGGATCAAAGGTGGCGAGTTCGTTGCCGTTGTCGGCATCCAACACCCTCCACCCACCGGCTTGCCAATAGTTGACCCACAGAGCGTGTCGGTCCGGGTCGTAGCCAAAGGTTGGAGTCCCAGTCTCCGAATTGGATGGGCCCGTCTCCGCGATTGAGAACGAATCAACGGAGGAATAGGACTCGGTGCCATTGCGCTGGTACACAGCGATGTTGGCGCCCGAGCCAACCCAAATCGTATCGTCGTATGCAGCCACGGCGGCTGTTCCGCCCGGGTGGCCACCCCACTCCTCGATCAGCCCACCGCTCATGTCGTAGACCTGAACCACCGTCTCACTGAACGTGACGTACATGAGCCGGGCGATGGGATCGATCGCCAAGCCCTGCGGGTTGTTGCGCCCGTTGGCGAAGTTGATGTTCACCGAGTGAGGGACCGTCGAGAGGTCCGCGGCTCCCAGGACTCCCACATAGCTTCGGAGCTTGTCGTGCTCATCGTCGGTCACCCACACCGTGTCCGTGACGATGTCGTAGTCGATGCCATGGTGGTGACGCGAATCCGAGGCGTAGACAACCTTCTCTCGGGAGATCCCAGAAGGCGCACCGAGCTGTTGCTCGAACACCTTGATCCGGTCGCCATTCTCTTCAGAGACGTACAGTTGGTCACTCACAAAGCACAGGTCTGCGGGGGTGGCGTCGCTGAACGGGGTGAAGGCATCCTGAAAGTTGCCTGCGTCATCGTAGATTTCGATGTCCGAACCAATGACGACAAAGACACGACCATCCTTGGCCGCGATGCCTTTGGAACCCGCGGCGATCGAGAACTGTCCATCGGCCGTGCCCACGACAGACTGGTCCGCGACATCCAGGAGCCCATCCCATCGATAGACCAGTCCCTGGGAAGTGTCCGCGCCAAACACCGCATCGAGGTCGCCGCTGACCGCCACCCCTTGCAGCCCCGCAGGCTGGCTCATGAACACCGACTTCAGGTTCTGGGGTGCATCCTGGGCGCTGGAGAGCCCGGGCAGGAGCAGCAGAGCGACTCCCAGGACGAAGGGAAGACGACGACGAGGACAAGCGTGTTGGGTACTCACGGCCTACTCCTGGCCCGAGGCCCCCCAGGCCTCCTCATGGGCGCAGGTTCACACTAGCGCGGTTCAGTGGCCTATGCGGGGTGTGATTCGCCGCCCCAGGTCGGCGAGCAGGCTCGGATAGGCCTCACAAGGGCTCCAGCAACCAGGGCAGCGGTCAGCGATGACCTCGTCCCTCGCCTCCTCGGCGGACGTGGAGGACCACAGACTCGCCAGCGACAGGCCATGCTCGGTAAGTGCGCCCACCGGTCGCTCCCAGATGTGGCATGGGTGCACGGTGCCATCGGGCTGGATGAAGCAGTTCCCCGACAGCGAAGTGCACGGAACAGGCGATCGACCACTTCGCGTGTACGCCTCGACTCGGCTCAGATAGAGACTCTCCAGGACCTCGGTCCCGGACAGAGGCAGGCCTCTCCGGGCGATCAGACGTCGGACGGCAGCACGCAGTCGGTGGGGTTCGTTGCGATCCAACTCCTGATTCTGGAAGTAGTGAGGACTGTGATGGAGAAAGTTGTGGTGCAGGTCCGCCCACCGCAGCCCAGGGACCGCATCACGGAGCGCCTCGAAGGTCGTGTCCAGCTGGTCGATGTTCCAGGGTGAGAGGGTCATCCCGAAATAGACTGGGACCCCCCTGTCTCGTACCTCGCGAAATGTCCGGGTGGCGCGCTCGAACGAACCCTTGTCGCCCCGAAGCTTGTCGTGGACCGCAGGAGGTCCGTCGAGACTCACCGAGAGCACGAGCCGGGCGGGCCCCGCAGTCTGGATGGCGTCGACCGCCTCCAAGACCACATCAGGCCTCCCGCCATTCGTGGGGAAGTGGAGCATGGCGAGCCTGGGGCACTCCTCCACGGCGGCGATGGCGATGTCGGCAAAGTCGCCTCTGCTGGTGACCTCTCCCCCCGTCAAGTCCACCCAGCGAAGGTGGTCACGACCGTTGCGAAACACCTGCCTCCACTGGTCGACGGAGAGTTCATTGCCCCGTTCCCGTCGCCAGATGTTGCAGTGGCGACAGTGCTGCTCACAGACCCACGTGATGACCGCTGTAATCTTGAAGGGCCCGGACGGACGACGAACACCCGTGACAACTGCCGTCTTCAACAGCGAGGCGTCGTTACGCAGGCTCATTGGTCAGCCCGAACCACAAACGGACCCAGCTGCATCGCATCCAGTCCTGCGGCCACAAACGTGCGTACCGCATCCTCAGGAGTCTCGACAATCGGCTCTCCGTGGCGGTTGAAGCTTGTGTTGATCAGGGCCGGAATCCCCCGGCGCTCGGCCTGCTCTAGGAGAGACCACAGCCCCGGGTCCTCGTGCTCGTCGGCCACTTGGGTCCGCGCGGTGCCGTCTACGTGCACCGCTTCCGGGCACCGGGAGCGGAGGTCTTCGTCCGCTTCCACAACAGCAGTCATGGTTCTCGAGCCGAGCCCATGGCGACGAACAGGGGCAAAAGGCATGAAGTCATCGCGCTCCAGCCGGCGACCCAAGTCGGCTGTAAGGGCCGGGCGATCGGCGCGCAGCAGGATGGAGCGGTGCCCCAGCGCTCGGGGCCCAAACTCGGACCGGCCGACGAACCGGCCGACGAGCGCCCCCCGCTCGATGGAGTCCAACAACGTCTGTTCCGGAGACTGATCTCGAGCGAACGACAAGCCCGAAGTGGCGAGAGCCTCCTCCATGCGCCCTTCCGAGTATTCAGGTCCCAGGAACGGCAAGCGCTGATCCCGCATCGGCTCTTGCGACGGGTGCACTGCATACTCCGAGGCTGCCGCGCAGGCCGCCCCGACGCAGAGCCCGCCATCTCCCATGTTGGGATACACGGAGAGCTCCGCGAAGCGTTCTCGCAGCTTGCCATTCAATGCCACATTGGCGAACAGCCCCCCGGCAACCGCCAATTTGTCGTGGCCATGCCGTTGGCCCTCGATCCAGGCGAGCACGATCTGTTCGGTGCGTTCTTGGAGCGCAGCGGCCACATCCTCCCGGCGATGAGTCCGTAGGTGCGCCCTGCCCTTGCGCCCCCCCAGAGACGGGTCGCAGCCTGCCGAATCCATCAACGACTGAAAGACGGGTGCCAGCACCTCGGGGTTCCCGGAGGCAGCCAGGCCCATCACCTTGCCCTCGTCTCCTTCCCCAAAGCCAAGCAGGCGAGTCACAGCACCGTAGACCAGGGCCACACTACCCTGGGGAGCGGGGACCTCGATCCGCCCGGGCCCGGGCCCTCCACAAGTACCGGCCAACCCATCTCCGTAGCCGTCGAGCGTCACGATGAGCGCCTCGGCACCCCCCACGAGACGGGCTGTCCAAGCATGGGCGTCGTGGTGGTCGACGCCCAAAAGCTGTGCGCGAAAGCCCCACGAGCGGAGCCTAGAGCGGAGCACTGAGCGCGAACCGCGCTCCTCCAGGGCCCGCAGCAGCGGGCGTCTTGCCACAGCACACTCCAGCTCGCGTGCTGCCACTGACGCCGGCGAGAGGGGATCTCGTACAGGGTCCGTGCGGCGATACACAGGCTCCGCGATGCGCGCCCCCAGCCTGCCCCAGCGCCCGGGAACAGCAACGACATCCACATCGCTCGCCTTGAGACCGCAGCTATCGAGACACACAGACAGCGCCCGATGCGGGAATCCCGATGCTCGCTTGGCCCGACTCAGACGTTCCTCACCCAGCGCGAAGCGCAACGTCCCGTCTTGGACTAGGGACACGCCCGCGTCGTGTCCATCCCACAGGCCCAAGATGGTCTTGGTCTTCAGATCAACCACTGAACTTCGTCCATCTCTGGGCGTCGATCAGCCCAACCGCAGGCCTGGAGGGCAAAAGCGGCAACCCAGCTGCACTCATCGGCCGACGTGTCGTCGTAGGCAATGCCTCCCGTGTCACGATCCTGGCGCGCTCCCAGTCGCTCCAGAGCCATCCCGAGGGAGGCGCCATACGTCACGGGGTCCAACACGGACCAGAGCCGCGCCGCCTGAGCCACGACGTCCGACGGCCGACTTGTGGGCTCCTGGCCCACGTAATTGGGGAAAGCGCCGTCGTGATGCTGGGCTCGAACCAACCAGTCGGCACCGGCATGCAGGACAGCCCGATAGCCGGAAGGCACCAATCGATCATGGCACTGCAGCCAGGCGCTCAGGCCCAGGAGGCCCTCCATGGCATAGCAATGACTGTGCAGGTAGGTCGTCGTGTGGCCGGCTGCGATCCGGAAGCGGGTGCCATCGAAGCAGGTGTCGAGGAGTTCGTTGGCCCACTGGAGAGCAAACGTCACCTCGCCCACACGAGCCAACCAAAACGCACACTTCAGCAGGTGCGGTCCGGGCATCTGCGACCAGTGGTCGGGTCGAGAGACGGGGCTGCAGGCCTCCCGCGCCTCGAGCGCGCCCAGAACCCGCTCCACAACCGCGGCGTCCTGAACCAGAGGCATGGCGAGCGCTGTATCAAAGACATACGAGGTGCCCTCTCGGCCCAACCAGCCCGAGTGGAGCCGGCGTCGAACCACAGCGCTACATTGGCCCGCGAGTTCCGAGGCCCCTTCCCACTCAAATAGATGGGCAAAGACAGCTGTGGCTTCATCGTAGGGGTAGCCAGGGTGGGCCGGGTTCGACCAGCTGAACACGCGACCATCCGAGGCGAAGCGCTCAGGAGAACGGGTCCAGGCCCGCAGAGCAGAGACGTCGACTGGCAGGCATTGGGGGCTGCGCAGTACGGTGGAGAGGGCGTGACTCACGGCAGCGGGAGTATAGCCAGGAGGAGCCCAGCGGCCTCCTCTGGGCGGCAGAAGCTGGGACTTCGGCTCCAACGCCAACCCAGCCTGAGAGTGTCTCGCAGCGGCGTCTAGAGCACGCCATCGTTGCCGCTGGAGGTGCTGGGTGCTAATTCTAAGGGGCGGCAATCGAGGGACTCTTGTGCGATTTCCCATTCTGAATTCGCCCTTTGGCGAGAAGTTGGAGCCGGTGGAGCCTGGTTCTGACGTTCTGATCGAGATCGGCTCCCGTCCGCCTCCCATGAGCGCGGACAGCTACCCCGAGCTTCGCCCGAACGAGATTGCCTTGATGTTCAGTGGGGGCGTCGATTCCACTGCCACGGCCGTCATGCTGGCGGAACACTACGACAAGGTGCACCTCGTCACCTATCGCAACGGCTACGGGCACTACTACCACCACCGAACAGCCGAACGCGTCGACGAACTAAACAGACGCCTGGGCGACAAGTTCGTCTACAGCCTGATCTCCACGAAGACCCACTTCGACGAGATCCTCGTGAACTCGGTGCTGGAGGACTACAAGGAGTACCGATCGGGCTTCATCTGGTTCATGGGCTGCAAGATGGCCATGCACATGCGCTCGGCAGTCTATTGCCTGGAGCACGGCCTGACGCACATGACCGACGGCTCCAACTCGGACACGGACGAGATGGTGGAGCAGATGCTGCTGTCACTGAGCCTCATCCAGTTCTTCTATGAGGACCACACCGTTGATTTTGGGACCCCGGTCTACGAGGTTCGACGGGCCGAATCCCGGCAGGTCATCAAGGACCTGGGGCTCAAGATGGGCGTACAGGTCATGGACCGTCACTTGTGCATCCAGCCTACCTGCGTCGCAGGCGAGCTCTATTACATGCCCTACTTGTTCTTCAACAAGCGCGTAAAGCACGACGAGCCCGTCGTTGGACGCTTCATCGAACAGAAAGCTCAGATCTGCCGCGAGGTGATCCGCCGATTCTTCGACAAGAAGGGGGTCGACGTGCAGGCCCTCTTGGCCCACCGACGGCACCAGATCGCGTCGCTGGGCGTCAAAGCAAGTACGAAAAAGAAGGAGGCTGTCTGATGGGGAAGTGCTGTGGTGGCAAGAACGCCGGAAAGCCGATCTCCCTGCCCCGTTACCTGGCGGGCCTGGGCATCTTCTGTACCTATCACTCCACCGTCGCTGTGATGCTCAAGGTCGCTGCCCGCCCCATCCCTCACCTACGCCCGGTCCGAGACTTCCACAGCCAACTGTTCCGGGACGAGCTCAAGGAAATCCTCGCAAGAGAGGACATCAACCTGCAGAGCCGCGTCCTGAAGCAGGAGGACGAATTCTGCGCCATCGATGAAGGCGGCTTCCCCATGGACTTCGACGAGGTGAGCCGAGACGCTTCGTCGTCTTCAGTCAGCGCTGCCTGAGGGCCTGAGCCCTCAGCTCGTCGCAGGAGGTTTGCCGGTCCCCGGCTCCACGGGCCAGAACCCATCGGTCATTACCGGGCCACTCGGCCGAGCCTCCGACCCGCCAGGACCGAAGGATTCCGCAGTCGTCTTCAGAGAAGCCGCCGCGGGCGCAGCATGAGCCTCTTGGGCCTGCTGAGCTGCCAGACTGTCCACGTGAAGAGTCTGTGTCGGGAAGGCGAACTCCACACCGAGTCGGTCGGCCAGCCGCATCCACTCCAAGAGAAGGTTGTGGCGCCCCACGAGTTCCTCGCGCCAACCGGGCACCTCGAAGAACGCGTACACGAGGATGTCCAGGGAGCTGCTCCCCAGTCCCTGCATGTGCACCTCAAAGGCGTCTTTGCGCGTGTGCGGTGATGCGAGGATGGATGCCCGGACGCCCTCCACGAAGGCCTGCAGCTGTTCTGGTGTGGTGTCGTAGGTGAGCCCGATCACGGTCTTGAAGCGGCGGTATCGGCGCCGACCCATGTTGTCGACGATTGTGTCGGTCATCTTGCTGTTGGGGATCGTCACCACCGAGTCATAGAAGGTCCGTACCCGCGTCGAGCGAAAACCGACCTCCTCCACCGTTCCTTCCACGGAACCAATCTGAACCCAGTCCCCGATCTGAAATGGCCGGTCTGCAAACACGGTCAACGAGCCGAACAGATTGGCCAGCGTGTCCTTTGCTGCCAGGGCAAAGGCAAGGCCGCCAATGCCCAGGCCAGCGAGCAGGGAGCCAATATCGATGTCGAGATTCTGGAGGACGAACAACAACCCGACGATGAGGACAAGCGCCTTGGCTGCGCGGCGCAACAAGGGGAGCAGTTGGTCATCCATCTTGGTGTCGGTGCCCTGGGCCAAGCGAGCCCAGGCGTTGAACACGAGGTCCACGAAGCCGTGGAGGATCATGACGCCAGCCAGCGACGACACCAGCTTGACCACCACGAACAAGACCTGGTTGAAGCGCACGGGCAGCCCGATATTGGGCAGAAGAGCGGCAACCACCCCAGCAGCAATCAACAAGTTCAGGCGCCGAAGGACCGTGCGCTCCGACTCCTCGTCCCAGCGAGCAACGAAGCGGGCGATGCTGCGACGGAGCAGCGCGCGTAGGACCAGCTCGAAGAGCTTTGCGACCAGCGGTGCAAACAGGACCAGAATGGCCAAGGCCAGCCACTTCCACAGCGCCACCCCGACTACGACCGCCTTGAAGGGCTTCGGGAGCCGCTGCGCGATCCGCTGGAGCGGCACCCGATAGGTACGCTCGAACAACTCATCGGCAACGGAGACCGTGTGGCTGGATACCAGCCAGTTTGCTGAGACTTTCTCCAGGTAGATTTCGGACAAGCTCGGGAACAAGACGTAGCGATGGGACCCACTTATCTCGTCTCGGTAGTCCGAATCGTTGGGGATGCTCGAGTAGTCGACGAACTTGCCCTCGCCGTCGAGCACTGCGAGCAGGTCCCGCGCAATACGCAACTGATCAGGAGCGGCCTTCGGGCCAGCCGAAAAGTCGAAACAGGCCGTCGCCTGGGCGGGCTTGCCGTCTTCCATCAGGTTGTCGATGAACGAGACCACCGCAGAACGGGGGGTCGCGCACACCGTCTGGGCCTCGGCAGCCCAGGATGTGGACGAGGACATCGATACGAACAGGCCAACCAGTAGCCAGGACAGGATGGCCGCCCGCACCGAGGCGACAGAACGAAGTGAAGTCAACAACATGGCGGCGCAAGGGTAAGGGAGCATCGGCTGTGCAGCAAGACGCAGTTTCCCAGATGACGTGGTCCTCGCGAGCCGGCAAGCTGGGACTTGTTCATGAGCCAGTCAACCGACCAGCAGCGCACGCCACTCCAGCGCCACCCCATGGCCCGCATCGTGCCCGCCCTGGTTCTGTGCTGCCTGGGACTCGCACCTGCCCTGGCTGAGAGTCCCGCCCGGCCGGAAGAGCTTCCAGAGAACCCCAACTGCGAGGAGCGAGCCACTCGCCTTACGCACCCCGGGGGCGCCACACTCGCCACCGAATACGACGTCCGGGAGTTCGGGAGACTGTACCGGCACGTTGCAGGAGACCTGACCATCGAGGGGTCCGGTGTACGGGACACCAAAGCTCTGGCCTGTCTTGAGAGTGTGGACGGCGACCTCTGGGTCATGAACAGCCCGAACCTCCTGGGCTTGTCTCTCACCAGCCTGAAGACCTTGAAGGACCTGTGGATACACGACAACGCCAGTCTCAGGACCGTGCAGCTACCCGCACTGACCCAGGTGACCAGGCCAGCATCCGGACCGGTCGGGGGCCACCTCCGCATCCAGCGCAACCCACAACTGGAGAGTATCGATGCGCCCCACCTCACCCACCTGGCGGGCGCCCTGGAGCTCGTAGAGTTGCCCTCCCTGGTAGGCGTTGGGCTCCTATCACTCCAACAGGTCGAGGGACACGTCTTGATTCGCACCAATGCATCGCTGCCACGCCTTGTTCTCACCTCCCTCCTGGAGGTGGGAGGATCGCTGGGCATCGACAACAGCGCCTCTCTGGTTCAGGTGAATCTCTTCAGCCTGAAGAGCGTGCAGGGAGACCTCTGGGTTGGCCGTCCCCCCGACTCGCACCAAGCGCCTCCCGGGTCGGCGAGGCTCACCGGCAATCGACAGCTCGAGCGAATCTATGTCTCGTCGCTAGAACGTGTCGGTGGGCTGCTCGCCATCACCCACAACGCCACACTCGACCGTCTGGATGTCCCAGAAACCGTAACCACAGCCCGCGGTATTCAACTCCGGGACTGCCCCCGGTTGAGTTCTAGGTCTGTGGGGCTGGCCAACAATCCACAGATGACCGTCTGCGGCCTCAGCGACTCGCCGTCGTGCAGCAGATCGAGCCAAGCTCCCTTGGGAGCACCGAGCCCATGAAGGGCGAGCTCAGGGCGTAGCGCGCATGGAGCGCAACTCCTGAAGCTTGCGAGCCGCTGTCGAATCGTAGGGATAGTTGGCGATCGACTTCTCGAGCAGTCGCTCTGCCTCGTCGATGCGTCCCTCCTGCAGGTAGATCTCCGCCAGGCCATTGAACTTCTTGTACTCGATGTCCGGGTTGAGCTCGATGGCCTTCTCGAAGCTGGTTCGCGCCTCCTGGATCCGTCCCTGCCTGAGGTACACCATGCCCAAGCCTTCGTACGGGCAGGTGTAGCCACCGCGGTGCGATTCGAGCGCAGTCTTGAAGCCTCGCTCCGCAGCATCGAGCTGTCCCCGGCTCAGCCCAATGGAGGCGAGCTCGGCGGTCGCGTAGGGATTTTCGGGATCCAGTTCCAGAACGCCCCGCAGCTCAACCTCAGCTGCGTCCATGTCTCCCAACCCCATCAGTGAGTTGCCACGCCCCAGTCGAGCCAGAAGGTCGTAAGGCCGGGAGGCCAGCACACGCTGAAAGTAATCCACCGCGACTTCATGTTGGTCCTGATTGGCATGCAGCCAGCCCAGTCCGAGACAGATCATGCGATGAACGAAGTCGTAGTACCCAGGGTGAGTCGACGAAGCCACGTCGATGCCCTGCCATCGCTGAAGGGCGGGCTCCAATGCCGCCTGAGCATCGACGTACTCGCGACCGATGATGGCAAGGTGCCCGCGGCCTGCAGCAGCGCCCGGGTCCTCCGGCACCTGTTCCGCCGCCAACCGGAAGACCTCCTCAGCCTCGGCGAAGCGCTTGTCCGCCAAGAGGAAGAACCCTCGCACCACATGAAACTGCGGCACGGGTTGCAAGGCAATCGCTCGCTCGATGAATGCCAGAGCCGCCGGGCGACGGCTCGCGTCGTAGTAACGCAGCGCCGCCCGGAAGTTGGCCTCGGGGTCCCCCTTGGGCGGCGGCGTGGCATCGAATGGGCGACCGTGCTCCTGCTCGGCGTCGGTGCTCCGTGAATAGAGGACTCCGAGCGCCTGATAAGCGCAGTTCCAGTGATCCGAATCCTCCCGCGATAGCGCTACCGTCAAGAGAGCCTCCGCTTCAGCTGCTCGACCCAGGTCGGCTAGAGCTGCGCCCAGCAACTTGCGAGTGTCACGGAGCCGATCAAGCCCCTCCGAACCGGTCACGTGGAGCGCCAGGGTCTGCTCCGCCAGACTTCGGGCTTCGTCGGCCCGCCCACCATCCAAGTGGCTTCGGATCTGGTCGTTGCGCCGCAGGATCTCCTCCGAGCCCACGTCCACACGCGGGTCCTGGACAGTGGGCACTTCCACAGACGAAATCGTGTCGACGGGCGCCACGTCAGCAGGCTCGACACAGCCAAGGCCGGGCAGCAGCAGCGCCAGGGCCAACAAAGAGCAAGCGTATTCTGGGCAAGGTGCCCGGGGACCGGCGACAGCCATCACCTGGCCAGGGTAGCAGGGCCGACGACGCGCTCGGGTCGCAGGACAGTGGGGCGCTCCCCACGCGAAAGGGGCCTCAATCGACCTACCGACAGGCCTCGCCACCGCGGTTGCCGCAGACGAGGACTGTGCCGGCATTCTGCTGCTGCAGTCTATGAAGATCACCCAGCGACAGGCGCGGATTGTTCCGCACCTCCAGGTGCCAATCCACCGCCTGAAGTCCGGGGACCTGCAGTTCTCGCAGAGCAGGGTTGTTGGCGACCGAGAGTTGCCGCGGCACGGCCTCTAGGCGCGGGAAGGACAGCACCTCTAGGTCCCGGTTCTCCACGATCCTCAAGCTGTGTTCAACTCGCTGCAAGAGGGGCAGCTCCAGGCGAGTCAGGGCCGGGTTCTGTACGACCACCAGCTGGGGGGCTCCGACCTGAGTCAATGCGGGCATAGTGAACGACTTAAGCCCCGGGTTGTTCCGAACCAAGAGGGCACCTCCCACCTCGCTCAGGGACGGAGCGTCCACTGCCGATATCGCACCGTTGTGCTGCACAGAGAGCCCCTTGCCCAACAACCTGAGCGCCGGCACTGTCAGGTTGGCAAGCGAGCCGTTCTCGACCACTTCGAGGACCCACTCCACCGTCTGGAGGCTTCGCAAATCCATGTGCTCTAGCTGGGCATTACCCACCACATGAACGCCATGGCCGACGGACTCAAGCAGCGGCAGTTCTAGGTTTCCCAGCCGTTGGTTTTCCCGCACCTCCAGACGCCAATTCACCGCCACTAGGCGAGGGAGGCGAAGAGCCTCTAACCTCGGGTTGGACAGCACGAGGACGCGCTGGTCTGCCGACTCCAGACCACCGAGATCCACGGCCGACAGCCGGCCGTTCTGCTGAATACACAGGTCGCGGGCCACCGACTGCAGCGACGACAACGACACCCGCTCGAGCGAGGCATTGGACTGAACCGTAATCCCATCGGATGCCGTTCGCAGGTTCGAGGAAACGAGCGCTCGCAGAGACGGGTTGTTCTCGATCAGTAGGGCGCGACCTACGGTGTGCAGTTGGGGAAGATCGAGACGAGACAGGTGGGGGTTGTCGCGAACCGTAAGCTCCCAATCAACGCTGTGTAGGGCGGGCACCGACAACTCCAAGAGGCTGCCATTGCGGGCCACCATCAGCGAGCGGGCAATGCCCTGTAGTTGGTCGAATCGAGCTGTCGCCAAGGCTGGGTTGTCTACGAGCACGGCCAGGTCACCCACCGTGGTCACCTGGGGCATCACGACCCGCTGCAGGCTCCGATTGTCCCGCAGGTCCAGTCGGCCGCCAATGCGGCCCAAGAGGCCCAGCCTCAGCTCGGTCAGGGCCTCATTCTCCTTGACCTCTAGCGTGTGACCGAGGTCCAGCAACGACCCTAGCTCCACCACCTCAAGGGCCCTATTGCGCCAGAGGAACATCCCCTCCCCCACCCGCTGTAAGGCAGAGAGGTCCAGCCGCTCCAGTGCGTCACTGTGGGCAACCCAGAGGGCGCCGCCTACGCCCGTCAGGCGAGGCAACTCGACCGACTGGACCCGCGGATTGTAGAGAAACCAGAGTGAGCCTCCCACCCGCTCGAGCGCCGGAAGCGACACGTGGGTGGCTCCGGGGTTCCCCTCGAGGCGAAGGGTCCCACCAACCTCCTGCAGACATCGAAGAGATTGGAGGCCCCCTTGATCTAGGCCCTCGATCACCAGGGTGCCTGTGGCTCCACTAAACCGCTGACCGAAGGCAGCAAGCTCGTCCGACGTACGCAACGTGACGTCGCCCGAAGCCTGCGCCGTGGGACAAGGTGCCGCTGTGTCCTCGGCGTAGACCAAATCCGAGACAACCAGGAGACAGGCCAGGACGAGGCCCCCAGAGCACAGCACATCGGCACGCCGCCGGAGCGACGTGACCAAGGCCGAGATGTGGGGGACAGCAAGAATCAGGCAACCTCGCTCAGCACGACAGTCCCATGGAGGAATAGCTTATGGGCAAACATAACCCGAGGACACGGACACGACCGACCACAGTTCCCCGACCGAGCCCGGGCCAGATGGCGAACACAGCGGCCACTATCCCGGGTCCGAGAGCCCCTCGTCGGCGCCTAGAGGGCCTGAGCCAGCCCACAACCAGCCTTGGCCGGGTCGCGAGACTAGATGCGCCTCATCCCCTCCGGCGTGAAGCGCACGGTCTCCCCCGGCGCAATGACACAAGGCTCACAGTCCACGGCACTGCGCTCTAGCTCGCGCACGAAGTGGCGGTTGCGTCCCGGATGAAAGCTCGCTGGCGGCACTGGGAGCCACTCGCCTCCCTCGTGAATGGGCACAGCCCACCGAGGGCGTAGGACTTCACAAGCCCGGGTCGCGTCCACCGGAGCCATCGTCGTGCGGTGCCCGAAGATCAGCGTGCCGCCGATGGGCAAGATCGCGATATCGATGCTCGGAAACCGCTCTGCGATGCGCTCGTAGGCGTCACTCCAACGCGCGTCCCCGCCAAAGAAGACGCGCAGGCCGCCACACTCGATGACGAAGTTGATCTCGGGCGGTGGGGGGCCTGTGTGCAGAGCAGGGGTAGCGCAGAGTGAGAACGGGCCCAGCTGGTGTCGGTCCCAAGGGCCCATGTCGTGCACAGAGCCCAGAGCCAGACCGTCACAATAGCGAGCCGTGCCTATCGTGCCGGCGATCTCGAGCTCGGGGTGCCCAAACCGTGCCACAGCATCCCGGTCAAAGTGGTCTCGATGCAGATGGCTGGCGATGACGTAGTCAATGCGAGGCAGCTGCTCGATCGGCACGCCAGGCTGCCGAAACACGGGCAGCCCGCGCATCGTGCGGCCGAACCAGGGGTCGGTTATTGCCGTCTTTCCCCCGTACTGAAGCAAGAGGCAAGAGGTTCGGATAAACGTGATGGAAAGGGCATCCTGATCGCCCTCCCTAGCTGCGGTTCGTGCGAACTCGGTCATCGACGTGTCCCGTAGATGTAGCCCCAGATCTCGAGCACCTCGAGCTCTCTCGTGCCCACCTCGGCTCCCATCTCGCTCAACTCTCGGCCGAAGTCCCAGCGCAACGGCAGATACGGAGCAGGCCAGGGAAGCGCAGCGGTCAGCTTGGCCCGCTCCCGCGCAATCTCAGCCTCGGTCTCATAGCTCTGGAAGTACAGCCAGTCATTCCGGTCTTCTTCCGCCAGCCCCGCCTGAGCCCCCGGGTTGGTCGCGAGAGCGGCGTTCGGGAAGCGCACATACCAGCGCGTGTCCTGGGGCGCATCGACCTTGCCCAGGAGCGTCACGCACAGGCCAACTGAGAGGGAGACGCCCACCAATGCCCCCAGACGCTTCTTGGGAAGCCCCGCCATGAGCCAGTGGAGCCCCTCGGCCAGGAACAATGCAAGGGGCGGCCAGGCCAGCAGCATGAAGGTCATCTTGACCTCCTCCCAGTTCTCCTGGGGGCCGAACAGGATGTAGACCGGGAGCATCCACGCCACCAGCACGGCAGCCAAGAGGCGGGCCCGCCGGGTCAGCGAGAACACACCGAGCAAGACCGCAGCGGAGCCCACCAGACCCAGGGCACGAGCGGTCACCAGTGGGAACAACAGATAGGTGGGAAACCCAAAGTGGGGCGTGCGCACGAGTTCGGAGTGCAGTGGCCAGTTGAACAGACCATTGAACTGAAAGTCCCAGCCCAAGAGACTGTGCGCAAACTCGGGCCTGAACCCCTGAAAGTGGGGGAACTGGCTGGGGTGCATCAAGGGGTGCCCGAACGCGAACCACTTCCAATAGAAGATGGGAAGCATCGCGACCACGGTGCAGAGGCCCACAACAACCAACCTGCCGAAGCGGGCACTGAAGGGGTCCTTACGATCCCTGCCGGCCAACAGCCAGAGACAAATCGCAGGGACGAAGCAGATCGCCTCATTGCGCACTCCGGCGATCACTCCGAAGACCAGCCCAGCTCCGATCCAAGAGGTGCGCTCCCGGCCCAGGAGGTAGATCAACGCGAGGCACAGAGGCAGAACCATCGTGTTGGCGTTCAGCCGATCGACACTAAGGACATAAGGATTCCAAGCCAGAATGACGCCAGCGGCCAGCGCCGCCCATCGGGCTCGCGGCGCGCTGGCACCGGGCAGAACGCGGCAAGCCAGGACCGTGGTGGGAATCAACAGCGCGATCACCAGCGCAAACAGCAACCGGAAACCCAGTTGTCCAAAGGCAGCGAACAGGGGGGCAGCGACAATGGGGGCCCCAATCCGCTGGTCCTTGGTAATGATCCCGAAGCTGCCCTCGTCCACCAGGTCACCCGGCAATCGGCCCTCGAGACGAAAGTCCCAAGCTGGCTGCCCATCCTTCAGGACGAAGTCCACGGGCTGGGCATTCATGAACATGGCCGGAGCCGTGATGTAGGTGTCCCAATAGCCCTTGGCCGGCCCGTCGAAACGCAAGAGTGCGAACAGCAAGGTCACAACGAAGATCCCGAGCATCACCCGTCCGAAGACTCGCCCGTCATTCTCTCCGTTTGGCGACGTCGATTCCGTCAAGCCGACCTCAGACCGTGGGGACGGGCCGTACCCGCTCCTTCAGGATCATCTTCAAGATGCGCAGCCCATTGTGCACCCGCCGGAAATCAGTCCGGCCCGCCGCCCGGGGGTAGCGAGTCACCGGCACTTCCACCACCCGCAAGCCGCGACGCAGAATCTTCGCAAGCACCTCGGTCTCGAACTCGTACTCCCGAGACTGAAGTGCCAGGGCCCGCGCCAGGTCGGCACGAAGCACCCGAAAACCCGCCTGGCTGTCGGTGATCCGTTGACCGTAGAGCAGAGACAAGAGCCGGGTGAGTGACACATTGGCCACCTTGTTGACCGGATGGATCGCGCCTGGCTCCAGAACTCCGAGGAATCGTGAGCCATTGATCAGAGCGACATCGTCCTCGATGGCGTCGAGCAGTCGTGGGATCTCTGCTGGATCGTCCTGGCCATCCGCATCGAGGAAGATCAGCCAGTCCGAAGTGGCGGCAGCGATCCCCTTGCGCATCGCCACCCCCTTGCCCTGATTGGGCCAGCAACGGATCACCAGTGCGCCTTCGGCCTCGGCCTCGTCCGCAGTTCCATCGGTGGAGCCGTCATCCACGACAATGATCTCCACATCGCCGAGCACCGAGCGTACTTGGCGCAGCACAGCGCCAACGGCTCCAGCCTCATTGTGGGCAGCGAGAACGACAGTGGCAGAAGCAGATGGGAGCACAGGGGCCTTCCTGGGGGGGGCTGAGCCAGTCACGAGGGGTCAACCCTCCTGGCGAGCTGTGTAGTCAGCCAGAGCCTCACGGAGCGCATTAGGGGCAATCAGAGAGCACTCGACCTTCTTCTCGGGGAGACCGCCCAGCGCTTCGATGACCTCACTCTTTTGGACTTCACCCTCATCCACAGGGCGTCCCACCACCAACTCCGTGGTCATGCTGGCGGCAGCGACACAGGCGACACAACCTTGCGCCTGAAACTGGGACGCTGTGATGACGCCGTCTTCCACCTTGATGAACAGGCGAACGACGTCGGAGCAAGCCCGATTAATGGCCCTTCCCACGCCGCTGGGTTCGTCCATGGAGCCCATGTTTCGCGGGTTCCAGAAGTGATCGACCACCGTGCGGGTGTACAGGCGGGTGTAGTTGGAGGACTCGGTCATTCCAACAGAATGGTAGCATCCAGCGCCAATGACATCGGTCCTGCTAGGCGTTCTGCTCTTCGTCTATGGCAGCCTCGCCCCAGGCATGGCACTAGCCTGGGTCCTGCTGCGAGACCCCGAGCCCGAGGTATTGATCACCCTGGGGGCCACATTGGGAATCTTTGCCATCCCCACTGTGCACTTCGTCGTAGCCGTGCTGCTTGGCAGCCACATCAGCGCATGGAGCATCATTGGCGTAGCGAGCGCCATCCTGGGGGCCTCGTATGGCCTACACAGGCGGAGGATGATCTGAGCACCCAAGACTCCAGCCCCCACTGGATGCTCTGCATCCACGAGGACAGCAACGCCAACGCCACCCTGTTTCGTGGCACAGAGCCGGTGTTTGCTGTGGCGGAGGAGCGCCTCACTCGGGTCCGCTTTGCTGGCGGATTCCCCAAGATGGCGGTGGAGGCATGCCTGAACTTCGCCGGCATCACGATGTCCGACGTAGACGTATTGCTACCCGCCAATCGAACCCACTTTCTGCCGCGCATCTCGGCGAACATCTTGCCCGACACGGAGCACGACTATTTCGGTGGGAAGCACAAGGCTTGGCTTGCCTTCCAGCATCAACTCAGCCGAGGCGGACTGACGACTTGGGCTTCCGAGCAGCTGGGCAAGGCCGCACTGAAGGGGCGCTTCCCCCAGCTCGCTTCGTTCGTAGACCACCACACAGCCCATGCCTATTCCGCCTACATGTGCTCAGGCTACCCAGATGCTGTGGCGATCACGGCCGACAACATGGGAGACGGCTTTAGCTCCAAGGTGTTTGTCTGTCGGGACGGACGGGCGGAGTACCTGTACGGCACCTCGGCGCGCCACTCTCCAGGACAATTCTACGGCGAGATCGCCCAGCTACTCGGCTATCACAACCTGCTCGCGGGCAAGGTCACGGGCCTGTCGGCCTATGGCGATCCCAAGCCTGCCTACCCAGTCATGGAGAAGCTCTTTGCGCTCAATGACGACGGGACCGGCTTTCGAACTCCAGGGCTCTGGAAGCGCAGTCGACGACGGGGCGCCTATGCCGAGCTAGCAGACCACAAGCCCCAGGACGTGGCAGCAGCCTGTCAGAAGCGGCTCGAAGATGTCATGGTCGCCTACGTCGAGCACGCGCTCGCAGAGACGGGAGCGCGGGACGTGGTGCTCGCGGGCGGCACCTTCGCCAACGTTGTGCTCAACCAGCGCATTCTAGATCTGCCCCAGGTCGACCGAATCTTCGTCCACCCCGCCATGACCGACCAGGGCATCAGCATGGGCGCGGGTTTCGCCTGGCTCGCCGAGCAAGGCAACGCCATCAACCGCCCCCTGTCCAACATCTATCTAGGACCGGGCCCCACGGAATCGGACATCGAGCGTGCTCTCGCTGAAGCCGGGATCTCGGACACCCCGGGACCGAGGGGGATCGTCGCTCGCAGGCAGACCGACATCGAGGCTGCAGTTGTCGACGCCCTCGTGTCCGATCGCATCGTGGCCAGGTACTCGGGTCGCATGGAATATGGACTCCGGGCGCTCGGCAATCGGTCGATTCTGTACGGAACTCAGGACCCCACCGCCAACGACTGGCTCAACAAGCGCCTCGGACGATCCGAGTTCATGCCGTTTGCGCCAGTGACCATGGCCGAGCACGCCACCTCTTGCTTCGAGCGGATGGACGGGGGAGAGCTCGCAGCCAGCTACATGACGGTAACCTTCGACACCACCGACACGTTCCGAAAGCAATCACCGGCAGTCGTTCACATCGACGGCACGGCTCGCCCTCAGGTGCTGCGCGAACAAGACAACCCGCCCTACCACCGCATCCTGGCCCTCTATCGCGAGAAGACCGGCCTAGAGTCCCTGGTGAACACCTCGTTCAACCTCCACCGAGAGCCCATTGTGTGCACGCCAGAGGACGCCATTCGAGCGTTCCGCGCCTCCGGAATCGACGTGCTAGCCCTCGGCTCCTTCCTCGTCGAACAAGAACGCGGGGAGGGTGTGGCGCTGGGCGAAGAAGGACCCGAAATGGACACAAACAATCCATGATGATGGTCCACGGACTCTCCTACCGAACCGGCGACGTGCCTCTCACCCTCTTCGCTCTCGACTCTCCCTCGGTCCCTGCTCCATGCTACCGTCGAGTCCGCCTTCTTCAGGAGTCCAGATGGGCACAGAGACCGCCATCCGCACCGCATCGATTGTCTTGCTCGTTGGTGTGATCGCCGTCGCAGCCTTCCAGTGGGGGCGCGGGACCAGCGCCACGGACCAAAGCTCCGCCGACAACCGCAGCGACGTGGCCCCATCCACATCCACCTCCCCTACCGCTAGCAGCCCAGGCACGATGGAGATGGACGTCTACCCTCAGCATCTCCCTGCTGGGGCCGGCTTCGAGAAGGGTGAAGAGGGAGCGGCAGGGCAAGAGGACATGGCGACCGCCTATCCCACCGAGATGCCAGCAGGGGGTGGGTTCAAGGCGGGTGAAGAGGGCAAAGCCGGAGAAGAGAACCGGAGGCCTGAGGGCGAGCTACCCCCGGAGCACCTTTGGGGGACAGAGGGAGAGTCAACGGCCCCCGGCGGAACGGTCCAGAACGCCCGCGGGGTTTGCTGGCTCGAGGCCCCCGACAAGGCGGCGGCAACCTACAAGCTCAAAGGATCCATTCAGATGGACAGCGCGGGGGCCAAGACAATGGCCCTCATTGCGGTCGATCGGCCCCTGTCGAAGTGGAAAGATGGAAGCCAGGTTCAGATCTTCGATGTGGCGACAACGACATCAGCAAGCTTCGACGTAGAGCTGAAGGCCGACACAAAAGGCTCTCACGTCTGCGCGATCGGACCTGCAGATCACAACCAGGTTCAACACATCCAAGTGGGCGGCTGCTTCAAGAAATCGCTCAAAGGCAAGAGTGGCGCTGTGACCACGCGTAGCGACGTGAACATCCCCATCAGTCCGCTACCGCAGGGGCTCCTGCTCATCGGCAAGACAGCGAACACCGCTCCGGCGGCTCAGGGCGCTCAGACACCCCGCATTGTCCAGGGGAAGGTGCAGTCTCCCGGCGTAGAGAACGGTGGCTTCTTCGTCATGGCAGCCCCCGAGCCCATCCTCGATCAAGAGGAATCCCAAGGGAATCCGTCCGCATACTCGTTCGTGGACGACGACGGGAGCTTCCAGTTTGCCTACCTGGCCAACCCCACAGACCCCCTCTTCCTGTGCGCGCTGGGGCTACCCATGAACAGCGAAGACGGGATCGCAGCCATCGAAGGGCAGGGCTGCACACGAGTACAAGTACCCTCTGCTCCCGGACCCTCAGGTGCCTACGAAGTGGTGGGCGCCAGTGTCACGGTCAATCCTGAGAAGATGCCTCTCGCGCCCCACGAGCAGAAATACCTCCAGCTACTCAGGCGCTGCTCTCCGGCGGGCAGCTGAGGTCGGCAATTCCATCGCGGTGAGTTCGCGC
The DNA here is from genome assembly GCA_002724675.1 of Deltaproteobacteria bacterium. Lineage (GTDB taxonomy): Bacteria > Myxococcota_A > UBA796 > UBA9615 > UBA9615. Next base: position 3,832 of record PBPL01000148.1, on the reverse strand, counting down.
GTCGTAGCAGCCGCAGGTTCCCTCCTTCTGCTGGGGGGGCTTGCCGTCGTCTTTCTGAACCAGGGGGATGACCCAGCTGTAGACAATGGAGACGGCAGCGAATCAGCCAACGATGGGACGCTCACAGCCACATCGCCTCCCGCCTCGAGCAGCCCATCGAAACCTTCGGCTGCAGCATTCGGTGAAGACCGGGTACCCACGAGTCGCGATTGCAGCGATGAGGACCCCTGCACCATCGACTTCTTCCACGAAGTCCGGGGCACTTGTGTGCACACTCCCGATCCGTATTGCTCCAAGACTTGCCAGTCTGACGGCGACTGCTCGTTCCCAGACGGCATGGCACCCTGCACCGTCGGCACCTGTACTCAGGGCGCTTGCAGCTACCTGAAGCTCTCCCTAGATGAGTGCGCGTCGTGCTCTTCTCAGGAGGACTGCGAGGACTCCTTTTGTGAGCCCAAGGAGTGTCGAGATGGGCGCTGTCGCAAGACGGAACGAGACTGCAGCGATGAACACAGAGACACCTGGGATCTCTGCAACGAAGAAGCCGGCCGCTGCGTCCACTTGCTTGCGGACGGCATGCGTCCGTGTCAGGTGAACGAAGACTGCAGGACCGACCACCCCTGCCAACAGTTCACTTGCAATGACGGGCTGTGTCAGGTGAAACCCGAGACTCGATTCTGCGGCGACCGCCTACTCTTGCCGCAAGTCTGCCGCATGGGCGGCGACAATCGGGAGTGCATTCAGACAGGCGGCGACGTGTGCATCGCCGGCCCCTGCGAAGAGAGCTTCTGCAGCTGGCGAGAGGTGCCCAACAGCCCCCTATGCCAGCACTGCAATGACGACGAGGAGTGCGAGGGAAGCTTCTGCCAGTGGCCCGTGTGTACCGGTACCGTCTGCGTCGTAGAGACCGTCCCCTTCTGCCAGGACCGCCAACCCGAGACGATCGATACCTGCTCGGAGGAGCAAAGGAGCTGCCTACACCGCTGGACGACGACTCCCAGCAGATGCGCTGCTCCGCCAGAGGACGACCGTGACCCCAACACCGTCGACCTCTGTGACACCGAGACTGGCGCGACAGTCCATCTGGAGCGGGCTCCCAGCGAGGCGAATGGGGCCAACGACCCCTGTCTCACCTCCAACCGCTGCTACTTCAGCTACGCAGGCCCGGAGGGACACTGCCTCGGCCACAAGCTCAACTGCCGACACGACAATGCCTGCGGCTCCAGCTGCGACCCGGCGATCGGCTGTGTCTACGACGACGAAGAACTCTGCCCCTGTACGAACGACGCGGAGTGTGATCTAGGAAGCCCCTGTGCGCGGGTCGTGTGCATGGGCAAGAAAGACGGTCTCGCTCGCGGCAGCGGTGGCGCGTGTTGGGGCACCCTGATCGATGACTGTGTCCCCTGCCAATCGGACACTGACTGCGTGGTTGATCGATGGTGCATCCTAGGCTCCTGCAGCGATGAGGGATGGTGCCGATACAACGACGGTGTCACCTGCGACGACGGCGATCCGCAGACCATGGGCTTCTGCCACGGGCACAAGGACAGCAGCTGCACCTACGAGGGTCTGCCACCCAAGCGGTGATGGCGGTTGTGGACGCCGCTTAGTCAACAGCCACCCTCTTGGTCTAGGCTGCAAGAGAGGACAACAATGGGAAAAAAGAGAAGCGACACCTCCGCGGTCACCCAAGTCGATGTCCCTCCTCTGTCTGCGAATCCGCAGGGGCCGGAGGAGACTGGAGAGTGGGAGACCGACCAGACCAGTCGAGCAAAGAAGCTGCTGGTCTATGCCGCCATCGCCGTGGTGGCTTTCCTGGCCCTGGTGGGAGCGTCGGTCATCTTCGTGGGAGGGATGGAGACCGCCTTTGCTTACCTGTCACTTCGCGGCGTCCAAGTAACGCCCTCGGTGATCTCCGCGCAGGTCGATCAGGGCGGGGAAGGCGCCGTTCAAGCCGCGACTCCTGCCGTGATGCAGCCGCTCGGGCACTTCGTGGTCAACCTTCTCGATGCCGGCCGGACGCGCTACATCAATGCCCGGATCGAGGTCGAGGTAGACACCGAAGCCACGGCCCGGGTGATCCGCAACAACCAGACCAAGTTTCGTGACGCAGTGATCTCGCTCATCGGCAACCGCACCTACGCCGATCTGATGGATGTTGAGGGGAAAGCGCGGCTCCGGGAGGACCTCAACGTTCGGTTCAACCGCTTGCTCTCAAACGGCCAGGTGCACCGCATCTACTTCACGGAGTTCGTCGTTCAATAGCAACCATCCGCGCGGCGAGCGCCGTGAACTAAGGCCAACTAGGGCTCCCTTTGGCACAATGAACAGGTGAATCGACCCCTCACAGAGCTAGGCCTATTCGCGGGATTCTTTCTGCTGGCCAGCGGGATGTATCTCTGGCTTGGCTCCCCGAGCGCATCCGCCCAGCTGCTCCAGGCGCTCCACGTGGGCGTGGGTCTGCTCTTGCTCGTGCCAATGGTCGTCGCCACCATCGGACACGTGCGGATCCGGCTCCGGACGCGACCGGACTCCATGGACACAATGGCGTGGCTGTGCGCAGCTCTATTGGTGGCAACCGGACTCTCCGGGCTCGCTCTATTTGCAGGGGGGCTTCGCTGGTACGGAGCCATCAGCCACGTGGCGCTGATGCACCTGATTGCAGGGCTCGCCCTGGCCCCTGTGATCGCTCTACACATTTTCCTGGCGCTTCGGAAGCAAGCGGGCGGCAACCGAAAAGCGGAGTACCAGAGCCGCAGGTATATGCCCGTCGTGATCGGGACCGTCGCCCTAGTGGCGATCGCCGTGGCTTGCGGCACCTGGCTGGACAGCCAAGCCGAGGGCTCGCCCAGGGCGGCCCAGGGGTCGGGGGACAGCCTCGCCCTCCCCTCCCATGGGAGTTCCCCAGACCCACGGCACTCGGACGCCCTCACCGCCTCGCTCGTGGAGCCCGCACCGGTCCGAGTCAAAGGTGGCCAACTGCTGGACCGCTCAATTCTGAGTGGTTCCGTTGCTTGCAAGTCGTGTCATCCAGCGATCTACGAGCAATGGTCCCAATCCATGCACAGACACTCCGCCAACGATGAACATGTCGTGACTGGGATCCAGTGGTTCCGCAGAGACAATGGCGTGGAGGCCGCGCGATTCTGTGTCGCTTGCCACGACCCAATCTCGCTGCTGGCTGGTGACTTCGATCCCGACTACCTGGGGAGCAACGAAGCCAGGGCACCCCATGACGAGGGGGTCTCCTGTCTCGTCTGCCACTCGATCGACTCGGTACACGAGCCCTTGGGCAACGGCAGCTTCCGCATTGACCCACCCGCCCGAGCACTCTTCGGAGCAGGCGTCCTCAGCGACGCCATGCTTCGAATGGACGGGCGAGGGCACTCAGCCTCCATGTTGCGGCCGGGACTTCATGACACTGCGCGATTCTGCGGAGCATGCCACCAGTCAATCCTCCCAGAGTCCGACCAACCCGCGAAGCGGTCCGATCTCGACCATCAGTACCCAGAGTGGCTCGCCAGCCACTACTCCGATCCCGCCAACGAAGAGTTCGCGACTTGCCAGGACTGCCACATGCCCCTGGTGGATGCCGTTGATCCCGCCGCCACCGACGGGAAGGTACGCTCGCACCGGTTCCCCGGAGCCAACCACGCCCACGCAGTCAAGATGGGCTACGACGAGCAAGCCGAGGCCACGCTGTCGTTGCTGCGAGGGGGGGTCTCCATGAGCATCGATGTCCCGCAGCGGCAAGAGCGGCCGGGCTACGTGCGCATCGACGTGCGCGTGGACAATCACAAGGTCGGTCACCACTTCCCCAGCGGAACTACTG
>PBPL01000147.1 GCA_002724675.1 Deltaproteobacteria bacterium | reverse complement strand
GCCCGGTGGAGATCGAGTGGTTCCCATGAACCAGCAGATGCTCGCGGAAGTCATCGAGCCTCGAATCCAGGAACTGTTCGAGTTGGTGCGGGCCGAGTTGTTTCGGACCGGCTTCGAGGACTCGCTTCCGGCAGGAGTCGTCCTGACCGGAGGCAGCAGCCTCTTGCCGGGGGCGGTCGAGGCCGCTGAGGCGGGCCTGGGGATGCAGGTGCGACGAGGAACGCCACGTGAGGTGGGCGGTCTTAGCGATGTGGTCGCGTCGCCCATCTACGCAACAGGTGTCGGGCTGGTGAAGTTCGGGATTGAGAATTATCGCGCGGACAATCGCTTCTATGGGGTTGAGGCGAGCCTCTATCGTCGCATGAAGGGTCGGGTTACCGACTGGCTGGGCAAGGCCCTCTAGGAGTCCGAGATGTCCAAGGATCAGACCACAATCAAGTTCGCTCGTGCTCCTCAGGATGCTGACGTGGCTGAAATCCAGATTCGTGTCATCGGCGTGGGCGGCGGCGGCGGCAATGCGGTCAATACGATGGCCAAGGCCGGCCTCTCCCACGTTCGGTTTGTGGCAGCCAACACGGATCAGCAGGCTCTAGCGGAGTCGAAGGCCGATGATGTGATTGCGCTTGGGGTCGGGCTCACCCGAGGGCTCGGAGCTGGCGCGAGACCTGCGGTGGGCCGCGATGCAGCGCTCGAGAGTCGTAGTTCGATCTCGGAAGTGTTGACGGGTGCCGACATGGTGTTCGTGACTGCCGGGATGGGGGGCGGGACGGGCACGGGTGCGACGCCAATCATTGCCGAGGCAGCACAGGAGCATGGCGCGCTGACCGTGGCGATTGTCACGCGTCCCTTTTCCTTCGAGGGAAAGCGCCGTCGGCGCACGGCTGACGAGGGCATCGAAGAGCTGAAAGAGGTCGCGGACACGCTGGTTGTGATCCCTAACGATCGTCTCGTTGCTCTGGCAGGGCCTGAGATGAGCACCATGGACGCCTTCAAGTTGGCGGACAAGGTGTTGTTCGATGCGGTCCGGAGCATTGTGGAGTTGATCCATGTGAAGGGCGTCGTCAACGCCGACTTCGCCGATGTAAAGACCGTCATGAGCGTCCCCGGTTTGGCGATGATGGGCTTGGGTACAGCTACTGGGGAACTACGTGCAGTCGAGGCTGCACAGAGGGCGATTAGTTCACCCCTACTCGAAGAGGCGGTGATCACTGGTGCCAGAGGTGTGCTCGTCAACGTGACCAGCAGTGCCAACTTGAAGTTGGCCGAGCTGAACGAGGCCGTGACGCTCATCGAGGAGGAGGCCCACGAAGATGCCGAGGTGATTTTTGGCTGGGTCGTGGACGAAGCGATGGGCGAAGAAGTGCGTGTGACCGTGCTGGCAACGGGCCTTGAAGCCCGGCAGGAGAGCCTGGAGAGGGGCTTGACCGAGCCCGTCCAGCGCCCCATCGATCGACTGCTCAAGGCCGAGCCGCAGGACCGCACGACAGCGGTCAGCCCCTGGGCTGTGCTGCCGGCAGACGCGTGGGACTTGCCTCCGAGCGTCCGTCAGGAGCGGGAGCCTTCTGTTCCTGATCCAGCACTCCTCGAGCGCAAGTCCCACGAGATCGTTCAGGCTCAGGTGGACGAGGACATGGCGCATCTAGACAAGCCCACCTTCGTGCGCCGGCTGGCCGACTGACGGAGCACACAGGGTCCGATTGGGGTGGCAACGCGCCCACAGGAGCCGCTCACCGGCCTGCTGCTAGACTGCGCCTATTGCGCCACCAGGAGTTCGTATGTTGTCTCGTCGCTTGTCGCTCTCGTCGCTGTTGATTGTGTGTTGCCTTACGGTTGCATCCCTCGTCTCCTGGCCTTCACGGGCCGAAGCCGATAGCGCGAGAGTCAAGTTCTACGTGGCCGAGTATCGACTCAAGCTGGTGGTGGCCGAGGGCTTTGGGGTTCAGCAACCGCCATTGGTTCTGGAGCTTCGTGGCAAGGGCTCTGTGCTCGGCGGGGATAAGGTTGAGTTCCGGTGGACTGTTCCCGATGCGACGCCTTACCTGGAACTCCTCAGCGCCTGCGGGCTTGGTCGACTCAATGGCGTGGTGTCTCTGGGTGCTTCGACAGGCAACCGCTCCATAGAGGGCACTGGCCCCCTCATGGAGTTGAACTGTCGGATGATCTTGAAGTGACTGTCGCGCTCGGAAAGAGCGCGTGTGGCCAAGCCGCAGTCTAGAGTCGTGTCAGCCGGCCTCGTTGCCGAAGAAGTCTGCCCCGCTGCGGATCTTGTTGACGATGGTCAGCTGCTTGTTGAGCTGCTGCGCGATACTGCCCGCGTAGACCTCAAGGCTCTTCTTGGTGCTCAGCTTCATGAGAATTCTCTCGCTGGTGTTGGTCACCAGGAACACTTCCCACATGCTTCCGGCCAGAACAAAGTCTCTGGCAACTAGCTCGACGCTCGCGATCTCGTCAAAGGCCAACTGCCGGGTCGAGGGCCGCGACATGGTGGAGGTGTAGACCAGGACAATCCTGTTCTCGTCCTTGTCGACAATTGCGTTGCCCAATTGCCCATGGTTGTAGTGCGTCTGCCACGACCACATCCCGGCAGCGCCGAAGACGAGAGCAAGGAGGACGACGCCGACGAGTAGGCCCTTGATTTGCACGGGCTTGTACTCGGACAGATCGTTGAAGCAGTCCTTACAGCGCTGTGCACCAGCTGGGACCTCGTTGCGACAAAAGGGGCAGTCGATCATCAAAGTGGACATATAGCTACGTCTCTCCATGGTTCTTGTCGCGAGCTTGGGCGGCAGCCTAGCAGCCTGAACCCTGGCTTGGGGCTTTCGGCGTCACGGCGAGAATTCGCCATCGGCTCGAAGACTGGCTTCGCCTGCTAAGCTCGCGAGCCTAGAGCGTATTCAAGCCTTTGAGATTTCGGGGGAAAATGGGTCGCGAATCGGGTCGTCCGGGGGCCTTGACCCCCCTCTCGCTCGCTGCTAGAAACTCGGCCAATCCGCTACAGTCCCGCTCTTGTGAGCGTTCCAGCCTTTCGGTTTGGCTGCGCGGTGTCCCCACCCGCTCTCGGGAGGTTTTCCTTGCCTGCTCGTGCATCTCTGCTCTCTATCTTCACTGCAGTCGCCCTGTTGGGCGTTTTCTCCAGTACAACGGCCTTTGCGCAGGCCACGACGGCGACCCTTCGGGGCGAAGTGGTTGACCAGGCGGACTCGCCTCTGGCTGGGGTGACCTTGACCCTGACCTCCGACTCCCTCCAGGGAAGTCGCGAGATCGTCACCGGCGAGGACGGCCGGTTCCGGTTCATGGCCCTTCCCCCGGGTTCGTACCGGATGGATACGGTGAAGGAGGGGTTCAAGACGATCATTCGACCGAACCTGGTGCTATCCGTGGGGCGGACTATCAATCTCAAGCTGATCATGGAGCTTCCCGAGGTGGGGGAGACGGTAGAGGTGATCGATCGCCGGCCAGTGGTGGACACAGAGTCCACGACCCAGTCCCTCACTCTGAGCGCCGACTTCTTGAAGGATCTTCCTTCGGGCCGGTCGTTCCAGGACGTGGTTCAGTTCCTGCCGGGCGTCACGGGTGGCTCGAACCCGAACATCAGCGGTGGTGCGATGCAGTCCAACCAGTATTACCTGGATGGCACCAGCACGACGGACCCGGTGACGGGCACCTTCTCCATGAACTTCAACTTCGACGCCATTCAGGATCTCGAGGTCATCACCGCCGGCTACGACGCGCGGTACAACCAGGGCCTAGGCGGAACGATCAATATCGTCACCAAGTCGGGCGGTAACACGTTCGAAGGGGACTTCAACGGCTACTACGAGAGTACGGAGCTGGGTGGCTCGGGAAGTCAGTATCTGTCCGTGGCTCGTCCCACCTTTTACTCTGCCGACCTCAACGCTTCTCTGGGTGGCCCCATCGTTAAGGATCGCTTCTGGTTCTATCTGGCCTACCAGTACAGCCGGAGTGTGTTCCAGAACCAAAGTGGCACTGACGTGGGGCGCGACTATGCGCTCTTCCCGCTAACACCCAGGGTCTGGAACTCGCACTTCATCTTGATGAAGCTCACGGCTCAGCCCTTCGCGCGCAACAAGTTCACGCTGTCCTTCCGGGCAGACCCCACGGACATTAGCAATGGACTCACCGACCCCACCGTGCTGCCTGAGGCCAATCAACTCTGGCGCCAGGGTGGTTTCTCGACGAGCCTCGCTCACGAGGTTCAGATCGGTGGGCGGGCCGTGCTCACGACGACCGCCTTCTATCAGTACTCCACGATCTTTGTTCAGCCCGTGTCTTGGAAGGACTGCAACGAGCGAGATGAGATCGGAAGGTGCCTCGACGAGGACAAGCAGCAGTCAGCGATTTGGCCCGAATTTAACGGACTTCAGCACGGCTCTTACGGGCGCTACGACCTGAACCGACGCCACCGCTTCAACGTGAAGACTGACTTCGAGGTGGGGATCGACCGGCTGCTGGGTAGCCACACCCTGTCCGCTGGGGCGTCGCTTGAGCCCATTTGGGAGAGCCGAGACTTCGGCTATGTGGGTAACGAGATCTTCGTGAAGCGACCTGTGGATGCCAACAACGACGCAATCTTGCAGACCGCAGAGATTTCGGATCTGGACTCCTATGAGAACGCCGCCCGCTACGTGGTTGTCAATGCCGACCGGGAGAACGAAAAGGGCACCATCATCAACGCCTATGTGCAGGACAATTGGCGGCCAGCCCGCGGATTGACCCTGAATCTCGGCGGGCGCTACTTGCACTCGCGGCTGGAAAACAACCTTGCCCAGGCCATTGTCAGTAGCAACGCGTTGAGCTGGGGGGCCGGTGTCGCCTGGGACCCCTTCCGCGATGGAAAGACCAGGATCTCAGGCAATGTCGCTCAGATTGCTGACCCCGGCTTCCTGGTCCTATCGAGTTATCTCAATCAGTCGACCTTCAACTACGAGTACTACGCCTGGAATGCCGAGCAAGGGGCGTGGGGCGAGAGCTCCACCAAGGCGTCTTCGCCGGCCAGCAACATTCGTCACTCTGACTTCGTCGTTCCCCGAACCAATGAGTTCTTCTTCACGGTGCGTCGGGAGATCGCTCGGGACTTGGCGGCTGAGGTCAACATGCTTTACCGACGCTTCACCAACCTCTGGGAGGATGATGAAGTCAACGTCTTGTGGAACGAAGACGGCACCAACACGGTGGGCTTCCGCAACGGAAGCGCAGAGAGCCTGTATCGCTTGCGTACCCCTCAGGATGCGAGGCGCGAGTACTGGTCGCTTGGGCTGGTCGTCCGCAAGCAGCTGTCCGACAACTTCGAGATGCTGGCGAGCTACACGTTCTCACGCCTGACATCCAATACGGCTGGGCGGAGCTACTCCGATCGTACGGGCACCTCCCCCGACATGGACAACCCGACGCAGCGGTACTACGAGGATGGGATTGCGGGCGCCGACCAGCCCCATGTCTTCAAGATCAGCGCCGCTTATGACAACTCCAACGTGTGGAAGCTCAGCGAGAAGGCGAGTATGGGCTATTCCCTAGGCGGCGTAGTCGATTTCCGCTCGGGGCCCCCGCTCGATCGCCTCCAGTACAACCTGTGGACGCAGAGCTTCAGCAACTACGTCTACAAGCGTGGAACACGAGAGCGTCTGCCTGCTTACGTGGGCATTGACCTGCGAGGCTCTCTGGCGCTGTCTATTGCTGGCGCTCGGGTCGATCTGATTGTGCAGGTGTTCAATCTCTTGAACAGCTTGGATATCACCTCAGCGGACCCCCGCGCGGTGGACTCCAACGGCATTCCGATTCTCGGGAGCCGCGGTGGTTCCCTCTTTGCAGCCCCCTCTTCATATCAATTCCCCCGACGCTTTGAATTCGGGCTTCGGTTCAGCTTCTAGGCCGGGAGGTAAGACGACATGACGATGAATACTAAGACACTCCGTTCGCCGACCTCAGGGTTGTTCCTCTCTTTGTGTGTGGCCTTGTTGGTCGGACTCGTTGCCGGGCCCATGGGCTGCACGGGCAAAGAAACAGGCATTCCGCAGAGACACATTCACGGTGTCCTGACCTTGCCTCCGTTGGGATTGTGGGAGAAGGAGACGGCGCCCAAGTCCGAGGACGCGTCGTTGAACAACGACACGCTCGAGAGTGCCGATGGACCCTACTCCATCAGCTATGCCTATCACCGGATCCGGGGGACCGCGGACAGCACCTGCGCTGACATCTCACCTGGAGAGACGGAGACGGATTGTTCGGGAGGGTTCTTCGGCACGCCGGCTGATGAAGACTGGTTCCGCATTACGGCCAATTACTTCGGGCCGATCGTCTTTAAGGGTGTCGTTGTCTCCGATTCCCCAGATTCGGACGTGGACATCGTGGTGATGGACGCCACCGGTAATGAGTTGTTTTCGGACAGCAACGAAAGCGTCGCTGACGTGGACGACGAGGGCAATGCTGTGCTCGATGACGAGGGCGTCGCGGTGCAGGTGATCGCCGATCCGCGCTTTGCCACTGAAGTGACTCCCGGGACCGAGTTCAACGTGCGGGTTACGGTCAACGGTGGTGATGATGCCGTTGACTACGACCTCATCGTGGTGGGCAATGATCCCCGCTTACACCTTGCGGAGGCGGGTATCGAGGGCGACCAAGCAACCTTCGAGGCTGATCTGCTCTACCCCACGGTGACCGATTCCTTAGAGCTCCTCGTCGGTGCCTACACGAGTGACGACATCGATGCTCTGGGGAACCCCGTCGGGGGGACGAGCTGTGAGTCGTGGGAGCTCGACGAGGACACAGACACCTTTTGGTGTGCCTGGGACATGCACTTCGTCCAGCAGGTCTCCATCGAGTCCAACGTGCTCATTGATGGCATGGGGGATGGCAAGGACAACGACTGTGATGGTACGGCTGATACTGGGACGGAGACCCGGGACGAGGATGGCGACGGCTACAGCGTTCTCGATGGCGACTGCAACGATGGGGATGTGGATGTACACCCCTTCCGTGGCGATACGGCGGGAGATCGCAAGGACAACGACTGTGATGGCTGGGCCGACAATGGACCAGACGACGTGGACAACGATGGCGACGGCCATTGCGAGAATGGTCGCGATCTGAACGGAGATGGAGTCTGCCGCGGTCAGCTGGAGACCCGGCTGGGCATGGATGCCTCCATGGGTGACTGCAACGACACGGATCCCAACATCTACCCGGGCCTCGGCAACGAGATTGTCTGGAATTCCCTAGACGATGACTGCAGTGGCGGTGACGCGCCGCTCAACTTTACGGTCAACTTCGATGGTGACCGAGGCACAATCGAAGGACTCACTCCCCATGAGTGGGGCGACCTCGAAGAGATCGCTTGTGGCACCAACCCCTACGATCCTGACGACACACCCGTTGATGCGGACGGTGACGGGGTGTGTGACAGTGACTGCCTGGGAGAGGTGGGTTGCCCTCAGGACACAGACGGCGATGGCTTCCACAACTGGGAAGAGTTGAACTGTGGCTCGGACAGCGAGGTCCCCGATGCCGCCATGCCGGACTTCGATGGGGACGGCACCTGTGACGGTGAGGACACGGACGCGGATGGTGACGGCTTCGTTCGCTTGATGGAGTCGGACAGTGAGGCGGACGCCCTGACCAAGGACTGCCACGATAAGGACCCCACGATTCACCCACACCTCCGTGACGAGACGGGGCAGTTGCTCGATGGCGGCTTCAACTACGACGTGGTGGATGGCATCAACAACGACTGCGACGGCCTCATCGATGAGAATCGGGACTGGATCCGTGCGGAGGACGGTACGTTCACGCAGGACCCCTCGTACGAGTCCGAAGACCAAGATGGTGACGGCTACTCGCTTGCGCTTCGGGATTGCGACGATAACGACCCGGACATGCACCTGGGCAACTACGAGGTGCGTACGGCCAACGTCCTCTCAACGGACTTCAACACCGTCTTCTTGTTTGCCGGTCAGGTGTCTTCCCTCAACAGCACGGCCGAGGCCCCCGATGCTCGCCGCGTGACTGAGCTGGTTCCCTACGATCTCGAGAAGGAAAGGGTTTCCTGGGAGTTTGAAGGGGACTGGGCTGAAGGCGATCCGCCGGTGCTGCGGCCGACCGCCCTGCCCGAGCTCAGCGCGTGGTACGCCATGCAGCCAGAGGTGGGCTACGTCTGGTACGAGAGCGACGAGCCCAATGATTGTGACATCGACGCGGCCAGTTACGACGTGGAGTCTCCGCCGATGGCCGAGGGGCACTTCCAAGAGCTCGGAGAGGCCGCGAAGGCTGGAACAACCAACGAAATTCGCGGCAGCATCGAGACGATTGAGCAGGGAAGCTGGGGTGGAGACAACGACACCTATCACGTGACCTTCCCAGAGGGAGGGGAACTGCTTGCCTCTCTCGATTGGGACACTGCAGGTGGCGACTACGATGCGATTGTCTTCTGCTGGTACTTCGATGCGGCCAATGCCCCTGCCTACTACACGTTTGGTGGGATGCAGACGACAGACTTGTCGAAGCCTGAAGAGGGCACAACGGGGATCCCATTGCCTGCCGGCTCCGATTGCTACGTAGTCATCATGGGCTACAGCGGCCTTCCCGGGAACTACACCATGAAGCTGACCGCTCTAGAAGAGGAGTAGACCTCAGGGCGTCTCAGGCGGCTTCTCGTTGCGGGAGTCGTCGGTCCAGATGTAGGCGCCGACTACGGAGAGAAGGAAGCCGCCAGCAGCGATTGCGTAGCTCCTGAGGTGCATGCCTGTCAGCCAGATGGCAAAGCCCAGGGGCATCCAGGCGAGCGCGTAGCTGTAGAGTACGTCAATGCCAGTTTGGGTGAGTCGCTTTGTTGTCAGCTTCAGCACGGTAGGCTCTCTCTCTCGATAGTCGAGACGCATCCTAGCGGAGCTGCCATGCATTGCGTGTTGCCCCACTTGTTCTCGGAGGTCTGGTGCAGGCTCTAGTTACCCTGTTGGGGATGGTGCTCTTCCACCTGCCTGCCCTCGGGTACCGCAGGCTGGTGGAGTGGCTTCGAGGCCGCGGGGGAGGGGTGGTCTTGACCCTTCGTCTGGGCGGGCGCATTCAAGAAGACCACAGCCGCCCTGGGGGGCTGGGCGGAGCGGGTCAGAACGTCGTCCTTTTTCCCCTGTTGCGACAGCTCCGGGATGCGGCCGAGGACCCGTCTGTCGTGGCGCTCTCCGTCCGCATGGGTCGTCTCGAGGGCGGGTGGGCGCAGCTCGATGAGCTCCGCCGGGCTGTCCTGGACTTTCGCAACACGGGTCGCAAGGCCTTTGTGTATCTGGAGCGACCGGGACATGCTGAGTATTTCCTGGCCAGCGCATTTGGTCGCATTGCGATCGCGCCCATGGCTGGGCTGCACCTGGTGGGACTCCGCGCCGAGATATCGTTCCTGAAGGGCAGCCTGGATTTGTTGGGCGTGGCCCCTCACTTCGAGGCAGCAGGCGACTACAAGTCGGCGGCTGAGGTGTTCACGCGTACCGACATGAGCCCCGAACACCGGGAGGCCCTCGACCATGTCTTGTCGGCTGTGCACAGCGGCATGCTC
>PBPL01000146.1 GCA_002724675.1 Deltaproteobacteria bacterium | reverse complement strand
GTCATCGTCGTCATCGTCGTCGTCGTCGTCGTCGTCGTCGTCATCGTCGTCGTCGTCATCGTCGTCGTCATCGTCGTCGTCGTCGTCGCCGTCTGGACAGTCCGCGTCCGCCGCACAACTCTCATCGTCGCAGTCGGTTAGGCCATCCTGGTCATTGTCGGCACCGTCCGAGCATTCACCAGGCTCGTCGCCTTCGATCTCAACGTCGTCGTCGTCGGTCAGTACGCCGCCGACCCCACGACAGCCCACCAGCCCTCCCAGCAACAGGCAGAAGAAGAACAACCGTAGAAGAGCCTTTGACTCCATGACGCGTTCAATTGTGCCAGCTTTGTCCTGTCAAAGGCTGACAAGATGCGGGCCCCCTCTCGAGTCGCACCCGTCTCGCGGAGTGGGGTGGGTCTCTGTCCCCCATAAGGCTGAGACAAAGAGAGTCGGGCTTCTCGACCCGAATGGACCTATTCTGTTACTGAGGGGGCTGGTACCTGGGAGAGGCGTCATGAGAGTGGTCTTGTGTCTATTCCTGCTCCTCGTCTCCAGTCCGGTGCTAGCGGATGAACCGACTGTGGCGTTCGAGCCCCGGGAAGGGGCCCTGGTCGGATGGACCTGGACCCAGAGCGAGTCCTGGGTGAGCAAAGGGCACAGCGTCGTGAAGCTGGGCCCGGTCAAGATCCGCAATCGGAAGCTGGACAAGCACGTGACGTTCTCCTGTGGCGTCGAGGTGCAGGAGGTCGTCCAGCTGCTCCCGTCTCAGGTGGCTCTGCGATGCTGGGAGGCCAACGCGGTAGACCACGGTGAGGCTGAGGAACTGCCCGTCACCGGGCTCGATGTTCAGGGCCTCGGGGTGGGCTCGGAACGCAAGTTCGAGACTGCCGATGGAGACCGTCTCAAGAAGTCCCTGCGCGAGTTCTTCGAGCGCCGATTTCGAGACAGGGACCCCGATGTGAAAGAACCCCTGGGCTTTCTGCTGCCCGAAGGGCCGGTCACGGCAGGGGACTCGTGGACCATGGACCTCCAGGCTATTCAGGATTGGTTTGGCCCCGATCGGTTCACGATGGACCGCACTCAGTCGCACGGCCGAGTAGCCCTTCGGGAGGTCGTGGAGCGTGACGGAGATCTCTACGGCCGCCTGGACTTCTCCACGGCCATCGTCCCCGCGACCATTCGAGACGGCGAGTTCCAAGAGGCTCGGATGCTGCTGGAGGGGTCGGCGCTCCTCCCCCTTCGGGGCGACCTCCCCTACATGGAGCTGGACCTCGACATGGACATTCGCTTCCTGGGCAAGGTGAAGAGGAAGGGCATCGGAGTGCACCTGGACATCGACACTCGGGTGCGCGGCTGGGAGAAAAAGCAGCCAGCGACCTAGCCCGGCCAGCGCCCGTTCCGGTGAGCTTTGCGAGCGACGGCCCTCTGTAGGCGATCCTGCTGGTAGGGTCCCCGCATGTCCCTCGATGCCCTCGCGAGAGCCTTGCGTCGCGCCGCTCCTGGCCCCGCCTGGAAGCTGGGTCAGCGCGCCGCCGAGGCCGGGCGGGTCGCGCTCGCCTCGCGCGACCCCGACCTGGACCAGGTCGTCTTGGCCGTGACTGGGGCCCATGGCCACGTCCACGAGGTGTTCCTCTGGCCGGGCGACGTGGAGTGGGAGTGTGACTGCGAGGTGCCCGCCGAGGCCTGTCTGCACGCCGTCGCCGCGCTCACAGCGGTGGAGCGAGGGCTGGACAGCTTGGTGCAGGCCGATTCGCCCGCCCAGCTCGTCGCTTGCCTGACCACCCAAGAAGATCGCGTGGACTTGACCTTCGCGGTGCGCACGGCTGATGCCCTCGAGCCCTGCGACGGCGAGCCTCCGACGGCTCTGGTGGACGATGACGCGCTCAGCAACCTGCTGCGTCAGCGCCGACTCTGGACCGGCCAGCGGATCCCTGGCCGCGGCTACGGCAGCTTGATCAAGGCCCTCTTGCACGTGGACGAGGTCCTGCTCAATGGAGACCCCGTGAGCGTCAGCGCCGTTCCCTTGGACCCCGTCGTGATTGTGGACCGTGTGGGCAGGGGCTATCGCGTGCGTCTCGCTCCCGGCACGGGAGGTGAGGTGCTTTACCCAGGGGATCCCAACCTCATCTTGGGCGACAACACGCTTCGCCCCCAGGGCACCGGTCGTCTTACTCAGGTGCAGCGGCATCAGCTGCGAACGCCCCAGGTGTTCGGAGAGGACGAGCTCCCACGCCTGACCGCCGAGTGGCTTCCCCAGCTGGAGAAGGCGGTCCAGGTGGTGCGGCTGGACGGCGTGCCTTCCAGCCAGTCCGGGGACGTCTCCCACCGCATCGAGCTGCGGCAGGTGGCCGGGGTTCTCGAGGTGCGGGCCCGCATCGTCTACGGCGATCCTCCTGCTGCCGAGATCCGCAACGGGCAACTGGTCCCGCTGGGCGGGGTGACCGTGCTGCCGCCTCGTGATCGTGACCGCGAGATCGCGCTCGAGGCCGAGATGGTCAGCCAGGTGGGGCTGCGCGCTGGCCAGCGCATGCAGCTCCAGGGGGTCGACGCAGCGCGCTTCGTTCGGGATCGCCTCGAGCGCTTCGACGGCGAGGTCCAGGGCGACCGAGTGGCCCAGCTCTATGGTGTGCAGTCCCAGGCACTCACCGCCCAGGTGCGCTGGGGTGCTGGCGGCCTCGACTTGGCGTTCTCCGGGGGCGCGGCCAGCGTCGATGCCGAGCGGGTGTTGGCAGCCTGGCGCCGGGGTGACGACCTCGTGGGGCTGCCCGATGGGGGCTTCGCGCCGCTGCCCCGAGCCTGGCTCGAGACCCATGGCGAGCAGGTGGCTCTGCTCCTGGAGGGCACCGGCGCCGGCGAGACCACGGGCCACAAGGCGCCTGTGGTGGCGTCGCTGCTGGAGGCCACAGGCGGGGAGGTGCCCGACGCCTTGCAGGCTGTCGTCGATGGGCTGCGTAGGGAAGGGGGCCTCGCCCTGAAGCAGGACCCGTCGGGCTTCCAGGGCACCTTGCGTGGCTATCAGCAAGAGGGCTGGTCTTGGCTGGCCTTCCTCGCGGACCAGGGCCTCGGAGGCGTGCTTGCCGATGACATGGGGCTGGGCAAGACGGTGCAGACCCTCTGCGCCTTGCTGGCGGAGCAGGGCAAGGGACCTGCCCTCGTGGTGGCTCCGACCTCTGTGCTGCGCAACTGGCATCGGGAGGCGGAGCGCTTCACTCCGTCCTTGAACACCGCTGTGCTGCACGGGCCTCGCCGAGGGAAGATCTTGGCCGCTCTGCAGGAGGGCAGCCTCGACCTGGTGGTTACCTCGTACGCTGTGCTGAGACGGGATGTGGACGAACTCGTGAAGGTGTCCTTCCGGGCGGTCGTCCTCGATGAGGCCCAGGCCATCAAGAATCCGGCGAGCCAGACGGCCCGCGCCGCGCGCCGGCTCGTGGCGCACCACCGCCTGGCGCTGTCGGGCACGCCCATCGAGAACCGGTTGAGCGAGCTCTGGTCGCTGATGGAGTTCCTCAATCCTGGCTTCTTCGGCCCTCAGGCACAGTTCCACGATCGGCTGGGGGGGCCCGCCATGGCCGGCGACGAGCGAGCCATCGCCACGCTACGAGCCCGCATTGCGCCGTTTGTGCTGCGTCGTCGCAAGCAGGACGTGGCCACCGACCTGCCCGAGCGCAGCGAAGACGTCTTGTTTTGCCCGCTCAGCGAGGACCAAGAGTCGGCCTACCAAGCCGTTCGCATCGCCGCCCAGCAGGGCCTCAAGAAGTCGGAGCCCGGGGGGCGCGCAGACTCTGGCCGACGCATGGCTGTGCTCGCCGCGCTGACCCGGTTGCGGCAGGCCAGCTGCCACCCAGCCCTGGTTCCTGGCGGCGCGGATGCTGGTGAGTCGGGGAAGGTGGATCGCTTGCTCCAGGCGCTGGAGAGTCTCTGCGCCAGCGGTCACCGTGCCTTGGTGTTTAGCCAGTGGACCAGCCTCTTGGACCTCATCGAGCCTCGCTTGAGAGCGGCTGAGCTGGACTTCCTCCGGCTCGACGGGAGCACCCGGGACCGGCACGCGCTGGTGGATCGATTCCAGCGGGATGACGGGCCGCCCGTGTTTCTCATCTCACTCAAGGCCGGCGGCACGGGGCTCAACCTCTCCGCGGCGGATCACGTGTTCTTGATGGATCCGTGGTGGAACCCAGCGGTGGAGCAGCAGGCGATCGACCGGGCCCACCGCATTGGCCAGGACAAGCCCGTCTTTGCCTGGAAGCTGGTGTCCGAGAACACGGTGGAAGAGCGGGTCCTGGCTCTGCAGGAGCGCAAGTCGGCCATGGCCAGCGCTGTGCTCGATGGCGCCCAGGGACTCAGTGGCCTGAGCATCGAGGACCTCGAGGCGCTGCTGGAGAGTTGAGCGGCCGTCGCAGTGCTGTGGAAGAGCTACCGCTGTCTTCGCTGCTGCTCAGTCGAGGAACTCGCCGAGTCGGTTGGCGATCGCCTGGAGCTCGGGGGGCAGCGAGAACCGGCCCTGATTGTCGGCAACAAAGGGCACGACGGCGATGACGGCCTCGCAATCGATCGGGCCGTAGACGTGCGGGAACAGCTGCCCCGCTTCGTAGCAGTCTTCGTACACCACCTCGGCCCTGAGGCCCTGGGCGTCGATGCAGAGCAACACCAGGTCGCCTTGGCCGCGAAACAGCGCGTGCGCCGTCCCGAGCACCTGCGTCGCAGTGGAGCAGTGGATGAACCCCTCAGAACGCAACGATGGCGCCGCATAGCTCCCTGTGCCGGTGGCAGCCCAGGCAGCGGACGTCGTGATGTGTAGCAGCAGCCGCGGGGCTGATGCGTCGCTCTGCACAGCGGTTGGTGCCCCTGAGGTGGGTCTCAGAAAGACTGCCCCGTGAGCCGCTCGAACATCTCCACGTACAAGGTAGTGGTTTGATCGATGACGGTCTGTGGCAGCGCTGGGATCGGCGGCTCGTCCGTCCCGTTCCTGCGGGCCTCATCGAGGCTGGAGTGATGCCCTGTCTCGATGTAGTGGAGCCGCACGAACTCCTTGGACAGCTGCACAATCTCGCCTCTGGCATAGGCCTCGGCGTCCCACCATCGGTCCTCGTCGAGGGTTCCGAACGAGTCCACCAGTACGGGCTTCCGATCCTTGCCGAGGGCGAACTCCTTCTTGCCATCCACGTGGATGAGGCCGGACTTACTGGCCTCGCGCTCGATGATGGCATCCACCTTGACGACGATGTCGAGCAGGCTGTCGAACTCGGCCTCGGTCAGGTTGGAGATCTCGAGGGCTTCCTTGCGGTCCAGCAGCCGATCGAACTTCTCGAACTTCGTGGAGACCTCGAGGTAGGGCGTGGGCAGCTTGATGCCTTCTTGGAGGTCGGTGCCCGGCGCGAAGCCGAACTCTTCGGAGCCGGCTTCACCGCGCTTGTATCGGCGCCAGGCGGAGCCAGCCAAGTAGTGCCGGCAGATGACCTCGAGCGGTACGAAGAAGTTCTCGGCATCGCGCGGAATCGCTCCCGGCTCGCGAATGACGTCGAAGCGGCGAGCCCGCACCCGGTCCGGGCCGGACATCTCCACGACGTGCGTGTCGCAGATGCCCTCCTTCTCCACCAGGTCGAACCAGTAGCAGGACGTCCGGTTCAGCGACTCGCCCTTGCGCGGCACGAGACTGGGAATGATCTGATCGAATACAGAGATCTGATCTGTGTATCGAAACTCAATGATATCCGGATCTTCTGTCGTCCAGACTTGCTTCACTTTGCCGTGGTAGACCATCTCGCCCATCGTCTGTTTCCTCCGATTGGATCCGTTGATTAACACGCCTTCGCCCAAGGTGGAATTCCCGGGGCCAAGTAGTTGAAAAAGAGAGGGGTCGGGCTGGCGCTGATCACCTGGTTGTTCTCTGGATGAAAGGCAGCCTCTGGTGGCCATGGGGGCCCAATGGGACCTGTGAGCTGGCACGGCCCTTGCTCATTGGTTTCACCGAACCCTTCATCAGGAACCAACTATGCGCCATGTCCTTCTTGCCTCGTTGCTCGCTCTCCTGACCGCGTGTCACATGGATTTCATGTCCACGGGAGCGGAGCTGAGAATCCCACCAAACCAGGCAACGCAGAACTCAGAACAGGACGAACACCAAGCCGACGACGGGCAAAACATCAACCCGTGGGTGGAGACTTCGGCCGATGCCACCTCGACGTTCTCAGCCGATGTGGACAGCGCGTCCTACTCCCTAGCTCGCCGAGCGATCACCCAGGGACTGATCCCCGACCCCGCCAACGTCCGGGTGGAAGAGTTCGTCAACTATTTTCACTACGACGACCCGCAACCAACGGACGACCTACCGTTCTCGGTCAACCTGGAGGCGGCGCCGTCTCGGTTCGGTGATGCGGACGACATTCACCTGCTGCGCATTGGCATCCAGGCCGAGCAGGTTGCTCCAGCGGATCGCGATCCGGTCAACCTCGTCTTCCTCCTCGACGTGTCCGGTTCCATGAATTCACCCGACAAGCTGGACTTGGTGAAGTACTCCATGAAGCACCTGGTGGATCGTCTGTCCCCCGAGGACACCTTGGGCATCGTTGTGTATGCGGGGAACGATGGAGTCGTTCTCGAGCCGACGGCGGTGCAAGACAAGTCCACAATCATGGACGCCCTCGACGCGCTACAGGCCGGTGGCTCCACAAACGGAGAGGCAGGGATACGAACGGCCTATGACCTGGCCGAGTCGGCGTTCAGGCAGGACGGGGTGAACCGCGTCGTGCTGTGCACCGACGGCGACATGAACGTGGGCCTGCAGGGCCTCGAGCTCGTGCGGCTGGTAGAGGACTTCCGCGACCGGGGCATCTTCTTGACGACGCTGGGCTTTGGCCAGGGCAACTACAACGACGACCTGATGGAGCAGCTCGCCGACAACGGCAACGGCAACTACGCCTACATCGACACCCACAATGAGGCCGTGCGTGTGCTCGGCGAGAACCTGGTCGCAACACTCCAGGTGGTCGCCAAGGATGTGAAGATCCAGGTGGAGTTCGACGCTAGCGTGGTGGAGCGGTGGAGGCTCATTGGCTACGAGAACCGCTTGCTCCAAGACGATCAGTTCGACGACGACGAGGTCGACGCGGGGGACATTGGCGCCGGACACTCCGTCACCGCGCTCTACGAAATCGACCTCACCTCTGAGAAGGAGTCGCATGGCGGGAGCCTGGCGGAGGTCCGCCTCCGCTACAAGGAGCCCAGCGCTGCTGACAGCACGGAGCACATCTGGTCCATGATGGCGTCCGAGGGGCTGGCGAGCTTTGACGAAGCCAGCCCTTCCTTCCGTTTCGGCGCTGCCGTGACCGAGTTCGCCGAGATCCTGCGGGACAGCCCCCACAGCAGCGGCACCTCGTTTAACGAGATCATCTTGATCGGCGCGAGCGCTGCTCCGGCAGACGCGCGCTCCCCGAGCAAGCAGGAGTTTCTCGACCTGGTGTCGTCGTCGCGGGATCTGTTCGAGATCGCGGGCCTGTTGGATTAGCCGCAGCCCCACCACGTCTTCACCGGCCTGCCGGCCCACTGCGGAAGTGGTGGGCCGGCGGGACCGCGTCCAACTCAGTCGGTCAGGGGCCCCGCGGCGCGTTCGTCGGCCGAGATCCGCCCATCGGCATCCGTGTCTGCATAGAGAGCGGAGTGCTCGATAATCCTGTTGACCAGTACCTGGTGGAGACCTGTGTCTCCGCCCACGATGGCCTGGCCACCCAGCTCGTCGAGGCTCAGCCAGCCCTCTTCTCCCAGCTCGTAGACAAAGCGTTCGCCATCGATCGCGAACGCGTCCGTGGCGGTGGAGACCAGCGTTTCGATGGTCAGGTAGATCTCGAGGTCGATTTCTTCTGCTGCCGAGTCATCGTCGTCAGCACCTGGGTCATTGTCGTCGTCGCCATTGGGGAGATGGCCTGTGGTGTGGTCTCGAGCGGTGCTGTCGTCGTCCTCATCGATGGCTCCATAGAGCGCCACTCTCGAGGCCATCTCCAGCTGGAGTCCGCACCAAGTTCCACTGCGCACTTCCAGCGCTTCGTGGGGATCAAAGTGGAGCGTCGCCGCGGACAGTGACACTCCGTCCTCTTGTTTGCCCTCGGGTGTCGAACAACCCAGCATGCTCAGCCGCTCGATGGCCACCTCGCCCCCCACGAAGCGAAAACCCTCGGCCGAGCCGATGGCCAGCGCCACCGCCCCCGGGTTGCCCACCCCTGTGCCCGGGCTGGGCTCGGGCGCATCACAGCCGAGGATGGCACCGAGGAGCACTGTGACACTGAGGAGGGGGACTCGCGATGGGTGGCAGGTCACTTGGACTTCTCCACGGTGGAGCCGGACAGCGGGAACAGTGTCAGGTGACACTGGTAGACACGATCGCCGGGTTCGTCGGCGCCGTCGCAGAGGTCGAGGATACGCTCTTGGAGTTGATTCAGTTCGTCCTTGAGCTGGGGCAGGAGCGCTTCCGGCACGGCCACCGTGGCTGCACAGAGATGGCGCTCTTCCGCCGAGGCTCCTTCGATGGACTTCTGGGCCAACTCCAGCATGCCCCGGTGATAGTTGTGGGCCGCGAGCCCCTCCACCTCTCGGGCCGTGACCAGTGTCGTGTCGGCAAGGATGGTGCTGCCGTCCTCGGCACGCGCGAGGAGTCCGCTCTCAAAGAGCATCTCCAGCGCTCTCTTGGCCTGGCTTGTCGTGATGTGGGGGTGGAGCGTCCGCGCGACCCATCCGGGGTCATCCTTGAAGCCCGGGCAGCTAGCAAGCTCCCGGATGGCCGGGTAATACCAGCGGGACAGATAGTCGAAGCCCATGCTCTCTATGGAGCTTGCCTCCTTGAAACGCTTGGACGAGGCGAGGCGTCGCCAAGCTAGGTTTCGCTCCGCCTCACTGCGGGACTGGTTGAAGCGAACGAGGTTGCGAAAGAAACGGGCTGGGGCATCTTCCAGCTTCAGGGCAGCCACAAAGCGGTCCACGTTTCGAGGACTCAGGTTCCGCTTGCCCTGGATCACCTGGGTCAGAAGGCTCGGTGACTTTTGCTGCGCCATGCGAGCAAAGACACGGTGACTAAACCGGGGATTGCTCCGCTTCTTGGCCTCGAACCAGTCGCGCAGATACTTGCGATAGTCCAGGTAGCTGAAGATGTTTGGGTCGTGGGGTTCGGACATCTTGGATACAGCATAACTCTGTCGGCAGGCATCTTTGGGCCGATCAGGGGGCGGTTCTTGGCAGATCTTGTATTCACAAGAGTGTCGGTAGAGCTAGAGAGTTACCAATAATTGGATACGGGGCCAGCCGAGCAAGAGGAATGCATGAGCTCTGCGGCAGCAGGGCACGACAGCGATAGAGGGCCTTGGGCGTGCTGGACGCGGAGTGGAAGCATCAGCTTGGTCCTGGTCGCGACGAGCTAGTTGTATTCAAAATTGAAGATTAGAGTTTAGAGGCTGTACTCAGTGCGAGTACAGAATCAGAGCTGATCGAGCTGATAGGCCCTGTCGTGCTCGTTGTTTCTTTGTATAGCCTGTATTCGATTGGTTCGACCCAGGTGGTAAATATCGGGCGCTGTGATGCCCGCATGGGGAAGTGTCTAGATGCAGTCTCTGCGATTTATCTTTCCGGTCCTTGGGCTCTTGTCGGCTCTGGTTGTGGTGTCTTGCGTGGAAGAGGAGGGCCTCTCCGACCTTCCCCTCTACACGATCCCCTTTGTGGCCAACGTCCACGGTGTGGCCTTGGAGTGCGGCCAGACCTATGACGGTGTTGGTGCCAGCTCGAGCACCATCGAGGCGCGGGATGTGCGCTTCTACGTCCACGACGTTCAGTTGGTCACCGCGGACGGCGAGGCTGTCGACCTGAGCCTCGACAGCGACAACGCTTTTCAGTTGCAGTACCCCCGGGCGGATGGCTCGACCGGCGCGGTGGTGCTCCTCGACTTCACGGACATGAGCTCGGACTGGTGTAGCGAACGCGGTACCGGTGCAACGCGTGGTTTTGTCAGTGGCAGGGCTCCCGAGGGGGACTACACCGGAGTTCGTTTTACCGTCGGCGTGCCCGAGGAGGTCAACCATGTGGATGGGGCCGTCTCTGAGGCGCCGCTCAATGCGTACGGCATGCAGTGGACCTGGGCTTCCGGCTACCGACACATGAAAGTAGATGTGGTGGCAACCACAGGGGACAAGGTCAAAGAGAGCTACTCCTTTCACCCGGGCGCTCAAGGCTGTGAGAGCAGCACAGGGGATGTGGCCGGGCCCTATGACTGCACGATGCCCCTCCATGCTCCCGTCGACCTCGAGTTGGCTGTGGGCAGCCAGGCTGTGGAGTTCGACTTGGGGCGCTTCTATGCCGGCGATGACCTCAACCGCGGTCGCGGCTGCATGTTCGTGCGCAATCTAGACGATCCGCAGGACGAAGAAGGTGTCGAGGCCAACGGCTGCGACGAGATGTTCGCGTCCATTGGTATCACCCTGCCTTCGGAGGAAGGGGGCTCTGCGGGCACTACGCCTCAGACCGCTTTCCGCGTCATCGACTTCAGCGGGACGCCGGGCTCGGCTCCTGAGTATCCCGATGTGGAGTCCTTGAGCGCCGGCGATCCGACGGGCTGGCCGCACCCCGACTACGAACGGTCGGCTGACCTGGACATCGAGACAGCCTCGGTCGCAGCTGGCGAGGACAGTCATGCGCCGGACGATCTTCGCTATGGCAGCAACTGCATGAAGTGCCATCAGTCCAACGGACCGGGCAAGGGACAGTACGTTGCCGCTGGGACGATCTATGACTCCGAAGGAGCGCCCTGGGTGGAAGGCGGAACCATCGAGCTGGGCACTGCCGATGAGGCGATCCGCTTCGGTCCCCCGGTGCCGCTGGAGGAGAAGCTGGTCGGCTGGGAGATGAAGCTCGCGTTGCCCATCGACGCCCACGGCCAGTGGTACACGACGGCCGTCCCGGACATCGATTACCACGTGGAGAACTACTACGCGCGCGTCCTGGATGGCGCAGGGAACCTCAAGATGGTCATGGCCATTGCTCCCCAGGGAGCCTGCAACCATTGTCACTCCACCGGGTTCGAGATCCTGATGCCCGCGGGTGAGGAGGCGGGTCAGTAGCCCCTCCAGCCCGCAAGGGTCCCGCTGCACAAGGCTGGACACTAGGCTCTGCTCTTCGGGCGGTGTCGATTGCCCTCGCGGCCACCGTGGCCATGGGCTGCGGCGACTCTTCGTGCGAGGGAGACTCGTGCTCTGAGGCGGCATCGGATGGTGTGCCAACGGCGTGGACATGGTCTCTGCCGTCTTATGTGTCCGAGCCACCGACGCCTGCGGCCAATCCCATGACCGTGGAGGCTGTGGAGCTGGGCCGACAGTTGTTCTTCCAGCCTGCTTTCTCCATGGATGGCCAGATCGCTTGCTCCAGCTGTCACGACCCGTCGCTGGCATTTGTGGTGGACGAGTCGGTGCACCTAGGCGCCGCTGGTGACGCTACCTCGCGCAATGCGCCCAGCATTGCGAACCTGGCCTGGGCGGCCTTCCTCAACTGGGGAAACCTCACATCGGACACGCTCGAACAGCAAATGCTGAACCCGCTGTTTGGCGACAACCCGATTGAGATGGGAGCTGGCTTCGTGACGGGTTCGGACGATCACTACGACACCGCTCGGCTGGTGGCTGCCATCGAGGGCAATGAGGCCCTGGCCGCGGCGTTCGACGCCGCCTTCCCCCATGTCCCTGTTGGGGAGCGCATCAGCTGGGACCGGTTCATCGATGCCGTGTCGAGCTTCGAGCGCAGCCTCGTGTCGCTGAACGCGCCCTGGGACCGCTGGCTCCAGGGGGACTCTGACGCGCTGACGGGCGCGCAGGAGCGCGGCCGGCTCTTGTTCGAGTCGGAGCAGCTGGCCTGCAGTGCCTGCCACGCGGGCCCCTTCCTCTCTTTGGCCTTTCCGGCTCAGGGTGAGACCGTTTCCGTTCAGGAACTATTCCGAAACACCGGCCTCTACAACATCGAGGATGGCCCCCAGAGCTACTGGGGAGGTGGGAGAAGTCGGTATCCCGCGCCCAACATGGGCATCGGAGAGTTCACTCAAGAGCTGGCCGACGACGGGAAGCATCGGATCCCCAGCTTGCGCAACGTGGCTCTGACGGCCCCCTACATGCACGACGGCAGCGTCGCTACCCTCGACGATGTGTTGGACCACTACGCGCGCGGCGGGCGCGTCATCGAAGAGGGACCCTATGCCGGCGACGGCGCGCTGAACCCCTACAAGGACCCACTTGTCGATGGCTTTGAGTTGAGCGCGGAGCAGCGGTCGGACTTGCTCGCATTTCTGGACTCGTTCACGGACAGGGCCTTTGTCGAGGCGGCGGAGGCTGCCGCGCCCTGAGCCCAGGCTAGGAAGCCTCGATCAGCCCGTGCGGATCCAGGACCAGATGGTTCGCAGGGGTGGCCGGGAGCCAGTCATCAGGATCGCGATGCGAAAGACACGCGAGCCGAACCTCCAGGCAAGCCATGCGGTTGCAGTCATGGTCGCCAGGCTCACCATCAGCTGCCAGGCAGGGACCGCCCCGGCCCCAAGCCTCAAGATCATGGCCACGGGCGCCGTGAGGGGGAAGAGACTGAGCACCACAGCGACCAGCTGCTCCCCCTCCACAATGAAGACGGGAAAGAGGAAGAAGGGCAGAGAGGCGGTGATGGTCCAAGCGGCACTTGTCTGGCGACCTTCAATGCGATTGGACGCGATGGCCCCACTTGCACCCATCAGCGAGGCGTACATCGCGTATCCGAGGGCCGCACAGACGAACATCGCCAGCAGCTGCCCCAGACCGAGGGTGAGGCTCCCCAGGATGATCAGAGGACCCAGCCCCAGCAGGGCCATGAGCAGGGTCTGTAGCAGCCCCGCGACGCCGAGCCCCAGCATCTTGCCCAGGAGCAGGTCTTCAGGTGTCACACTTGCCAGGAGGATCTCCAAGATCCGGGTCTCTTTTTCCTCGCCCACGCTGTCCAAGAGGTAGCCTGATGCCACGAAGATGATGACGGCGAAGAAGCTCCCGAAGACGGCCGGCATCAGCAGAGCGGTGAAGGACTCCCGGGTCGTCCTTGCGTCTGTGTCGGCTTCGCCTTCCAGCCCGACCAGCTTGTACTCGGTCTCGAGCACCTTGATGAGCCGGTCCTTGCTGGCCTGGTCCAGGGCCGTCCGCTCGGCGATGGAAGTCCGCGCCAGGCGGATGATGGCCCGATGCCCGGGGTGCACTCGCCACTTGGTGGGGCTCGTCCGGCCAATCAAGATCGTTACATCGGGCGTACGCCAATAGGTGGAAGGGAAGATCCAGACAGCATCGGCCTCTCCAGTGCGTACCGCCTGTGTGGCGGCCTCTTCGTCGGAGTACCGGCGGATTTCGACGCGCGCGTCGGGCTGAAATCCGCCCCGGTCGCGGCTGTCTCTCCACGAGGCGGGATCCACTTGTGATGGCGACTCGGACAGAGCCCTCTTCTCCTCTGCGGCAAGCGCCTGGTCTTGGTTGTGCCAGGCGATGGCCTCGGGCGACGCCGCCGCTGGGCTGGCTTCGTCGACCAGCCCGATGACTGTGACCTCGTCGGGGTCCTTGAGTCCCGTCAGAGCCTGAGGACCGCCAGAGAGGGCGATGGACAATGCGGGCAGAAGGGTGATCACGACCAGGGCGATGGGCATGCCGATGAGGGTGACGATGTAGCCGACACGGCTGACAGTGCTCCAGAACTCGTGCCTCGCGACGACAAGGACGCGCCGGAGCTTGTTGTCGAGTTCGGGTTCAGGACTGAACTGCATGCAAGAAGATCTCTTCGAGGCTGGGCTTGAGGGGGCGGAGTAGCGAGACCGTGGCGGAGCGCCGCATCAGGACTTGGAGCAAGTCGGTGGGGCTCGCTCCGTCGGTGAGCCGGACCGTGTAGAGGCGCTCCTGGCTCCCGTCTACGGAGGACTCGGCTTCTACCTCGGCAATCATGGGCCACTGCTCACCGCCGTCTAGGTCCGCTCCGGTTTGGATCTGGACTACATCCACGCCGAGATCGGCGCGCAGCTGGGCGACCGAGCCATGCCGGATCAGTCGCCCGGCGTGGAGCAGGCCGACCCGGTCGCACAGGGCCTCTGCCTGTGCCATGAGGTGGGTGGACAGGATCATCGAGATGCCGCTGCTCTTCAGCTGCGCGATGAGGTCTCGCAGGAGCACCACGTTGACCGGGTCGAGGCCAGAGAAGGGCTCGTCCCAGATCAGCAGCTTCGGCTTGGCCAGGAGCGTGCTGATGAGCTGAATCTTTTGTTGGTTGCCCTTGCTGAGGGTCTTGATCTTGCTCTCTCGGCTGGCCTCCATGCCGAGCGCATCGAGCCAGTAGTCGGCGCTCTGGATGGCCTCGGCCTTGTCCAGTCCCTTGAGCTCGCCGAGGTAGGTGAGAACCTGGATTACGGTGCGACGCAGGTACAGCCCCCGGGCCTCGGGCAGGTAGCCAATGGAGTCCAGATCGCGTCGGCACAAGCGGTGACCGAAGACCTCGACCACCCCCATGTCGGGACGATAGATGTCGAGCAGCATGCGGAGCAGGGTGCTCTTGCCGGCGCCATTGGGGCCGAGCAGTCCGAACACCTCGCCGCACTCCACGTGCAGGCTGACCGAGTCGACGGCCTGGGTGGAGCCAAAGGCCTTCGAGACCGCGTCGACACGGAGGATGGGGACATCAGCTTCCATCGGATTAGCTATCCTAGAGCAGATCGTTGTGGTTGCTCGTTGGGATCAGACTGCGGTGTCCAGAGATCCTCGGGGGAACACCCTGGCCCTGGTTCCCAGGATGCAGGGCAGCCAGGGGTAGGCATCACGACGATGTGTTGGCCTGCTTCGGGTGCCGATGTTGCCAGGCGACCCAGCCGAAGAACACCATGAACACGAGGTCTCCGCTGCCATAGGTCGAGTAGAAGAAGCCGGCGAGCGGATCAGCAGCTCGTATCTCTGCCAGCTGACCGCCATGGTCCTTCAGCCACAGCAGCCAGTGACAGCCGTAGAACAGCTTCTCCAGCGCAAACACGAGCGCGACCGCGGGCGCGTCGGCGTAGCTGCGGGCTAAGGCGAGGTAGGCCAAGCCCCAGAGCAGAACACCGATACAGCCGTTGGGGCTGAAGAGTGGATCGATGGCCCCCAAGTTCCCAGAGAGGCCCTTGCTGAAGATGAGGATTGAGCTGTTGTAGGCCATGGCCAAGACGAAGCCCAGTGCGACTCGATTCATGGTGTGCCTCCTCGCTGTGGTGACCGAAGCTTATCAGCCGTGGCTCCCGTCTCGTTGGGACCGAACCGGGAGCCTGGAGCCTCTTCAGGGCAGCTGACAGATGTAGCTGGCGACCGCTTCGCAGTGGAGGTCATTCCACCTTCCCTCGCTCCAGTAAGCGATGTGCGCACAGTCTTCGGTGCCCGCGTTGTTGGGCTCTCCCTCGCCCCAGGCCTCGAAGTCCACGGGGCTGCCGTCGGTCCAGGCCCACTGGCCCTCTTGCTGGCGGTCAT
This sequence comes from Deltaproteobacteria bacterium, assembly GCA_002724675.1. Classification (GTDB taxonomy): domain Bacteria; phylum Myxococcota_A; class UBA796; order UBA9615; family UBA9615. The sequence continues at coordinate 45 of PBPL01000146.1, read as the reverse complement.
TGAGGCCGTGCCACCAGTTCCCGGTCTCTGCGTACACCGGCTCCC
>PBPL01000145.1 GCA_002724675.1 Deltaproteobacteria bacterium | reverse complement strand
TGGTCCCCACAGATGCCGTCGAAGGCAGCGCGGGTCAACACAATGACCAGGGAGTCCTCGACAGCGACCACCGACGCCGAGCGGGGTTGCCCATCAATCAGCGAGACCTCGCCGAACACACTGCCCGGATCAAAGGTGACCAGGTGTTGTTGACCCTCGTCCACATCCTCCTTCATCACAGCAACACGGCCCTCTAAGACAACACACAAGTACCCGTGCTGCTCGTGCTCTTGGAAGACGACACCCCGATCGACGACGCGATACGTCTGCATGCACTTGGCCAGCTGCAGGATCTGCTCCCATGTGAAGCCGTGCGACCAGGGAGTCTCGTCTAGCAAGCTCGCTTTATCCTCGATGGACATTTCGGCGGGAAACAACTCGGTCAGGCCCAGGCCAGCAATCGTTCGCATCATGGTGCACTTTCCTCTTCTTCAGGAGCTCGATCGGCTGCAGGAGCGCTCGACTCCGCCTCCGCGTGCGGGCTCGCGTCAGTTGGACGCTCCTCATCGGCCACATGCCCGGCCTCTGTTGCAACGTCCTGATCGCCAACAATCTCCGCGGAGGAAGCGGTTGACGATCCTGTCTCAGCTGTCTCTGTCTCAGGATCGTGAGCTGAACCAGCCGGTAATTCCGCCGGCTGCAGCTGCTCGAGGATGAAGAACTCAACCCGGCGATTCAAGGCGCGTCCCGCCTCCATCGTGTTGTCTCCGAAAGGACGAGTTTCACCGTAACCCACGGCCTCCATGCGCGCTCCCTCCACGCCGGACATCATGAGCTGCCGCATCACTGCCCGGGCCCTCTCCTCTGACAACTGCTGGTTGTACGCGGGGGTCTCCTGCTCATCGGTATGACCCTCGATACGCACCTTGAGAATGGAGGGATTCTCTAGCAACCGGTCCCGCACCGACTCAAGCACCTGCAGCGATCTCTCCACAATCTGAGCCTCTCGGGGGGTGAAGTGAATCTTCTCGAGGATCAGGATCTTGTCCCCACGAACGACCGCCTTCACATCATCCGGGCAACCACTTGGGCCTCCACCGCCCACTTGTTCCGGGCAGTAGTCATCCATGTCTTCAATGCCATCCCCGTCGTTGTCTCCCTCGGGGCAACCATCCAGATCCTCGAAATCATCCCGATCTTCTTTGACCAGCGGACACGCGTCCTGGTCATCGGCGATTCCATCGTAGTCATTGTCCGGCTCGGGGCAGCCGTCATGATCACGGTGGCCGTCCATATCTTCGGCCTCATCAGGGCATCGATCCTCCTCGTCGAACACCCCATCCCCATCGTTGTCCACTTCGGGACAACCGTCTTCATCTTCGAAGCCGTCGAGGTCCTCCGCATCCACCGGACAGTGGTCGAGGGCATCGAAGAACCCATCCATGTCGTTGTCGGGCTCGGGGCAGCCGTCGGAATCGTTGTAGCCATCCACGTCTTCGCGAGCGAGTGGACACTGATCCTTGCGGTTCACAATCCCATCGCCGTCCTGGTCCGTCTTCGAGCTCCAGCTCACGCCCATGAAGACACGAAAGATGGGGGTCCCGATCCCGCCAGTCAGGCCAGGTCCCCCGCCTAGCACTACATCGAGTCCAATGGGGGTCATCAGCTTCACGTTCCCCACCAACTCGATGGGCGTGTGGATAATCCTCTTGCCCTCATAGCCCTGAGCCTCCTCCAGACTCTCGCCGACGATGCCGGCACCCACGACCTCCAGGTTGACGTCCAGCCACCTGGCGACTGGAGTCAGCCCGACTCCGGCGGCGAACAAGATCTCGTCATCAGACGCCGCAGACTGGGCCACAACCACACCTGAGGGCTTGAACCGGTAGCCCACATGCGCAGCCCAGTGAAACACTCTCCATCGCCGAGAGAACGCTGCACGGACCCCCAGAGTGGGCACGCCGGACGTCGTAAACAGGTCCCGATCGCCGGTAGGAAAGGTCACGAACGGCAAGACAGCGATTCCCACAGCCGTCTCTTCTGCAAGGATTCGAAACTTCCCCACCAACCACAGGTCGCCCAACGACGCTGGGCCGGCATCGGGATCGCTGTACTCGCTAAAGCTCTGCCCCTTGATGATCGACTGCAGAAATGGCAGGTGCACGTCCAACTGAGCCCAGGTACTGAATGCGAAACCGGCACGGAGATGGGCAGAGATCAGACCATCGACGACCCCCGACGTACGACGCCGGGCAGCGTCGGCCTGCTGGAGTGGCCGATGAGCGTATGCAAGATAGAGATCGAAGCCAGGTCGCAGCCGCTGAAAGATCCGTGCGTCCTCCACCGCTGCGAAGCCACGCACACTGGATGCAGGCATCAACCGCTGGACGTCCAGCGAGGGCTCCGGCTGGGCCTGGGCCTCTGCCGACAAGAGGCCAACGAAGACAATCAGAAGGCCCATCAGTGACAAGCGGGAGCCGTAAAACCGCAACAGCATTCCCCTCGAGCCCGGGGTGACGACCAGGAGCACTCCCCGACAAAGCGTCCATCCTCAGCCTACCCCGGACCTCGATCGCTGGACAGGGCCTCAGCGGGGATGCTAGTCCGTGGCTCTCGTCTCGTACTGGACGGGGAGCGCTCTGTGGCCCTGCGACAACCAGCCATCCTCTATCTATTCCTCGCCATCGCCTGCGGCACAGCCGCGGGGGGCTTCGAGCACCGGACAGCCACAGCGGCTTCCTCCGGCAGCACAGAGTCTGGCGATCAGGCAGCGGCTCCGGCCAACGGCAGCCCGCAGAGAACGCAGGAAGCCGGGCCTCCCGCCGTCGAGGACACCCCACCACCACGCGCCTCGTTTCTAGAACGCACTCTTCAGTTTCTGGAGTCCGAGGGCCCTCAGGGGCCGAGCTGCAAGGAGGCCCTGGGGCTCATTGACGAACCACCACAGGCTCCCCCTGGCCCGGTCAACAGCGTGCGTCCAACACCCCCAGACCCATCCGGCATGCCCGTCCTGGTCGTCAACGATGCCAAGACCGCTGTAGAGGCCCTGCCCGGCAGCCAACTAGACGCCCTAGAGCCCCAGCTCATCGAGGGCACACCAGAAGTCCTGGCGCGCATTGGGGACGTCATCCGAGAGGGAGAGTCTGGTGGACGGGTCCGCCTCAGCTTTTTTGGGGCTTCGCACACAGGGGGCGACATGTGGACCGGGGAGATACGGAGGAGGCTCCAGGATCGCTGGGGCGACCTGGGCCACGGCTTCATCCTCCCTGCAGCCCTCTACCGGGGCTACCGCGGTCGCGACATCAACCTGTGCCGCACGGACGGCTGGCTGTCGGATTGGGCGGGGAAGGCAAACGGACATGGCGATGGCCTCCTCGGCTTCGCTGGCATGAGCGTCAGCAGCAAGAACCCTCGGGACTTCGGCTGGGTGGAGACAACCCGACAGAACCCGCATGGCCGCAAGGTGCAGTGGTTCGACCTGTACACCCTCGGACAGCCCGGAGGCGGTTCGCTCTCCATCACCGTGGATGGCAGCGCCCCTCAGGCGCTGACAACCAAGTCGGACTCCATCCAACTTCAGCGCACTCGGATCGAAGTCAACGATGGGAGCCATCGCTTGGTGCTTGCACCAGCAGGCGACGGAGAAGCTCGGGTGTTCGGAGTGTCCTTGGAGCGAGCAGGCGGTGGAGCCTTGGTGGATGCCATGGGGATCCGAGGGCGCCAAGCCAACACGTGGCTGGGCTGGGACACCAGCCTGTTCCAGGCGGGCCTGAGCAGCCTGGATCCAGACCTGGTGGTCTTGGCCTACGGGACCAACGAAGCCGCGGACCAGAGCTACACGATGGAGGCCTACCGCAAGGACCTCCACCAGGTGCTAGAGCGCTTGCGCGCGGCCCTGCCGGCCCGGACCCCTTGCATCCTCGCCGGACCGTCCGACCGGGGCATCAAGCTCGGCGGGAACGCCTTTGCCGTGTGGGACCGCACGGCAGCCGTCACCGAGGTGCAGCGTGAGCTAGCTCCACTGTACGGGTGTGGGTTTTGGGACTGGCAGGCAGCAACGGGAGGTCCGGGATCCATGGTTGCCTGGCGGTTTCACAAACCCCAGCTGGCAGCCGGAGACCTCATTCACTTCACCCGTCGGGGCTACGAGTGGTTGGGTCAACGCTTTGTGGACCAACTCCTGGAGCTGGGGAAGGAACGACCGACGAGCTCTCCGGTGGAGAACCCGTGATCATGGGGGGCGGGCGCCAGCCGGCATCGGGGTGATCCTGCCGCCAAGCCTCGTAGCCGGCGAGCAAGGCATCGGCGAGGCAATCTCCCACGAGATCGAGCCCCGGCATGGTCAAGTGCATCAAGTCGGTCCAGGCAAAGGGGGGGTCATGGTGCATCCACCGGGCAAATCCGCCAGCACCACCCATGGCATTTCGGGCATCCCAGAATGCACAGCCCTCTTCCATGGCCACCCGACTCTGGATGCGGATCATCCGGTCCAGCTGCTCCTTACTCACGATATTCCCTCGCTCCCGCGTCGCCTGGTCCAGAGGACCTACGACGAGGCAGGCGCTCTGAGTGGCACCAGAGCGCAGGCGCTGTAGAGCCCGCCGATAGACTTTCTCGTAGCCCTCACCCTCCCCCTTGTGCAGGTGCGGATAGGTGAGCTCGTTGCCTCCCGTCTGATAGACAACCAGATCGACTTCTCGGCGCCGGAGTTGGCTGCGCAGATGTGCTCGCTCCTGATGCGCTAGGACAGAGGCGATGGACGAGCCCGCGACTCCCAACGACTCCCAAGTCACACCAGGGCCCTGAGTCTCCAGTGCCACACCGTACAAGACGACAGGAGCGTCTCCGAGAGTCCGAATGGAGAACGCACGCGCACCGTCTTCGACCTCGACCGCACGATAGGCGTCCCCTGATTGAGGAGCTTGTGTATTGACTCTCGCCGATGCGGCTCCAGAAACATGGACAGAGAACGAGCCCAAGCCGGGCCCCGTTCGGTAGTAGACATCAAAGCGGTGCAACAGTTGACGCACCCCGGCCTGCTTGAGCCCCCCCAGACGAACCGTGGACTCGCCCGCAGAAGTAGACACTGTTCCGGCCAGACCGTAGCGATCGAGCTCGGAGCCTCCAAAGGTAATCGTCTGTGTCTCCCAATCCCCAGTGTGGGTTCGGAGGATTCCGGGGCGCATACCCCAGCGGGGATCCACCTCAATCGCCAAGAAGCCAGGCCCACCATCCCCGAAGCGGGCCTGCAGTCGCCGACGGACCTGCCCTGTGATCCCATCTGCGGCAATGGTGGAGTCACCAAAGTGAACGACCCGAACCAGTCGACCTGGCTCCCCATCCTCGGCACGGGCTAACGACTCGTACCAGGAGTCCAGAACTCCCGGCTTCTGTTGCAGTGTTGTAGGAACCGCAGGAGGACGAACCGGCAGGGCCGCCAACTCTCGGGATAGAAAACCGGACGCAGCGGTAGCCACGCGCTGGGACCCTTCAGGCCCTGTTCCGGCAGCCCCCTGGGCTCCGCTCGCCAGCTCTGAGCCCGAGGCGGTGCCATCTCGCTCATCCCCATGAACCCGACGCGCCCCGGTCGCCATGGGGGCGGGCCGAGCGACCCCCTCACCAAAGGCTTCAGGCAAGCCGGAGGTGTCGAGAGTTGGCGACGCCATCACCTGCTCATCAGTCGCCGCTTCACGGGACTCGGGAACAGCGCTCAGCTCGCCGTAGGCATCGAGCCGCACTTCAGACGAAGAGGCCAGAAAGCGCAGGAGAGGCAACGGCTCACCTGCACGCCAGGGGCGGACATCCTCGAGTCCCTCGACCACATACGTGCCTGCCGAAAGGAGCCCTGCGAGGATCAGAAAGGCCAGGAAGCGTACGAACTCCCGACCGTGACCCCGCTGTTCAGGGTCCGTTGTTGGTGGTGTTCGATGTTCCACCGAGAAAGCTCAAGCCCCCCTCCAAGGCCGTCACAGCTGCGCTGGGCAGGTGCGGATTGTCATGCACATCGAAGTCTCCCTGCACCGTATCGAGAGCGGAAAGACCCGAGATGTCCGACAGCATGTCGTTGTAGCGGATCGCCAAGTCGTCTCCCACGTCGGCAAGGGCGGCGAGCCCGACGATGGAGGCCAGCTGCGCATTGTTGGAGATCGTGACCTGGTAGTTGGTGGACTCCACGGACTGGAAGCCAGCGAGACTGGCAAGGACTGCGTTCTGGCCGATTGTGAAGGAGCCTCCGACGCTCTGCACTGCACCAAAGCCGTCGAGGGACAGCAGCTGATCGTTGTTGAAGATACTGACGTAGCTTCCCACCGCAGGCAGCTGGGCAAAACCAGACATGCTGACTAGGGCCGTGTTGTCGTGGATGCGAACGCGATCACTCAGCTGAACCAGAGCAGGGAAGCCATCCAGCTGTGTCAGAGCCGTGTTGCCCACGATCTCGAAAAAGCCGGACACCGTCCGCAGGTTGCTCAGAGGATCCAGGGTGGTCACCCACGCGTTGTTCTCCATGCGGAGGTCATCACCGACCTCCTGGAGGCACGCCAACTGAAGCAGATCGGCATCCGTAGCCCCGTTCAGATTGACGCTCCCCTGAACCACGTGAGGACAGGGGGCAGGCACGGGGTTGGCTGAGTCGACAATCAGATCGCCGGTGTGAACGACGACACCGGAGTCTTGCCCGTCACAGTCCTGGTCCGTACCGTCGTTGGGGATCTCCGGGGCTCCCGGATAGACACTGCCATCGTCGTCGTCACAGTCACCGGCAGCGACGCTGTAGCCGTCGCCGTCGAGATCGTCGCCTCCCACATCGTCGTCGTCGCTCGTGTCATCGTCGTCGCTCGTGTCGTCGTCGTCGCCTACGCCACTGTCACTCGAGTCGTCATCGTCCCCGCCAGCAGAACCGCCGGAATCGTCATCGTCGCCTCCAACGACATCGCCCGAGTCGTCATCGTCGTCATCGTCGTCATCGTCGTCATCGTCGTCGACATCGCCCGAGTCGTCATCGTCGTCGTCATCGTCGTCGACATCGCCGGAGTCGTCGTCACCAGCATCAGTGTCGTCATCATCAGCGCTGTTGATGCGTCCAGTGCAGCCCCACATAAACATCATCAGGAACGCGACTGACACCAAGACGAGAGAACGCACCATGGAGATCCTCATGAAGTTTCCAACCACCCAAATCGCCGTCTCGCAGCCCCCAACACCTTGCGAGGGATCGCGCGACGAGCACACCGCGGGGTTCGAGTCTAACGAACCCCCTCGACCTTCGCAGGTCGCGACACCGCCGATGGGCAGGACCCAAGCTCAAGCAAAGAACGGAACGACCATAGGTCTCTCAACCGCTGAGACCCCGACCGACCGATCAGAATTGGTAGTAGATGAAGGACAGCTGCTCTCCGGTCCCCAACAACAAGCAGGCCATACCCACGATGGCCAGGAGGACCGCCCACACCACAGGGCCCCCTTGGGTGAAGCGTTGCTCTGCCCAGCTCTGCCAACGATCCGGCGAGAAGTGGATGAGATAGCCGAGGCCCAACATCACCCAGGCCAGGACGGAGAAGCGAGGTAGCTGCCAGCTGCCCTCGATGAGCCCAACCACATACGCCCAGGAGGTGTGGAAGTCTGGCGAGCGAAAGAGGACCCGGGCCAACACCACGAAGTGGAACGTGAGCAAGAACCGCCACGCCCAGGCCCACACCCCGGGCAGTGGATCGTCGGGCCGACGGCCCGTACGAGCTCGGATGACGCGATTCACCGCCACGGCGGCGCCATGCAGTAAGCCATACAGCACAAAGTTCCAGGACGCCCCATGCCACACCCCCATGATCACGAGCGTGATGACGATGTTGGTGTAGATCCGAAGCGCCGTCGCCGACCGCGCACCCCCGAGGGGGTAGTAGATGTAGTCCCGCACCCAGTTACTCAAGGTGACGTGCCAACGTCTCCAGAACCCAGCCACGGACGTCGCCTTGTAGGGCCGTCGAAAGTTCTCGGGCAGCTCGAACCCAAACAGCCGCGCCGATCCAATGGCGATGTCCGTGTAGCCCGAGAAGTCGTAGTAGATCTGTAGGGTGTAAGCGTAGAGGGCAACCAGTAGCTCAAGACTGGTGAAGCGACTGGGCTCAGCAAAGATGGGATCAACAACACCCACGCGTAGAACGTCAGCAAACAGGACCTTCTTGGCCATCCCGCGTCCAATGCGGAACAAGCCCGAGCCCACCTGACCCGAGACCAACGCCGGCAGGTCCAGCAGCTGGGGAAGCAACTGATCTCGACGCACAATGGGCCCAGCGATGAGCTGCGGAAAGAATGTCAGGAAGGTACCGAATCGAAATGCGTCGGGCTCGGCCTCACCGGAACGAGCGGTGTCGATGACATAGGCCAAGGCCTGAAACGTGAAGAAGCTGATCCCGATCGGCAGGGGCAGCTCGACGCGTGGCAGCTGTACGGATGCCGAGAGGGACTCGAGCCCCACCCACTGGAGTGCTGCCCAAAGATCGCTACTGAGCCAATTCCAATACTTGAAGGCGACCAAAGGAAGGAGCAGGAGGACCAGAACGACCACTAGTGTGGGTCGCGTCCTGCGCCCTTCCTCCCGCAACCGAGCCAAGCGCAGTCCGCCCAGCCACGCGATCAGAATGACAGCCAGCAACACTGGAAGGTACGCGACCTTCCACGATGCATAGAAAGCGAGCGAGGCTAACCCAAGCACCCCGAGCCGAGCACGACGCGGCACCAACCAGTACAGGAGCACTGACAGCGGAAGGAAGAGCAAATAGTCGAGAGTGGGGAACAGCACGCGGCGAGGAGCCTACCAGTGTTCCGCCATCGAACTCAGCCGACACCAACGTGGCCCAACCAGCGCCAGAACGACAACCGCCGCGGGCTGGTAAAAGCCCGCGGCGGCTGCAAATTGGTGGAGCCAAGGGGGATCGAACCCCTGACCTCGTGACTGCCAGTCACGCGCTCTCCCAGCTGAGCTATGGCCCCTGAACTGGGTTCTGTCGCCACCCCATGAGGGTCGCGAAAGATGCTACTGGTCGCCCACCGATACGGATGGACAGCCAGGCGGGCCGGACAGTAGAAGAGGCCCTGTTTGTTGTCAAGAAGGCCTGCGGCAGACCGCCCGGCCATCAGCTATCGAGACTCTACTTTCGGCCCCTAGCCTTCGATGGCTTAGACGCCCGCGGGGCCGGCGCCTTCTTGGCTGCCGCCTTCTTGCCTGCCGCCTTCTTGGCCGCTGCCTTCTTGGCCGGCGCCTTCTTGGTCGCTGCCTTCTTGGCCGGCGCCTTCTTGGTCGCTGCCTTCTTGGTCGTCGCCTTCTTGGCCGGCGCCTTCTTGGCCGGCGCCTTCTTGGCCGGCGCCTTCTTGGCCGGCTCCTTCTTGGCCGGCTCCGTCATCTCCTCAGACAGCTTTGCAATCTGATCCTCGTACGCCTCGATCTTCCGATCGATCTTCAGGATCTTGTCGGCAGCTCTCTTGAGGCCAGGGGAAGCGAGCCGACCCGAGCGAAGCAGCTCGTAGGCCTCTTCCCCCAAGCGCTGCACGAAGTGCTCTCGCTCCTTGCGCAGCTGAAACACATCAATGCGACTCTTGCCCACCTGGGATGCCCGCACGACCTCCTCTCGGCTCTTCTGAAAGACATCCTTCAGATTGTCCAGAAGCCCAGCGGCTCCTTCGATCAGGGCGTCCATGTCTTCTTGGAAGGCGGACGACCCGTGGCCCTCTTCGGTGGCTTCATCCGGCTTGTTGCTCATGGGATGCTCCCCTTCACGACACACCCTGGGCTTGCGCTGCGTTCACGAGCCAGAGACGGTCAAGATAGTGCACTCCGTGCTCCTGGGTTCTACGAGCCACTGCTGCGAGCACGCTGTCGACCCAAGTCCGCGTGGACCAAGGTCTCGCCCCCTTCGTCCTGGACCTCGAAGCCCTGTTCCAGCGCTACCTTGATCACACCATCAGCGGTTCTAAGGTGCACATCCTGCTGCGGGAAGGCGATCTCGATGTCCGCCTCTCGGAATGCTGCCTCCACCTTGAAGCGCAGATCGCTGGCCACCACGAAGCGGTTGTCGGGGTCGTCCGTCCAGGGCAGCAAGCTAAAGGAGAGGGACGAATCTCCAAAGTCGTCGAAGCGAACGATCGGCGCCGGATAGCGCAGCACACGGGGATGCTGATCGGCGACCTCCAAGAGGATCTTCTTGACCGCAGCGATGTCGCTGCCGTACGCGACACCCACCTGGACGGACAGGCGCACCCTCTTGTCTCCTACGGTCCAGTTGACCAAGCGGCCATCGAGGATCCTCGAGTTCGGGACAATTACGAGAAGGTTGTCGAGCGTCCGCACCACTGTCGCGTAGCTGGAGATGCGAACGACGCGCCCGATGATCCCCTCCACCTCGATGACATCGTCCACCGCCGCCGGCCGGGTCACCAGCAGGATCAGCCCCGAGATGAAGTTGTGGGCAAGCGTCTGGCTTCCAAAGCCGATCCCAATGCCGATGACACCGGCAAAGACGGTCAAGAAACCGACGCCGACGCCCACCACGTCCAGCCCCACAACCACTCCGGTCAGGACGATCGCATAGCGGATCAGGGTGTCGAGCGTCGTTCTCATCCCCCGGTCGAGGTCATAGAGGGGGTAGAGGTGTTGCTGGAGCATCGACAAGACCCAGCGGGACAACAGATAGGTCACCGCAATCGTGAGGCCGAACAACAAGATGGAGCCCGCTGAGATGCTGCTACCACCCACATCCAGGAGGGGGTACGAGATCGCAGAACTCAAGCTGCCCACCAAGTGGCCGTAGCCCCAGCCCGAGGCCAAGAGGGTGAAGCTCGCCCCACCGATGCCCAAGAGGATCAACGGCGCCAAGGCTCGGTATGCCGTTCGGGCCCCAGAGGGCGACAAGGCGAGGATCCCCCCGCCGTGCGGATAGCCCAAGAGGCGCTCAACGAGCTCCCGCAAGCGAAGGTGGGCCCAGGGAGCAAGGAGCAAGACGAGGCAGGAAAAGGCGCCACCACGAACCAGGAAGATGGCGAGGTTGTTGTAGCCCGCTGCGTAGAGCACGTAGAGCACGACCGGCGCCACCACCAACACACGGTAGAAGCGCCGAATCCCCGCCAGGATCAGGCCCACATCCTTTCGGTCGCCCTCAGCTCCCAGGAAGACCAACAGTTCTTTGCGGCGGAGAGCGATGCCCAACCAGCCCACCAGCAGCCACAACATCAGACCAGCACGGACGAGACCTCGGACCTCTTCCGGGTACCCGAGCAGCGGAAGCAGCACAGACACACCGAGCACGAGACAAGCCAGAGCCGTCCCCAGCCGCACTAAACGGCGAAGGTAGAGCGCAACGGGCCGATGACCTCCATCAGTCTCGACAGAGGGAAACAGCACATCACCCACCGCAAGCACAGAGGCAGCAAGTGGCGGAGCGATCGCCGAGAAGCGATAGAGAGGAGCCAAGCTCTCGGGGACGAGATCAATGACCGCCAGGGTGCCGCAGATGAGCGAGAGAGGCAGAAAAGGCAAGGCCCCGAACACCATGGCCAGCACCACAGCATCCACCCGACTCTCGGGCTGGAGCAACCGGAGAATGGGGGTCACACGCCGCACCAGCACAAACGCCAACAAGCCGAGCAGCGCGAGGCCCAGCATGATGGCCCCTGGGCTCTGGCCCACGAGCTGTTCGGGCGAGTAGGTCATGCGCTCACCGACACCCGCGAGGCTCCGACGAGGATCGGCGACCAGGGTGCGGGTGTGGGCGAGGGCCGCCTTCAGCGCGCTCGGATCCAGCAGACCAGGGGACACGTTGAGCAGACCACCCTGCTCCCGCGAGGCGACGCTGTCCCGCAACGACTCAACTTGCTCCTGGCGATAGGCCAAGACCGGAAGCTTCATCTCTTCGCGCTGCACGTCGAGAGCGAGAAGTTCGAGCCGAATCCGATCCACCTCGCTGTGGCTCTCCAGGGCCCGGATCTGAAGCCGCGCGAGGGCGCCGTTCAGGTCAAGAAGCTCCTGTTCCTCGGGAGACGGCAGTTCCTCAGTCGAAACGCCCTCCTCGTCCGTCTCGGCTTGGAGCCTCTCGGCAGGCTCCGCGACCACCGCGGTGGCGACATCGGGTTGGGCAGACAACTCATGGCCGTGCAGCTCGCCCTGCAAGAGCCTCGCTCGAGCCGAGGAGAGGCTCTGGCGGCGCTGCTGGTAGTTCTCCGTCAGGAGGCTGTACGTGCGGGTGAGCTTGTCCCTGCGACGCTCGGCCTGCTGAATGGACACCGAGATGGAGTCGACCACCTCGTCGATGTCCTCGCTGGTGGACGGCCGCTCGCGACCAGCCTCGTCCAAGTCCAGTCGGAGCCGCCGAGCTTCATTGGCCGCCGCCTGCAGGGACCGAATGTAGATGTCGATCGTCTCTTCAGTCTGGTGCAGCAACTCATCCAGTTCCCGATAGGTAGCTAGCTGACGGGCCAAGACGTCACGCCGAGCGGGAGCGCCCGTGCGACGGAGCACCGACAAGCGGGAAGCCGCGGCCCGCTCTTGCTCTTCCACGGAACGTCGACGGTTCTCCAGCCGCTCTAGCTGCCAACGACTTCG
>PBPL01000144.1 GCA_002724675.1 Deltaproteobacteria bacterium | reverse complement strand
GTCGTCATCGCCCGAATCGTCATCGTCATCCACCGTGGAATCGTCGTCATCGCCTGAGTCGTCGTCATCGCCTGAGTCGTCGTCATCGCCGGAGTCGTCGTCATCGCCCGAGTCGCCGTCATCGCCCGAGTCGCCGTCATTGGTCGTGTCGTCGTCATCGGTCGTGTCGTCGTCGTCGGTCGTGTCGTCGTCGTCGGTCGTGTCGTCGTCGCCTGAGTCATCGTCGTCGTCGCCGGAGTCGTCGTCGTCGCCGGAGTCGTCGTCATCGTCGATGCAGTCGGGAACACCGTCTCCGTCGGAGTCAGGCGCCTCGTCCGTGAGGTCTCCATCACAGTCGGAGTCGACGGTGTCGCAGGCCTCGGGTGCTCCCGGATAGATCGAGTCGTCTAGGGGGTCGCAGTCAACGACATCGGGATAGAGATCTCCGTCCGAGTCGGTGTCGATGCAGTCGGGCAGATTGTCCGAGTCGGTGTCGTCGTAGCCATCCACCAGATCGCCGTTGCAGTTGGAGTCGGTGGCATCACACTGTTCGACGGCGCCCGCATAGCGGGTCGCGTCCAGCGGCCCACAATCCGTGCTGTCCGGGTCCCCGTCCCCGTCGTCGTCGTTGTCGATGCAGTCGGGAGTGAGGTCGCTGTCGGTGTCCAGGTGGTCGTCCACCAGGTCTCCGTCGCAGTCGGAGTCCACCTCATCGCACAGCTCGGGGGCTAGGGCGTGCTGGGTCGGGTCGGAGGGGTCGCAGTCGGTGGTGTCGGGATCACCGTCGCCGTCGTCATCCTCGTCGATGCAGTCTGGTTCATCGTCGCCATCGAGGTCGCTGTAGCCATCGACGAGATCGCCGTCGCAGTCTGAGTCTGTGTTGTCACAGAACTCTGTTGCACCAGGGTGAATGGCGGAGTCGAGTGGAGCGCAGTCGACGGCATCCGGATAGATGTCTCCGTCGCTGTCCGTGTCGATACAGTCTGGGTAGCCGTCCGAGTCGGTGTCATCGGCTCCGTCGACGAGGTCGCCGTCACAGTCCGAGTCCACTCCATCGCAGAGTTCGTCTGCGCCGTCGTATTGGGTGGCATCCAGGGGCCCACAGTCCGTCGAGTCGGGGTCGCCATCGTTGTCGTCGTCGTCGTCCATGCAGTTGGGGTAGGCATCGCCATCTGCGTTCGCGAATCCATCGACCAAATCGCCATCGCAGTCGGAGTCGACGCTGTCGCACTGCTCGGGCGCGCCGCCGTAGATCGACGAATTGTCCGCCGCGCAGTCGGTGGTGTCGGGATCACCGTCGCCGTCGTCGTCGTCATCCACGCAGTCGGGCCACAGATCGCCATCTAGGTTTGCGAAGCCGTCGACGTATTCGCCGTCGCAGTTGGAGTCCAAGAGGTCACATGCCTCTGTTGCTCCGGTGTAGATCGTGCTGTCTAGGTCGGCGCAGTCCGTGATGTCTGGATCGCCATCGTTGTCGTTGTCGTCGTCGATGCAGTCGGGGAGCGTGTCGCCGTCGATGTTGCTGGCTCCGTCCACGAGGTCGCCATTGCAGTTGGAGTCGACGCCATCGCACAGTTCCGGGGCACCGGTGTAGCGGCTGGAGTTCACAGGACCGCAGTCCGTGCTGTCCGGGTCGCCGTCGTCGTCGTCATCTTCGTCGATACAATCGGGGTCTCCGTCTCCGTCCGTGTCGATGTCCTCATCGACCAACGAGCCATCGCAGTCGGCATCCACGGCATCACACTGTTCGGTGGCCCCTGCGTAGACCAACGGGTTCCACTGGGCGCAGTCGGTGGTGTCGGGGTCTCCGTCTCCGTCGTCGTCCTCGTCGATGCAGTCCGGTTCATCATCGCCATCTTGGTCGGCAAAAGCGTCTACTAGCTCGCCATCGCAGTTGGAGTCGATGGCGTCGCAGAGCTCCGGCGCCCCGGTGTAGATCGTCGCGTCCAGGTCCGCACAGTCGGTGACATCGGGGTCTCCGTCGTTGTCGTTGTCTGGGTCGGCGCAGTCAGGGAGGCTGTCACCGTCGGAGTTCAGATCGCCGTCTACGAGGTCACCGTCGCAGTTGGAGTCGACCGCGTCACAGCTCTCCGGGGCGCCAGGGTAGGCCGTTGCCTCCGCATCATCACAGTCCCCATCGATGGGCCGATAGCCATCCTGGTCGAAGTCCATCTCGGGGATGTCGCCTCCCACAGAGGGGGTGCTCCAGAAGGGGGACGGCAGGAAGTGTGTGTCGCCTTGCAGAGTGCCTGTCCAGCCATTGGGCGTGGAGTCGTTGGCGATGGGGGAGGTCAGCGCTTCATTCATGGTCCAGAGCGCGACGATCCCCGGCTCGAGGCCCGTCAGCCCGTAGTTCATGGTGCTCAGGATCTCGCTCTGGGTGCGGGCGTAGTTCCACACCCTTGCCTCGGCCAGATAGCCGTGCAGCGGATCGGATGTGAAGTCTGTTCCGTTGTCCGTGTCGGCGCCCATCGTCCATGTCGCGGTCCCAAAGGTGGGTGCGGGGGGGCTCGGCCACGTCATGATCAGGTTGCCGTTGATATAGAACACCAACTCAGCATCACTTCTGGAGACGGCGAGGTGGTGAGGGGTGAGGGGAGACACCGCGCTGCTGAAGCATGTGGCGTTGCCCTCGTTGCAGGAGTCGCCCTCCCACACAGAGTCGTCGTTCAACTCGACTTCCCAGTCCCCCTGGTTGTAGCCGACGTAGAACGAGTTCAGTCCCGAACCCAACTGAACGACTTCGAATACGGTGTTCCAGCTCGTCACGGTGTTGAACTGCACCCAAGTCTCAGCGGTGAAGCTCGTGCCGGGGTTCAGCTGACCAAAGTCGATGTAGTCGGCTGACCCATCGAAGTAGGCAGCATTCCCTTGGGCGTGGGTGACGGTCGGTAACCCCCCAAGAAGAGTGGCGCACAAGGCGAGGACGAAGACGGTCGACAGGGGCACCTGCGCTTGGCTGAGGTCGTGCATGGATCTCGTAGGATAGCTGTCCTTTGGAGCGCTAGTGCAGGTTTCCGGCTAGCCTTACCTGGTGTCTCGACCTGTCCCATTGGGCTCGCTTCTGTTCTGGCTGTCGCTCGTGGCCTGTGGGCCGCCATCGGATCTCCCGGAAGGAGAGGACCCCTGTGCCCCTGCGGTGGCGGTGCGGGTCCTGGAGTTTGTGGATGGTGACACCTGTGATGTGGAGTACCTCGACGGCGACCTGGTCGGCGAGCAGGTGCGGATTCGGCTGCTTGGGGTCGATACGCCCGAGGTCAATCACTCCTCGCTTGAGTCTAGTGAGTGCCATGCGCTGACGGCCTGGGCCGCTGCAGAGGATGCTCTAGAGGGTCAAGACGCCTGGCTGACCTTCGACACCGAGTGCACCGACCGCTACGACCGTACGCTTGCGTACATGTTTCGAACCTCAGATCGGCTCTTCCTGAATCGCAAACTGATGGAAGAGGGGCACGCTAGGACACTCACCATCTCCCCAAACACAACCTTCTCCGATGAGTTCGAGGAGCTGGAAGCAGCGGCCCAATTGGCCGCGCGGGGTCTTTGGGGTGAGCCCTGCTACGGAACGACTCGCTAGCTGCGCACGGGCCACCTCCTGAGCACAAAGCGGGTGGTTGGCTCGGGGGAGATTCCTTCCTTAGAAGGCGGGCACGGTGCACTGACCGAGGTCTTCGTCCGTTCCGCTGCAGCCCCAGCAGGCGACCGTGTAGTCGCTGCGTCGTCCGCAGGTGTGGCTCCAGCCGGCACTGACCTGAGTAAATGTCTCACTCGGTGCGTCGAGCTTTCCGGAGGCGTCTTCGCCCCAGCAGTGCACGGGCCCTTCCCCTGTGTCCGATTGCTCCACAGCGCAGGTGTGGGCGTGGCCGGCGCTGACCTGGCTGAAAAGGATGTCCGGCGGAACCGAACTTTGTCCTGAGTCGTCGTTACCCCAGCAGGTGATGCTGCCCGCATCGTCCAGTGCGCAGGCATGGCTGCCCCCGGCGCTCAACTGGACCCACATTCGGTCCTCTTCAGCCTCCGGTGGGTCCTCGGCGATCATGGGAGAGCCCGACTCGCCCCAGCAGTGAAGGCTGCCGTCTACTCTGCGAACACAGCTGAACCGGTCTCCTGATGCTACTTCCCGAGCGAACGTCTCGGGGGTGTCCGTGCTCGGAGGGAGGGCCGTGTCCTCGGTTCCCCAGCTCGAAGAACTTCCCCAACAATGGAGTTGGCCGTTGGACTTCACTCCGCAGTTGTGGTCGTACCCGGCGCTGACCTGGATGAATGTGCCCTGCATCTCGGGACTCATGCCCTGGCCCAGGTGTGGGGCAGTGCCCGTGTTGGAAGCCCCCGCACCCCAGCAAGCGACGGTCGCGTCCCCGTAGGCCAGGACACAGGTGTGTAGTTCGCCAGCAGATACTTCACCTGCGCCGGTGTGTTGGGTCAGATCCCCCACTTGTCCGTGGTTGTGTTCGCTGTCGATCGCATCCTCCGAAAATCCCCAGCAGATGGAGTTCCCGTCGTTGGTCACGGCGCAGCTATGGAACTTGCCGGCAGAGACGAACTGGACGCCATCGACCACGACTTGGATGGGCTTGGACTCGCTGGCAAGTCCGTCGTCGATGCTGTCGTTGGGGGTGACGTGGCAGGCCCACTCTTCGTAGGCCGCAGTCTCGTACCAGGGGACTAGATCGCTGCTGTGGCCACTCTCCACACCGTCCTTGAGCCAGGTGTACTGGTACGTGAGCTCGTCGCCATCCTCATCTTCGGGCTGTGCCGTGATGGTGCACGTGAGATCCTGGCCATCGGTGGGGAAGCCGGGCATCACGGCCACCTCAGGTGCTGGAGGAGGCTTGTTGGTGACCGTGACCGAGGCTGTGCCTGGTGCCCCAGTCTCGTCACCGTCCCAGCCCACGACGGAGCAGGTCCACACGTCACTCCGGCTGGTCAGCTCGGCGTCGACTGCGAAGGAGTCCACGCCGGCATCGGTGCCATTTACGGCCCACGACACGGTGTGCTCCATGGGCGTGCCCTCGGGAGCGTCGGGGTCGACGGCCGGCTGGCTGATCTGGCAAGTCAGCGTGTCGCCGGTGTAGGGCAGGATTGGCTCGATGACCACCACCGGCGCTGTGGGCAGTTGGTTGGGTTGGCACTCTGGAGCAGCGAAGCAGTCCTCATCGTCGCAGTCGAACAGCCCGTCTTCATCGTTGTCGGCTGAGTCGCTGCACTCTCCGGGGTCGTCTCCTTCCTTCTCGGGCGACACATGGATGGTGTAGTCCCCGCAAGCCGAGACGGCCAACATCAGGGCTACAAGGGCGCCATGGCGCCAGCAGAGGTAGGGCAAGGGCGATGGTCGATGGGAGGAAAACACAGCGAGCCTCCAGTGCAGCAGACCTACACGTTAGCGCGCCGAGGAGCCGGTGTCCGCTGTCCAAAGATCGCCGTGCCCACGCGCACCTGGGTGCTGCCCTCTGAAATGGCGACCTCAAAGTCAGAACTCATGCCCATCGACAGAGTGGGCAGGGGACTCCCGTGGCGGTCCTGTAGGCGGTCTCGCAGCAGCCGAAGTGCCCGATGGTCGCCACGGGTCGCCTCGGGGGTGTCGTGGGGCTGCGGGATGGCCATTAGCCCAGTGATGCTGAGCCCGTCCAGCTGGAGCAGGTCACCAAAGCACGCTTCCAGTTGGTTGGGCTGATAGCCGGCTTTTGTCGGCTCGTTCCCCAGGTTGACCTCGACCAGCACTTGCTGAGGCCGGCGCCCGAGATGGTCGGCACAGCGGCGGCTCAACTCCTGGGCGAGTCGCTCCCGGTCCAGGGTCTCGATGCAGTGGACCCGGCCGAGAAGAAACTTGATCTTGTTGCGCTGGAGGGCGCCGATGAAGTGCCACTGGAGTCCATCGAGGCCGACGAGTAACGGGTCCTCGGCCTTCTGGAGCCACTCCTGGACGTAGTTCTCGCCAAAGAGCCGCTGCCCAGCCTCCCAGGCGGCCTTGATGTGTCCGGAAGGGTGCCCCTTGCTGACGGCGAGAAGGGTCACGTCGTCGGGGTCTCGTCCAGCGCTCTCGCAGGCTCTGGCTAGGCGAGTCCGAACGTTCTGGAGCCGCTCGATGACGTCCTGGGACTGCGCCTTCAGTGTTCAGGCCCCCCCAGGCGGGCGATGCACTCGAGTGCTTCGACCATGGGTAGGCCGACCACATTGGTGAAAGAGCCTTCCGTCTGCTCTACAAGCTGTCCACCGAGCCCCTGGATGCCGTAACTACCCGCCTTGTCTAGCGGCTCACCGGTGGCGACATACCGGGCCACGACCTCGGGGTTGAGCTCGCGGAAGAGCACGCGAGTTCGGACAGCTCGAACGGCCCAGATCTCTGCTTCGGGTGCGCGGGTGACGGCTACCCCAGTGATCACCTCGTGCTGTCGTCCACTGAGACGAAGGAGCATGTTTGTGGCCTCTGCCTCGTCTTTGGGCTTGCCTAGAATGTCACCATCGACGACGACGAGTGTGTCTGCTCCGAGCACTACAGAGGGTTCGCTCAGCGAGCAGGCCACTACACGGGCCTTTGACCGAGCCAGTCGCAGCGCCATCTCATCTGGACGCTCCTGGTCCTTGCGGGATTCGTCGACGGGCTGGGAGTGCACAGTGAAACTCAGACCCGCCTCTTCCAGGAGTTCTTTTCTTCGGGGGGAGCCCGATGCGAGCACGAGCGGCAAGGATGTCATTTGCTGGCCCCAGAGGTTCCCGCGGTCGCCCTAGCTTCTTCGACGACCCGTTGATGGGAACTCTTTGGGTCGCCAGCCCAAGAATCGCACAGCCGCTCAGGTTGGCTCATGGTGCCCCCCTCTGGTCTCTTCCCGGAGCACCTGGATCACTGCCGCTTCGTCTGGGCTGCCGACCAGATGCAGGAACACATCTTCCAGCTTTCCGCCGCCCTCTGTGTGCAGCTGCTTCAGCTCATCGACGGTTCCCTGCGTCGCGATAGTTCCCTTCTGGATGATGGCGACGCGGTCACAGATCGCCTCCGCAACTTCGAGGGTGTGAGTGGACAAGAAGACCGTTCGACCTTCTCGCGCTAGCTGCTGGAAGACTCGCTTGATGAGACGTGCCCCTTCCGGATCGAGCCCCACCATGGGCTCATCGACGATCAGCAGTTCCGGATGGTGCAGCAGCGCCGATGCGAACGTGAGACGCTGCTTCATTCCGTGGGAGTAGCTCTCGATGAGCTCGGTTCGGCAGTGGCCGAGCCCGAAGAACGGCATCAGTTCGTCCTTGCGGGTCGAGACCAGGCTCTCGTCCATGCTGTAGATCCCGCCCACGAAGTCCAAGAACTCGTCGCCGGTCAGCCGCTCGTAGAGATAGGGCCGATCAGGGATGTAGCCGATCAGCTTCTTGGCTCCGACCGGGTCTTCGGCTGTGTCGATGCCTCCCACCAGAATGCGGCCCTCGCTGGGCTTCAACAGGCCGGCCACCATCTTCATGGTCGTGGTCTTTCCGGCGCCGTTGGGACCCAGGAAACCGAAGATCTCTCCCCGCTCGACGTGGAGGTCGATGTTGTCCACAGCGCGCATACCGCCGCGCCCGTAGGTCTTGGTCAGGCCCTCGGCGTGGATCATGGTCCTTGCTCGCTGCTCGCTGGAGCAGAGTCTGGGCTGTCTGCAACGGCCACCTTCAGTCTTCCGATCACGCCCATCAACTCCAGTTGCCGGTCTAGCTCTCCCTCGACCAGCTTGATGTGTGTCGCATCCGCGGGAAACTGGCCGAAGGTGGGGTCCACCGGCAACCAGCGGTCCCCGAGCCAGACCTCTGGCCACGCATGATAGTAGAAAGCCCCATCTTCGAAGATGCTCTCGGAATAGACGATGCCGGCGGCCATCTTCGTGGGGAGCCCCACGGCCCTGGCCAGCGTCGTGTAGAGCGTGGTGTGTTCGTTGCAGTCGCCCCGCAGCGACTTGAGCACTTCGGTAGCCTGCGGGAAGCCGGCCACCGGCACCTTCTTCACGTTTCGATAGACCCACTGGTTCAACTTGCGAGCGGCGTCCCGTGCATCGAGCTCGGCGCCGATGATGCGCCCGGCGGTGGTCTTTAGCTTCGGGTCGTCTGCGGGCAAGAACGTGGTGCTGCGCAACCAGGGTCGAAGCGCCCTGCCCGTCTCGGGGAGCGGATAGGACGGGCTGTCCTGCGGGTCGGGCACAGCGACGCGTAGTAGAGCTTTGTCTGCGTCCCACTGGTTGCCGTGCGCTGCTTGAAGGAGCTGGTCCACGGCCTCGGGGCCGTGGATGGACAGCTGGAGTTCTCGTAACCCCCGCCCACCACCCGGGAGACGACCGCTCAGTGGGATGCTGGATAGGGCAATCAGATCTACAGATTGGGCTTCATCCTCCGGCCATCCGCGATTGAGCGCGTCCTCTCGATTCTCCAGGAGCACACGCATGCCCAACCCCCCCTCTAGCTCCTCCTCTACGAGCCGGCGACCATCCACAGCCACGAGCGCAGACATGGCCTGGGAGCCTGTCTCCACCTTGAGGCGCCAGGCATCGACGGTTTGGCCGGCTGGGTCCACCGCGCGCTCTTGGTCAAGGACGGTGATGACGGCCTCTGCTCGACTGAGGCTGAGTGGGTTGAAGTAGGGAACGGACAAGGTCTTCCCAACCTGCAGTTCACCACTCTCCACGAGGGATGGGTACAGCGAGGCTGGGGTGGCTGGTACGTCGTCCAAGTCCAGGGTAGTGAGTGAGTTGCCCGCCTGGAACAACTGCAGAGTCATGCCTCGCCCGTTGGCTCGTCCTTCAGCTCGCAGGGTGACGGGGAGTCCCTGGACTGTCGTACGCACTTGGGCAACCAGCGACTCGACGCGACCGTCGGGGCCCACGTTGAGGTCGTTGGCTAGTGTGATCTCGTTGGGCTCGCCCAGCAGCGTGAGGCGTAATTGCGTGCGCTCGGACAGGCTTCGCCCCCCGTCTCGACGGGGAGCCGTTCGTGTCACGGCATAGCCGATTTTCTCGGGCCCTACGTAGACGCCCGACCATCGTTCCTCAAGGCCTTCGGTGGACGCGTCAAGCGTCAAGGCCAGTGGAATGGGCACATCTTGGTAGCTGCGCAGGAACAGGGCGAGGAAGAAGGCGGCTGCGACGGCTACTAGTAGCACCTCCACGGCCAGTGCGCTGCCGCGCTGGCCGTGCCGGGACCCAGAGGTAGGCTGGAGTCTGCAGAACAAGAGCTTCATG
The DNA here is from genome assembly GCA_002724675.1 of Deltaproteobacteria bacterium. Taxonomy (GTDB): domain Bacteria; phylum Myxococcota_A; class UBA796; order UBA9615; family UBA9615. The sequence goes on along the minus strand of PBPL01000144.1, from coordinate 8,378 downwards.
ATAGGTCAGGCTTTCGTTCTGTGTTGGTCCACTAGGGATCCCGTCTCTCTTGCCCGAGACTCCGATCCCCGGTAGATGGTGGGGGCGTTATTGATCGCACCATCGATCGTTCCGGTTAGGCGTGGTCGAAAATCGGCGAGGAGCCCACAATGCCTTTGACAGCAACCCCAGTTCGCCGCCTCGTGTCGTACGGCACCCGCACAACCCGCCACCTGGGCGGCACCATCCATCACGTTGTCACGGCGTTGTTGATGGCGTTCGCCTTGGTCCTCGGGGTCGGCTGCGCGGGCAGCTCAGCGGATGACGGCACGCCATCGTGCACGCCCGACCCCGACTTGGCCGAAGGCGAGATGCGGGCGACGGTGGATGGTGAGGAGTGGTTGGCGAGCGATGGTGTCTATTCGTTGCAACCGGTGGGGCTGTTGGTCAACGTTGTCGTGGACCCTGCCAACTCCATGAACATGTTGCTGAGTCAAGTGGCCGAATACACGGTGGATGAGGAGGGCGACCTGGATGTGGAGCTAGGAGCAGAGGTCGGTGACGTCCTCAGTGACGAGAACCTCCCCCTGGACTTCAAGCTGGGCCGCACCTCCTCGGATGGGGGCAGCGTCACCTTGTATGTGGACGATGTGACCCACCAGTCCAACGAGACTCTGGATGATGGCTTTGCACGAATTACGGGCGTTGGCGACGTGATCACCGGCTGCTTCTTCTTTTCTGCCGGTGTGGCGCAGGGCAGTGGAGACGATGTGCAGGTCGAAGACGGCAGCTTCTCTGTGAGGGCTATGTAGTCATCGCTAAGCTTCATCCTGCCCCAACGTTCTAGGAGCACCATGGTCGCCGTTCCCAAGTACAGCCCATCCCACCCCGTGCGGGTCGTGACTGCTGCGGCCCTGTTCGATGGCCATGACGCGGCGATCAACGTGATGCGTCGCATCCTCCAAGCGACGGGCGCGGAGGTCATTCATCTGGGACACAATCGGGCGGCCGCCGAGGTCGTGGATGCTGCGGTCGAAGAGGATGCTCAGGCCATAGCGGTGTCGTCGTACCAGGGCGGGCACAACGAGTACTTCCGCTACATGAAGGATCTGCTGGCCCAGCGGGGAGCGTCACACATTCGCATCTTCGGAGGTGGTGGTGGGGTCATCGTGCCTCGGGAGATCGAGGCTCTGGAGGACTACGGGATCGAGAAGATTTTTTCTCCAGAAGACGGCCGAGAGCTGGGTTTGCAGGGAATGATCAACCATCTGCTCCAGAACTCGGACTTCGATCCCATCGAGATGGAGACCGCCGGTGCAGGTGCCGTGCTGGCGGTGAAGGAGGGAGCCGTCCACGCCGAGGTCGGGCCTGAGCACCCGGTTGCCCTGGCTCGGATGATCTCGTTGGCCGAGCGGCGCTCCAGCCTGCCGACTCACCTGGCAAGTGCTCTGGACGATTGGAAGAAGTCACGGCGTTGCTCCACGTCGGAAATTCGACCTGCCTCCGTCTTTGGTGTGACCGGCACCGGTGGCGCTGGCAAGTCGTCGTTGATTGACGAGCTGTTGTTGCGTTTTCTTCGTGACTACGAGGACCGGACTGTCGCGGTGTTGTGCGTAGATCCCTCCAAGCGCCGGACTGGCGGTGCGCTCTTGGGTGACCGCATTCGCATGAATGCGTTGGGCAGCGCGCGAGTCTTTATGCGTTCGCTAGCAACCCGTGGGTCGATGGCGGAGGTGTCCGAAGCGACGAGCGAGGCATTGGAGATCTTGAAGCTCGCGGGCTTCGACCTGGTGATTCTGGAGACATCGGGCATCGGGCAGGGAAACTCGGCGGTGGTCGACCTGGCCGATGTTACGGCCTACGTGATGACACCCGAGTACGGGGCCCCTTCGCAGCTCGAGAAGATCGACATGATTGACTTCGCCGATCTGGTGGTGGTGAACAAGTACGAGCGACGAGGCGCTGAAGATGCGCTTCGGGACGTTCGTAAGCAGTATCGCCGGAGCAGAGAGTTGTTCGGTGACACACCCACCGACGCTGACCTGCCTGTGTTTGGCACGATTGCTTCGCGCTTCAATGATCTGGGCGTTACCTCTCTTTACCGAGCCCTGATGGACTTACTCAACGAGGGGGCCGAGGGGGCCTGGGAGTCCTCTCTGGAAGATCCCGGAATTCGAGCCAGTAGGCAGCGTACGGCTCTGATCCCCCCCAAGCGCATTCGCTACCTCGCTGAGATTGCTGAGACCGTCCGCGGCTACAAGCAGCATGCTCAAGAGCAGGTCGACGTCGCTCGACGGCTCGAAGCGTTGCGGGTGGCTGCTTCGGAGGTGGATGACGAGGGCGTCAAGGAGTCCATCGAGGCTCGCGCCGAGCATCTCGCGCCGGAACTCGATGAACGCAGTCGGACCCTTCTGAAGGAGTGGCCCGAGCTACGTCGTGGCTACGCGGCCGATGAGTTCGTTTACCAGGTGCGAGGGCGGGACATTCACGTGCAGACCGGTGTCGAGAGCTTGTCCGGGCTCCGGCTCCCACGAGTTGCGCTCCCCAGGTTCGAGTCTGATGGCGAGGTGCTCCGGTTCCGCTTGCTGGAGAATCTGCCGGGTCATTTCCCTTACACGGGAGGGCTGTTTCCGTTTCGTCGAGAGGCCGAGGCGCCCAAGCGCATGTTCGCTGGAGAGGGCCCGCCCAAGCGGACCAACGAGCGGTTTCACTTTCTGAGTGCTGACGAGGACGCGAATCGGCTTTCGACTGCATTCGACTCGGTCACGTTGTACGGAGAGGACCCGGACGAGCGTCCCGACATTTGGGGCAAGGTGGGTGAGAGCGGTGTCTCGGTGTGCACGCTCGCCGACATGAAGATCCTCTACTCGGGCTTCGATCTCTGCGCGCCCAACACGTCGGTGTCCATGACGATCAACGGGCCGGCTCCCATCCTGCTCGCCATGTACCTGAACGTGGCGATCGACCAGCAGGTGGATGCGTTTGAGCAGGACGAGGGGCGTGCCCCGGACGAAGCGGAACGCGAGGCCATCGCTGACAGGACCCTTCAGGTGGTGCGAGGGACGGTGCAGGCCGACATCCTGAAGGAGGACCAGGCTCAGAACACCTGCATCTACAGCACCGAGTTCGCCCTGAAGATGATGGGGGACATCCAGGAGTACTTCATCGAGAAGAAGGTCCGGAACTACTACTCGGTGTCGATCTCCGGCTACCACATCGCCGAAGCCGGAGCGAACCCGATCACCCAGACGGCGTTCACCCTCGCCAATGGCTTCACTCTCGTGGAGTACTACCTGTCCCGTGGCATGGACATCGACGCGTTCGCTCCGAACCTCAGCTTCTTCTTCAGCAATGGTCTGGACCCCGAGTACACCGTCATCGGCCGCGTGGCACGGCGCATCTGGGCTGTGGCGATGCGGGACCTCTATGGTGCTGGCGAGCGTAGCCAGAAGCTCAAGTACCACATCCAGACCTCAGGTCGCTCTCTCCATGCCCAGGAGATCGACTTCAACGACATCCGCACCACCTTGCAAGCCTTGTTGGCATGGAACGACAACTGCAACTCCTTGCACACCAACGCCTACGACGAGGCGATCACGACGCCAACTCCCGAGTCGGTGCGTCGAGCAATGGCCATTCAGTTGATCATCCAGCAGGAGCTCGGGCTGGCCAAGGGGGAGAACACGCTGCAGGGCGCCTATCTGGTGGACGAGTTGACCGAGTTGGTGGAGGAAGCTGTCTTGGGTGAGTTCGAGCGACTGGCTGATCGAGGTGGCGTCCTGGGTGCCATGGAGCGCCAGTACCAGCGCAGCCGTATTCAGGAGGAGAGCCTCCTCTACGAGCGCCGCAAGCACGACGGCTCGTTGCCCATCATCGGTGTCAATACCTATCGAAACCCGGCAGGGGGGATGGCGTCCGAAGACGACTCTATGGAGCTCCGTCGGGCTACTCCCGAGGAAAAGAACGGACAGATCGAAGCGCTCCGGGCGTTCCAAGGACGCGACGCGGAGGGGGCTTCAGAGGCCCTGGCTCGGTTGCAGCAGGTGGCCTTGGATGGGGGCAACATCTTTGCTGAGTTGGTCCAGACTGTCCGAGTCGCGAGCCTAGGTCAGATCTCTTCGGCCCTGTACGAGGTGGGGGGCCGCTACCGACGCTCCATGTGATCGGGGTCAGGATCGGAAGCAACGCGTGCAGCTTAATTTCATCATCATCTTCGGGACCCGTTGGCACTTTCGGCCCGTCAAGGGCGGCTGGGATGGGACTCTCAACTGCCCCGATTGCCGCAGTCCCCAGCGGTTTGTGGAGAAAGAGGCCTTTCGTGCCTTCACGCTGTACTGGATGCCGCTGTTTCGCACGGCGGACGGAGGCCGGTTGGTCGAGTGCTGCCAGTGCCAGGGCCGCTTTGACCCGCCGCAAGAGCTAGGACCCGACCCCGTCCCGTTGGATGTGAGTCACTTCCTCTAGCGAAGGGGCGTCAGTGGCCTGGGGGTACCGATCAGATCACGCCCGGAGACGTCGCGGAACCTCAGGGGTCTTCGGTGGGCCCAAGGGCGGCAGTGTTCGTCTCGTCTTGCTGAAGTCCGAAGCTGCTCTCGGTGTCGTCGACCCCTTCATCGACTTGGTCCTCACGGCGGTACCGGAAGACTCCGCCTAGCCCGAGCGCGAACAGACTGAGGGCGCCCCCTGCCACAGTGATGGTCTTTGCCATGGCAAGACCCCTTGGCTGGTACTCCAGTCGTACCTCCTGGGAGCCAGCCGGGATGGGCACCGCCAGTTGGTAGCTGTTGACCTGCTCGACGGGTGTCTTGACCCCACCCACCCAGGCCGTCCATGCGGGATCGAACGGGCGCACGCAGACCAGGTAGCCGGGGCGCGAGGAGGTGACCCTGCCGGTCCAGACACCGTTGCTGTCGGTTTGTTCCGAGACAGGTAGCCCGTTGGCGGCAGGCTCGGACCGTGGCGTCCAGCGGCAACTGGGCAGTGGATCTTCGATGGCGAAGACGGCCACGTTGGTCCATCGACCCTCAGGGGTCGACAGGGCCTGGAGCCCGCGGCCCATGCGGGGTGCCAGCTCCAGGGCATCGTCTCGAAAATGCACGATGATGTGGGTCACCCCGGCCAGGCGCAGCCCGTCCACTTGCTGAGGGAGAGGAAGCTTCTCGAGGGACTCGAAGCGATCTTCGAGCGCCTGAGGCGGCATGACCATCCAGTCCCGCATGACTTCTAAGTTCCAGCTCGCTCCGACGCCTCCGAGGAGCGCTTCTCGGACGACGTGGTGAAGCGGAGCATCGCGACGACTGACAGGATCTTTGGGCCGCTGCGCGTAGCTAGCCTGGTAGATGCGCGCACGCATCTGAGCTCCGCTGGCGGTCATGCGGCTGCGACTCTGCGTGTCTCTCAAGATGGTGGAGACAGCCACTGGAGGCTCTCGCACCGCCGATGGACTTTCCAGTGGTGCCAGGGGCAAGTTGTAGTGTCCGAGGTCGACTGCAAAGAGCGAGCAGGCCACGACAACCAGCGCGATCGCTCCGTGCCCCAGTCGTTGCGTGTCTGCGGCGTACCAGAGCAGGGCCGTGGCGCTTCCAGAGACCAGAGCGATGGCCATGCGACCGAGAAGTCTTCGGGTGTCCCCGTCGGAGTCGACGCCCAGACTCATGAGGCCCACGAGTACGCCCACGACCATCAGTCCGGACAGGACACCCACGAGAATGTCCGACCGAATATCTCGTTCCTTGATGAGTCGGGCACCCTCGGCAATGAGCACCGCACCTCCGAGTGCCGCGGGGATCAGCCACTTCTCGGGGTAGCGGATGCTGGAGACGAGGGGGAGCTTGCTCATCAACCAGTGGATGGGTCCCAGCGCTGGTCCTAGCGCTAAGCCCGTGGATAGGGCTGTGAACGCGAGGGCCCAGCGCCCTGGCCCGGGCCTTCTGATCCCGCCCAGTACTCCCGCAAGTCCCAGCACTAGCCCGGCACCTCCCACGTACAGGCCTGGAAGATAGAAGGGAACAGCATCGGCCATGCCTGGCGCCCGATAGACGCCCTCTTCTGCGAAGTAGGCCACGTTGGGGGCCAGTAGCCCCAGCAGATCGGGAAAGCGGAGCGCTCGAGCCGCCAATTCGGAAGGAGCAACCCCGTCGGCCCATGTCGTGGTGCCCAGCCAGAGCCGGAAGGGAAGCCATTGGATGGCGGTGATCGCGAGCCCTGCCGCCATCCAGGACCCTGTGCGAACGATGTCGGGAAGAATCAAGCGCAGCGCTTCTAGGGCCCTCTCCAGGGGCCCTGGGCCGTCCTCGAGCTGTGGGGTCTCGGTGCCTTGCGGTTCTTCTTCGTCCTCGGGTCTTGCATCCCAGTCCACCCCGACGGGCAGGCCTTCGAAGGCGACGGTTGCGAGGTCATCCTCTGCTTCGGGGGAGAGGTCGGGTTCTGGCTCCCACTGCGCCGGGTCTGCGCCGGCCAGCCCTGTGCCCGCCACCGCGAGTCCCAGCAGGATCCCAATGACGACGATGTCCAGACCACCAGCCAGCACCGCCATCGCGATGGAGGCCATGATCACGATTCTCGGTAGCAGCCCCCCGCGACGCATGGCGAGGACTCCCCACAGCAGGAAGGGCAGCCATGCCGCCGAGTGCAGCTTGTCCAGCATGGCAGAGAGGGACAAGAAGGTGCCCCCGAGCGCGGTCGCGAGGGCACCCAGGGCAGCAGGCCCACTGCGATAGCCCAGCTGTCGAAGAACCAAGAGGGTGCCCAGAAAGATCAGCGAGAGGTGCAGCGCGTGCGAGAGAGCCATTCCCTCGCCGGCCGGGAACTGGTGCAGGAACAGTGCGGGGGGGTAGAGGCTCTCGGTCTGCGGATTGAGCCAGAATGGCGTCCCGCCATCGTTCAGAGTGCTGTAGTAGGTAAGGGAGTTGTCCTGTTTCGCAGAAGCTAGCAATCGCCGAAGGGGCCAAAAGTAGGTGAGTGCGTCCCCACGGATGGGCATCTGGCGGCTCAGCCATGCCGGCGCGAGCGCAACGAGGAGCCCCACCGAGGCGCAGGCGACCGCGGCACGGTCTACCCATCGCTCGGGGTCGAGCGTACTGGTCGGAGCCTCGTCGGACTCGATCTGCTCAGGCGGGTCCTGCTCCTGCTCGAAATTGTCGGTCACCGGTCCCCTTTACCGATAGGTCCATTCTACCGTAAGCGACTGAAAATAAATTGTTTTTCTAGTGGCAGAGTTGCACGGCATCAGCGACCAGTTGGCCGAGCAGCAGTGCTCGTTGAGGGTAGTCTCTATTGAGGAGGATGCCGTAGGCCATCACCTCTTCTGGCGAAGTCCGATAGTGCTGGGCGATGCGTAGGACGAGGCCGCGATGTTCGTCGGGGTCCCCATGGCTTCGTCGGCCCACACAGCCCCATTCGGCGGAGACGAGAGCCCAACTTCTATCTGTTAAGGGTCTGGAAGTCGGCGCCTCGCTGGTCGCTACGGTGGGATAGGTCTTCCAGTCTCCCAAATCAAGGGGCTTCGTGGGTACGTCCGCGTCCGGAAGCGACCGAATGGAACTCTTGAGTCTGGCTTCACTGGGGGTGTCCCCGTCCCCCTCTTTTGCCGGTTGTGTGACGACGTCCGAGCCCGAGGTCCACGGGGCCGGTTCTGGAGATACGACTTCAGTGTAGGCATCTACCTCTCCATTGCCTCGGCAGGCTCCAAACGTGCAAGACAACACGCTGAGGGCGACCACGACGAGGGCAGATCCGACGGGAAGATGCATTGGACTCAGCATGGGTTCGTCCATCGTGCGAAATCAAGTTGCTGACGCCCAATATTGCGCTTTCCGAGCGGTGAGGTTGGTCGTGTTCCAGAATCCATCATCACTGCCGTGTAGGATGCGCCTATGACTCCTTTCCGAATACGTAAGCGGCTGAAGCATCTGGTCAAGAAATCTCTTGGACTGGAGTCGGAGTTCCACGACGGAGACCGACCCTCTTACAGCCCCCCGCCCGCCCGGTCAGACCGGGGCTCCGAGTCTCCTGTGCAGCGATCTCAGCCAGTGAGTAGCCAAGCATCGCCGCAAGTGTCCTCGTCCAAGCCACCGGTGCCCTCCCCGGCTGCGAAGCCGCCGGAGAATAGCGCGCCGACTAGCAAGGCAGCTGCGACACAGGCTGCGAAGAAGCCGGCGACCAAGAAGGCCGCTGCGAAGAAGCCTGAGGCCAAGAAGGCCGCTGCGAAGAAGCCGGCGACCAAGAAGACCTCCGCGAAGAAGCCGGCTGCGAAGAAGGCCGCCGCGAAGAAGTCGGTGACCAAGAAAGCTACGGCGAAGAAGCCAGCGACCAAGAAGGCCGCCGCAAAGAAGCCCGCGGCCAAGAAGGCATCTGCGAAGAAGACGGTAGCCAAGAAGACGGCAGCCAAGAAGACCGCC
>PBPL01000143.1 GCA_002724675.1 Deltaproteobacteria bacterium | reverse complement strand
GGGGGGAGCCAATCCCGAACCCGCGGGAAGACTTCGAGTCTCGCAAACCGACCCACCACAAGGTCACCGTGCCCGTACTCGTGTCGTGTGCCCCAGCCCTTCCCCAGCATGACGAAGGTCTTGTCTTCGGAGGCAATGCGGTCATAAGCGACCTTTACCGTCCAGGGCGGCACGATGTGATCGACTCGGCCGGCAAAGAGCAAGACCGGAGCCACAACCTTCGCCAAACCCGCCGTGTAGTCGCGCTGACCATCGACACTGCGCAGATCCCCGCCTTCAACCCAGAGTGCGTACTGCTTGACCACACCGGTGCCGATGTTCTCCATCGCAGGGCGTATGAACTGGGAGAGGTGCTCTGGGTCCGAGTTGTCGAGGTTGTAGACGAGGTGAAGCAGCGGGGAGTCGGGGGCCAGGTGCACAAAGGGCTTGACCAGCTTGGCCAACGGCCTCGTCGGCACCTGACCCAGGCGCGGAAGCAAGAGTCGCAGGGCTTGGGTCTGCAAGGCCGCACGGTTGGGATGGGTGTAGCCACCCGGAGAGCCGAACGCCACAAGGCCAGCGACCTGAGATGCCCGAGGACCCTGGAGTGTCGCGTAGCCCAGGATGCCGCCGAGTGAGTGTCCCACCCAGTACACCTGAGACCTGCCGGTGTGGGCGAGTATGTGGTCGAGCACAGCCGGAATGTCGTGGTCGATCATCTCGTCCACAGTCCAATCCCCACGCCGCCAGACTTGCGGGCTCGGGGCTGTCGACGACCGGTCTCCGCGCAGCTCCGGCAACCACACGTCAAAACCAGCCTCGGCCAGATACGCTGCGAGACTGCTCCCTTCCAGCATGAAGTTCATGCGATTGACAGCCGTCCCATGGGCCAACAGCAATGGGGTGCCGTAGTGGGCTTCACCAGCCATGGCGGGGTTGGGGGGGAGGTGAAACAGGCTGAGACCCCAACCATCCTCCGTAGCCAGCTGCACGGCGAAGTCGGGGAGCGCCGACGGATCCCGTACGGGTGTGGCAGCACATCCGACCACCGCCGAGAGCACGAGGGCTGTGAGCGCTCCGACCAGCAGCCTTGCTCCGCTCGGATGCTCTGGCGTCACGGCAGCACCGCCCTGCCCCGAAGCCACGCGACAATCATGGGGTCTACGTCCCGAGCCGAGTGCCGAGACAACAGCATGCCCAAGTGTCCGTATTCCTCCCGATCGCCCTGGACTCGTGACAACAGATGGTAGGTCGCGTCAGTGGCTGCTCTGAGGGTGTCGAAGCCAGACAGCATTGACTCCGGCGGCGCGACCGTATCGGTGCTTCCCGCCACCAGCAGAGCGGGTCCGCCAACACCAGCCAAGCCGGACGAGTAGTCAATCCAACCGGCCCTGTCGGCCATCCGACCCGTGCGAAACCAACGCTGCATGTCCTTGATCACCTCCTGGGGAGGAGGACTCAACAGCTGGTCCTGGAACCAGCGACCTACCAGCTCATCAGCCTGGCCGTCCCCCTCCAAGGCTGGCGGGACGGAGGATGTCCTGGGCCCCATTGAATCCCGTAGCCCCGTGAGGAGGAGTCGACGCACCAAGCCCGGCAGCGGCACCTCATCGCTCACCCATCCATCGATCCACTGGAGCAACAAGGGGGATGGCAAGCTGGGCTCGAGGCGGGTCCCGAGGGAGATCCAGCGACCAAGGGGCAAGGCTTCTCCCGGTCGTGCTGCTGCAGCGATGGGAAGCATTCCGCAGAGACCGTGACCGATCCACACAACCTTGCCCGTGCCGCTCCTCTCCGCAAGGGCTCTCAGCAACTCGGGAAAGACGTGTTGCACCACACCGTCGAAGCCTTCACTTCGGGCTTCAGTGGTGTTCCACGGGTCCACCAAATAGACGCGGTAACCGGCTCGAGACAGACGTCCAGCGAGCCCAGATCCATCCCGAGCGGTGTAGACCTCGGGCCGCTCCCCCACATCGGGACAGAGGCCAATCGCCTCCGCCGACCCTGGCGCCGGCAGACCGCGAACAACGGCGACGGGATCGGGGGTCGCCTGCGCCGAAGCAGAGCTCGATGAGACGACAAACAAGAGCAAAACGACCGAGATCACAAAAAGTCGGACAAAGTTTTCAAAAAACAAACGCACCGCTGCTCTTCCCAGAGCAAAGACTGAGCGGATCCTGCGATCAGTACGGCCCGTGCTGTGGTATGAGATCACTCGGTCCACGTCCGATCCGGTCTCCAGAGCCGCCGAAGGATGCAGCAGCAACATTTCACGTTCAACTCACGTCCCGAGGAGAAGGCCCTAGAGCCTCCTCCGGACGGTCCGCCTCCGCCTCCGCCCGACGACCCAACCGACGGTGATGGGTCCGTGTCGCTGCGGGAGGCGGCTCGTGAACGGTATCTGAACTACGCCCTCTCGGTCATCACCTCGCGGGCACTTCCGGATGTTCGGGACGGCTTGAAGCCCGTCCAGCGTCGCATCCTCTACGCCATGTTCTCCAATCTCCGACTGGTGCACACGGCAAGGTTCCGCAAGTCCGCTGCAGTCGTCGGCGAAGTGATGGCACGCTTCCACCCGCATGGAGACCAGAGCATTTACGACGCGATGGTGCGCCAGGCGCAGCCGTTTTCGCTTCGCTATCCACTGGTAGAGGGGCACGGGAACTTCGGCTCACTGGACGGCGACAGAGCAGCAGCGATGCGGTACACGGAGGCGCGCCTCCGGGCTCTTGCCGAAGAGATGGTCGAGGAGATCGAGCAGGACACCGTCCCGTTCCAGGCCAACTACGACGGGACCACCCAAGAGCCCATCGTGCTCCCCTCCAGGCTGCCGCAACTGCTTGTCAATGGATGCACGGGCATCGCTGTGGGCATGGCCACGAACATCCCTCCCCACAACCTCAAGGAGGTCTGTCAGGCGGCTGTATCCCTCATCGACAATCCCGACGCGAGCCTCCACGACGTCATGGAGCACATTGACGGTCCCGACTTCCCCATGGGCGGCGAGATCCTCAACTCCAGAGAGGACTTGGAGGCCATCTATAGGACCGGGAGGGGCTCGGTAAAGTCGCGCGCCACCTACCACGTAGAGAAGGCCAATCGGCGACGCCACGTCGTGATCACTTCCATTCCCTATGGTCAGAACAAGGCCACCGTCGTCGAGCAGATCGGCGACCTCATCCGCGACAACAAGGTGCCCCAGTTCACTGATGTGCGCGACGAGAGCACCGAAGACATCCGCATCGTCTGCGAGCTGAAGCGAAGTGTCAGTGACGTCGTGGCCATGGCCTACCTCTACAAGCACACGGGGCTGCAGACGAACTTCCACGTGAACATGACGGTGCTGGTGCCCACCGAGAACCCCAGCGTCTGCGCTCCCGGTCAACTGGGCCTGGTGCCCATCCTTCGCCACTTCCTGGATTTTCGTCTGGACGTGGTGACCCGTCGATTCCGGTTCGAGCTGGCGCGACTGGAAAAGCGCATCCACATCCTGCGCGGCCTCGCCATTGTGTTCGATGCTCTCGACGAGGCCATCGCAATCATTCGCAAGAGCGATGGTCGAAAGGACGCAGCGAAGCGCCTGATGAAGCGCTTCCCCCTGGACCAGATTCAGACCGATGCCATTCTCGACCTCAAGCTGTACCGCCTGGCCAAGCTCGAGGTCGAGGCCGTGCTGGAGGAGCTGGCGACGCTTGAGGCCGAGGCCAAGAGAATCCGAAAGATTCTCAAGAGCAAGGCTGCTCTCTGGGAGGTGGTTCGAACCGAGCTCCTAGAGATCGCACACACCCACGGGGACGAGCGCAGGACACTCATCGGGGGCCCCCAGGAAGAGGTCGCCTACGACCCCGAGAAGTACATCGTCAAAGAAGACAGCTGGGTCATCTTCACGCGCGGGGGATGGGTCAAGAGACAGCGTGGCTTTACCGACATCACCACCATTCGCGTTCGAGAGGGAGACTCGGTCTCCCACGCCTTCCGCGCGTCGTCGCGCAGCACGGTTGGTTTCTTCTCGGACCGGGGGAGGGCCTACGTGGTTCGTGTGGACTCCCTGCCCCAGACATCGGGCTATGGCGAACCCATCCAGCGCTTCTTCAACTTCGCCGATGGCGAGCAGGTGATCAGCGTGCTCTCCATGGATGAGCGAAACCTCCCCGACTACGAGTTGGAGATCGCCGAGACATTGGCAAACGAGCAGGTGGGAGAAGACTCGATCCCTCCCGGCGGCGACGACAACCCCAATGCCGAAGACGAGGCGGAGACAGTCCGCGCCGACAAGGCAGCCCTCAGTGCCGCGCTGGCGGCGGCCCAGGGTGATGGTCCTCAGAAGAGCGGCCCCATCGCCGTAGCCATCACCCGTGGCGGCAAGGGCCTGCTCTTTGCGCTGAAGAATCATCTGGAGCCCTCCACCAAGAACGGGCGTAAGTTCTGCAGCCTCGGCAGATCGGGAGGAAAGGGCAAGAAGTCGAAGGCCATGGTCGATGGGGTCGTGGGTGTCACAACGCTCGATGGACCCGAACGCCGGATCTGCCTCGCCTCTGGACAGGGTCGTGCCATTGTCTTCGAGGCCGAGAGCCTCAAGCTACTGCGGGGCTCGGGTAAGGGCGTCAACGCGATCCGCTTGCAGCCTACCGATGAGGTCATCGACTTCATCCTCGCGTCCAAGAGCTACCACGCCTTGGAGGTCGAGACCTCTCGTGGCCGCCAGGCCCGGATCTCCGAGCGCAAGTACGGCGTCACCCGCCGCGGCGGGAAGGGCTACGAAGTGATCCGGCGGGGCACACTGACGGCTCTGCTGCGAGAGGCGGTCGTTCAAGATCCCCGCAAGGGGGAGCCCGAAGAGGGCGAAGAGGGTGAAGACGACGAACTGCTCGACGAGCTCGAGGACGACGGGGGCGACGATGCTCCCGTAGGCGACGAGTCCGAGGACTGATATGGCGACCGAGACCTACGACGCCAAAGACATCACCGTCCTCGAGGGACTCGACCCGGTACGAAAGCGACCGGGGATGTACATTGGCGGGGTGGGCAAGGACGGCCTCCACCACCTCCTCTGGGAGCTCGTGGACAACGCCGTCGATGAAGCCATGAACGGCTACGCCAGCTTGATCACCGTCACTATCCATGCTGACGGGTGCTCCGCAACCGTCGGCGACAATGGGCGAGGCATTCCGGTCGATCTGCACCCCAAGTACAACAAGTCGGCGCTGGAGTTGATCCTGACAACGCTCCATGCCGGCGGCAAGTTCGACAACAAGCTCTACGAGACAAGTGGAGGGCTCCACGGCGTCGGCGCATCGGTAGTCAACGCCCTGTCTCAGAACCTGGTCGCCACCGTGAAGCGTGACACGGGCCGTTGGGTGCAGGAGTACAAGCGCGGCAAGCCCGTCGGTCCGGTGAAGAAATCCGGCTCGGCACGAGGAACGGGCACGGCCATCTACTTCGTCCCGGACCCCGGCATCTTTGAGGAGGTGCACTTCGACGTCGAAGAGATTGCGGACCGGCTGGAGACCAAGGCCTACCTCAACGGCGGACTGAAAATCGCCTTCAAGGACGAGACCTCGGGCAACAGCCACACGTTTCAACACGATGGCGGAGTAGCAGACCTCATCCAGGCCAAGGTCGCCAATCTCGATGCGCGACCCACGGTCAACAATTTCTTCGTGCAGCGCCGTGAAGAGAACGGCTTCCGGCTGGAGGCCGCCATCTGCTGGACGGACCTCACTCGAGAACAAGTCTCGTCCTACGTAAACACGATCCCTACGCCCGATGGCGGGACCCACGAAAATGGCTTCCGGGATGCGGTCGTCAAGGCCGTACGGAGCTACGTGGACACCCATGACCTCTCGCCGCGGGGAGTCAGCATCGGCGCCGAAGACATCCGCGAAGGTGTGGTTGGAGTCGTCTCGACCTTTGTTCCGGATCCCCAGTTTCAGGGCCAAACCAAAGACCGGCTCAACAATCCGGACGCGCGCGGCATCGTCGACGGCCTGTTTCGACCAGACCTGGAGCAGTGGTTCCACGAGCACGCGTCTGTAGCCGAAGCCATCATCGCCCGCATTATTTCAGCCGCACGGGCCCGGGCTGCCAGTCGGGCTGCTGCCACGCAGGTTCGAAGTAAGGCCTCGGTGTCCCACCGGCTGAACCTCCCGGGCAAGCTCGCCGACTGCAGCTCGACCGACCCCTCCGACTCCGAGCTGTTCATCGTGGAGGGTGACTCGGCCGGCGGATCCGCAAAACAGGGGCGCGACCGCCGCACTCAAGCGGTCTTGCCGCTACGGGGCAAGGTGCTCAACGCGGAGCAAGCCAACCTCTCCAAGGTGCTCGCCAACAAGGAACTCAACGACGTCGTCAAAGCGCTCGGCTGCGGAATGGGCGATCATTTCGACATCAGCCGCTTGCGCTACCACCGGATCATCTTGCTGATGGATGCGGACAGCGACGGGCACCACATCGCAACTCTGCTCCTCACCTTCCTGTACCGGTACCTCCCCGAGCTGATCAACTCTGGACACGTGTACCTGGCCCAACCTCCCCTGTTTCGGATCATCGCTGGCAAACAGACCCAGTGGGCGCTGACCGAGCGGGAGAAGGAGAGAATTCTCCACAAGCTCCGCAAGAACGTGAACCCCGAGATCACCCGGTTCAAGGGCCTGGGGGAGATGATGCCCGGAACGCTCTACAGAACCACCATGGATCCCGCGCTTCGCTCGCTGCTCCAGGTGACGATTCGAGAGGGCGAGGCGCTGGAGACCGACCAAACCATCTCGGACCTCATGGGCAAGGATGTCTCCCGGCGCTTCAACATGATCATGGGCGGTGTGGACGAGGTCCAGGTTCTCGACGTCTGAGCGCCGCGAGTTCGGCTCTTGAAACTCCCCCAGCTCATCGTCGGCGCCCTCGTGGTGCTCCACGTTTGCCTGGCCATTCTCTGGATCCAACACCAGGAGCTCCCCATGGGGACTCGGGACGAGTTCTTCCTTGTGGCGGAGGCGGTAGAGATCGCGTGGCAGCTGGAGACCGTCCCCCTGTCTCAACTGCACGTGTACCCGCTGCTGGTCATGAAGGCCTACTACCCTCCCCTGTGCCGGCTACCGGGAGTTGGGGCCCTGTTGCTCGGCGGCGACTACGACGCAATGGTCGCAGCGCAGTGGTTCTGGCTGGTGTTCCTCGTGGGGGGCACCTGGTTCGTAGCAAGAAAGGTGGCCGGCCCTTGGGCGGGCGTCCTCGCCGTGGGGCTGCTCCTAGCTGCCCCTGCGACACTGGACAGCCTGCATCGCTACGAGCCGAACCTGGGCGCCATGGCGTGCGGAGCCTGTGTCCTGGCCGCGTGGCTTTACAGTCGCGACCTTCAGTCCAGACGAGCCTCCATCCTCCTGGGCCTCTTTGTCGGTCTCGGGCTGATGGCGGACCGCCTGGGCGTCCTGCCATTTCTTATCGGTCCGCTCTTGGTGTCGGTCGCCAGGACACGGACCAGACAGTCCCTACAGGGGCTCCTCCTGGTAGTCGTTGGGGCCTCGGCGGTCGCAGGGTGGTGGTATCTCGACTTCTTCGCTCGGTTTGCGCAGGAGTTGGTGCCGCAGCTCCTCAGCGGCGAGATCTCCGCAGTGGGCACCCACCTGGAGGACCGGCCTCCTGGCTTGTTCCAGTGGCTCCACTACCTCGTCCTCTGGCCGGACACCCAGTTGGGCTTGCTGGGTGGCTGCGCCGCTCTGGCGGGCCTTGGCTGGGCGATTCATTCCCGCAAAGATCCAGCAGTCCGGGACGTCCTACTGTGGCTCGTCTGGGGTCTGCTCCTCTTCACCCTGATCCCCAAACGCCAGCCCTTCTACACGCTGCCATTGCTTCCAGCGGCTGTGACTGTAGCGGCCGCAGCTCTGTGCTCGATGGCCCGACGGCTGGGACGGGCTGGACCGGCCCTGCCCATCGCGGTCGTCTTGGGCGCCACCGTGCCGGCCGTCGTGACAACCCAGCCAGAAATCCCCGACTACAACCCAGGACTGCTGGATTGGCTCGTCAACAATCGGTCCCCACTCCCCGAGCAATGGATGGGGGAGCGCTTCAACATTGGCGTTCAACCACAAGACATGGGGCTCGATCTGGACAAAAACTTCCAGCTGCTGGCTCGTGCGGGAGTGAAAGCAGACGACCTCATCCTTGTCTTTGCGGACGATGGCATGGTCAACGAGTCCTCTCTCTGGAGCTTTGGTCGGATCGCTCGAGGAACGGACCAGGTGCTCGGCGTCACCCTCGACCCTCAAGCCATCTTGGAGCGTGGCCAGAACGCGGCTGCCTTGATCTTCGTGCACCAACTTCCCGTGCCCTGGCCGGAGTCCGAACGACTGGTTGCAGCCCACGAGCGGTTCTTTGGTTTCGACGAAGACTACAGACCGCTCGTCGCTCAGATTGAGCGTCTCCGAGTTGGCGCGCGTCATTTGGAGACCCGCCGACTGACGACGGAGTCGAATGTGAGCACCTGGCTCCTTGGCGGCCGATGAGGCCGACCCTCACGCCGTCCCCCTCCACTTTGTTAGGATGCGCGACCTGGAGACCAGGCACCCATGAAGCGACTCACCCTCCCCGTCTTTGCGCTCTTCTACGGCCTTCTGCTGGGCGGCTGTCCAGAGACAGTCCCCGACGTCCAGTGCGCCTTTCAGCTACCCGGACCGGACACCGAGCGCGTGCCGAGCCGCAGCGGATTCAACCTCGTCATCCGAGTCACCGGTGAGTTCACGGCTGAGGAGCTGGCGGCCGTTCACTTCGTCTCGGACGTGGAGGACGCGGACTCGGGCTACGAAGACGGCATCGTCCTCGAGGCGGCGATCTCCATGGATGACGGCGGGTGCGCAAATGGATGCCAAGCGGGAGGACGTGTCGAGACAGCCATCACCCCGGG
>PBPL01000142.1 GCA_002724675.1 Deltaproteobacteria bacterium | reverse complement strand
CCCCCAGAAGCCGATGAGCAGGTACGAGGCCAGGCCGACCAACTCCCAGGCGATGAACGTCTGGGCGAGATCCGCTGCCAGCACGACCGTCAGCATGGCCGTGGCAAAGAGCGACATGGTGCCGAAGTAGCGAGCCTTGGCTGGGTCGTGGGCCATGTAGCCCACCGAGTACAGCTGGACCAGCAGGTGGATCGTGCCTACGACCACCCCCATGGCCGTCGACAGTCCGGCGAGACGGAAGCCAAAGTGGATCGTGAAGTCGGGCGTGGAAGCCCAAGGGGAGTAGATGTCGTAGACCTGTCCGGGCTCGACGCTCAGCGCCAGCATCCACGTGCCCACACAGGCGATAGTGGCCGTGATCAAGGACAGGCCTACTGCTGCTGTTGGCCATCGACTGAGCCCCAGGAGAACGGCAAAGAAGGTCACCAGCGGCGCAGCGACGCTCAAGCATGCCCAGGCTTCGAGGCTCATCCCTTGAGCTCCTCGAGGGCGTCCACGGAGATGGCTCCGCGAGCTTTGTGTACGGCCAAGACGATGGACAGGCCTACTGCCGCCTCTGCGGCTGCCACTCCGATGATGAACAGGGCAAAGACCTGACCGATGCCCGGCTGCCCGTCTGTGAACCTCGCAAACGCGACCAGGTTGATCAGCACGGCATTGAGCATCAACTCGACCCCAATCAGCATGGCGACCAGGTTGCGACGCAGGAGGACCCCGACCAGGCCCACTGCGAACATCGCGCAGCTGAACAGCAGGTAGCTGGAGAGGGCCTCAGACACCTTCCACCCCCTCGGTGGGGAGGTCATCGTCTTCGCGGCTTCGTCGAGCGACGATGACTGAGCCTAGGATGGCCGCCAGCAGCAGTAGAGAGATGGCCTCGAAGGGCAGCGCGTAGTCGGAAAGCAGCAGGAGACCCAGGTGCTGCGCCGAGAACAAGGCGTCGTCCTGTGGGCCCGCTGCTGGGAAGACACCGGAGAGCATCAGGAATCCCACGACGACCATGAAGCCCGACCCGATTCCCACTGCGCCGAGTACTCGGCCCGGAGAGCGGTCCTCTTCGTCCTGCTCTCGTGGCGTAGACATCATGACCGCAAAGACCATGGCGATGGCGATGCCGCCGAGGAAGATCAGCAGCTGCATGAGAGCCACGAACTCTGCGCCCAGGATCACGGTGACGCCGGCAGACCCGAGGATCGCTAGCCCGAAGCCAATCAGGTTGTGAAACACCTTCTTCAGGGCGACCGCCATCACGGCACCCGCCAGGCTGACGACAATCAGGAAGCCGAAGGCCAGATCAACCATCGCTGCCCTCGGGTGCTGGGTTTGCGGGTGTTGTCTCGGCCTCGGGTGCTGGCTTGGCTGCCGGAGCCTCCTTCGCTGCCCGTGCGGCCTTCCGTGCAGCCCGCTTAGCCTCGTCGCGGGCGGTCAGTAGTGCGAGGAGCTCGGGGGCTTCGGGGTCGTCTGCGTAGGGCTCGAGCAGGTTGTGGATCCACCCTCGGTTGTATCCAGCATCGTCATAGCCAGACGAGTACTTCAGCGTCTCAGTGGGGCAGACCGCTAGGCACAGGCCACACAGTGAGCAGGTGGAGAAGTCGACCAAGAACTCCGTAGCCCGCTTCTTCTTGCTGTCCGGGAGTCGGTCACCTCGCACGGTGATGCAGTAGGACGGGCAAATCAGCTCGCACGCGTCGCAGGCGATGCAGTCGTGGGTGCCGTTGAGGTCGTCAAACGAGACCAGCGCGATGGCGGACCGGAAGGCTCCACTCATGACGGGCTTTTCGTGCGGATACTGCTCGGTGACCTTGCGTCCCATGAGCTTCTTGAGCGTGACCTTCAAGCCCACGAAGAGGGTCAGCATCGATCGGACCATGAAGCGGACTGCGCCCCCAAAGCCAGTGGGCCGAACCGATCGGCCGGGGACGGGCACTGCGGAGTTAGTGGAGTCTTGGCTCACGAGCCCACCTCAACGAACTTGAGAACTGCGGCGGTGGCCAGCAGGTTGATCAGCGACAGAGGAATGAGGAACTTCCAGGCCAGGTTCATCAACTGATCGAAGCGAAGCCGAGGATAGGTCCACCGCGCCATGACCATGAGAAAGAGCAGGAAGTACACCTTGAGAATGAACCAGACAGGCCCTGGCAGCAGGGGGCCGTCTCCACCACCTAGGAACAACGTCGCTCCGATGCCACAGACGATGAACATGTAGGTGTACTCGGCGAGGAAGAACACAGCGAAGCCCATGCCCGTGTACTCAGTATGGAAGCCTGCCACTAGCTCGGATTCGGCCTCGGGGATGTCGAAGGGTGCCCGGTTGGTCTCGGCGGTCGCGGCGATGAGGTAGATGCCCAGCGCCACGGGCTGCATGACGATGAACCAGAGGCCGTTCTCTCCGGTCTGGGCCGCCACGATCTCGCCCAAGTTGAGCGAGCCAGCACAAAGCACGACTGCCATGGCCGAGAGCAAGAGGGGGAGCTCGTAGGCGATGTTCTGGGAGACAGCGCGCATGCCCCCAAGAAGAGCGAACTTGTTGTTGGACGACCAAGCGCCCATGAAGATCCCCATCAGCGACACACCGCCAAAGGCGAAGACCAGCAGGAGGCCGGACTCGACGTCGGTCATGGTCAGGTTGTTGTCGTAGGGCAACAAGGACAGCATGGCCAGCGCTGGCAGGAAGGCCACGACCGGGGCGAGCAGAAAGACCTTGCGGTCCACCTGAGCTGGGATGATGGACTCCTTGCCCAAGAGCTTGACCACATCCAGCAGCGTCTGCAGCGTGCCCTGTGGACCGTGCTCCATGGGCCCCAGGCGCCCTTGAACCCAGCCGGCCACTTTGCGCTCGAACCACACCATGAACATGGCGTTGACCGTGATCAAGCCGGCGAGCGCCACGAAGCCCACGAGCAAGGTGGTGCCCCAGCCTCCGAGGGTTCCTTCCAGCGTGTCGAGCAGAGCAGTCATCGTCCAGGGGGCCTCAGCGGTCGATCTCGGGCATCACGATGTCGATGGAGCCCAGGATGGCGATTGTGTCGGCCACCATCGTGCCTTCCAGCATCTCGGCCATGGCGGACAGGTTGGAGAATGATGGGGTGCGCGCCTTGATACGCCACGGCTCCGGGTCTTTGTCGGCCACGATGAACATGCCGAACTGACCCCGGGGACTCTCGACGCAGTGATAGTACTCCCCGGGCTTCGGCTTGACGCGAACCAGCGGCTTCTTGGGTCCCACCGGACCCTCCGGGAGCCGGTCCAGACATTGCTCGACGATGCGGAGGCTCTGCTCCATCTCCTCGAACCGCACGAAATACCGGGCCAAACAGTCGCCCTCGTCGCGGGTGGGCACGTCGAACTCGACCTCGGGGTAGAAGCCATAGGGCTCAGCTTTGCGGACGTCGTAGGCGATGCCCGAAGCCCGAGCGTTGGGTCCGGTCATGCCATACGACAGGATCGTGTCCTGGGTGATGATGCCCACGCCCTCACAGCGCTGCCGGAAGATCACGTTGCCCGTCACCAGCTCGTGGTAGGTGTGGAACGCGGCCCGCTGTTCCTTGATGTACTGGCGAGTGCGTTCGGCGAAGTCCTCGGGGACGTCGAGGGCGAGCCCGCCGAAGTTGGCGTAGCAGTAGGTCAATCGGCTACCCGAGGCCGAGTCCAGGATGTCGAGGATCTTCTCCCGGTCCTGGAAGGCCAAGAGGAACGGGGTGAACGCTCCCAGGTCGAGCAGGAAGGTGCCAAACCACAAGAGGTGGCTCGAGATGCGATTGAGCTCGCAGCAGAGGGTTCGCAGCACAACCGCTCGCTCTGGGACCTCGATGGAGAACGCGCGCTCGACCGCCTGACAGTACCCGACGTTGTAGATCATACCGCCGAGGTAATCCATGCGCGATGGGTTGGGTAGGAACTGGGCGAAGATGCCTCTCTCGGCCATCTTCTCGTGGGCTCGATGGCTGTAGCCGATCACTGGCTCGCACTCGACCACCTTCTCGCCGTCTAGGCGGAGGAGCAGCCGCAGCACCCCGTGCATGGAGGGGTGTTGGGGGCCCATGTTCAGATAGTAGGTGCCGTCTTCGGGGGCTTGCTCCAGCGCGGGGGTCAGGGTGCCGAACCGGAGTGGCGCGTACTCGGGAGTGCGCGGGTGAGCGGCGTAGGCCTTCAGTGTCGCGGACTCGGTGCTCACGAGGCGCCCTCCTCTCCCTCGTCACCACTGTCAGCAGCTTCGTCTACCTCGGCGGCCTCACCGGACTCGGCTACTGGGCTGTCGCCGGAGGTTGCATCCGGTGCGTCGTCACTGGCGACAGCATCGCCCTCGGCTTTCTTCTCCTCCACCGCCGGAACCGTTGGCTCCGTGGCAGGCTCCACGGCCGTCGCTTCCACCTCCGTTGCTGCCTCTGCCGCCCCAATGGTGGGTTCCGTCACCTCGCCTACTGGCGCAGCATGGATCTCTGTGGCGGCCTCGGCAGGGGATGGGGGCGCTTCAGCTTTTTCGCCCGCGGGCGAAGCCTCCGTCTCGGTAACCGCCTCTTCGGCGGCCTTGGCCTCTTCGGCAGCCTTGGCCTCGGCCTCAGCCTTCGCCTTCTGCTTTTCGGCGAGGGCGATTCGCTTGGCCCGTCGTTTCTCACGGGTCGCGCGCAGCTCGTCGTCAATGCACTGGTCACGGCGCAGGGGGTGGAAGTCGGCGTCTTCGGGAAGCAAGAGCCGCTTCAGATTGGGGTGCCCCTCCACGTGGATGCCCATCATGTCGAAGGCCTCGCGCTCGAACCACCGAGCGCCGCCGTAGATGTGGCTGACGGTGGGGACGGCGTCGTCCTCGTCCAAGCCCACTCGGACCAAGTGCCGCTCGCACCGGTCGAACCGATTGAACTGATACCAGAGCTCCCGGAAGTCCTCTCGGTCTACTGCTGTCACACACTCAAGGAAGTAGCCTGCTCCCCGGTACAGGGCGGCTACGGAGACGATCTTGTCGGGCACGGCCTCAGCCTCGAGGTCGAAGCCTCGACGGTCCCGCTCCTCGCCCTCCCGCAGCGATCCCGGCACCGTCAGTGCGGCGACGGCTGTCGTGATCGGGTTATTGATCAAACTTCCTCCCCGCCTTGATCTTCTCTTCCAGGAGAAGGATCCCCTGGATGAGGGCTTCTGGCCGTGGAGGGCATCCCGGGATGTAGACATCGATGGGGATCAACTCGTCCCCACCTTCGACGATTGCGTACTGAGCCGGGTACTTGAATGGTCCACCGGAGATCGTGCAGCCGCCCATGGCGATGCCCCACTTGGGGGCCGGCATCTGATCCCACAGCGCCTGGATGGTTGGGGCCATCTTGCGCGAGATCGTCCCCGCGAGAATCATCACGTCGGCCTGACGGGGAGAGGGTCGGAACACTCCAGCGCCAAACCTGTCTAGGTCAAATCGCGACGCTCCGGCAGCCATCATCTCGATGGCGCAACAGGCCAGGCCAAAGGTCAGCGGCCACAGTGAGCGCGCCCGTGCCTGATTGAGGAGGTCGTCCAAGACGGCCAGCTGGAAACCGCCGGAGCCGCCGGCGGAGCGACCGGATGGGTCGGGCGCCACATGCTCGCCCTGCACGATGGGGAGCGCATCTTGATTGGGCTGAGAGGCAGCCTCGCCAGGTGCCGGTCCCGAATCTTCCTCGTTCGTCGTGGGCCCGTCCTCTATTGCCATCGGAAGACTCCCTTTCGGTAGGCGTAGATGATGGCTAGCGACAGGATGCCCACGAAGATGCTGATCTCGGTGAAGTCACGCCAGGCACCATTTGCTGCTGCAAATCCAGGGTCGTTGTAGACGAGCAGTACGGGAAACAGGAACACGACGTCGACGTCGAAGGCCACGAAGATGAGGGCGAAGAGGTAGTAGGCGATGCCGAACTTCACCCAGGCGCCGCCCACCGGAAGCATCCCGCTCTCGTAGGCCTCGTTCCGGAACTTGCCCTGCGTTCGCGGGGCAATGAAGCGGTTGATGATCAAAGGAGCAGCGCCGAACAGGACGCCCACCAGGAGAAGCGCGAGAACGGTCCCGTAGTGGGGGAGCATCAACTGCCTCAGCTTCCACGGACCGTAGCCTTAGGTCCGTCGCGGGCGAGTGTATCAGGTGCGCGCGTGCGGCAGAAGGCCGCGTGCAAGTTCAGACAATCAGGTCGAGATAGTCCTGCATGTCTTCGACAGAGGGCGCAGACAGTTCGTACTCGTCGGGGCCTGTGATGCCGAGCCCTGCTGCTACCGCCTCGGCGATCTGTGGGTTGTCCCAAACGTCGGTGTCGTGGACCTCCTCGTTGTCGGCTGCCCAGCGCTTGAGGATGGCAAGACCGGTGACATCGGCTGCGATGCGATCGGTAGAGGCGATGATCAGCTTGGGCTCGCCCTCGTCGCTGTCACTGGTGATCGTCGGTCCCCCTGCGATCACGGCCTCCCAGCCGTCCAGGATTGTCAGCGATGGGGTGATTTGCTGGTTCAACTGGGCGATCTGCCGGTACAGCTTGTTGCCCGAGGTGACGTGAACATCCAGGTTGCCGTCGCGCCTCCGGTCGTCAGCGTTGACGAGGCCAATGATGTTCTTCATGCCCATGGTGAACGTGGAGATGAAGTGAGTCTTCACGATGGGCAGGTTGATGATGTGGTCTGCTTGAACGACCTCGCGCGGGAATCGGAAGCCACCGTTCCAGTCGGGCGCGTCGCTCTGAGAGAACTCGACCCACTCCACTTCGTCGTCGAACACGAGGAGCTCGGCTCCGGAATTCTCGGCGGCCTCGACCATGCCGTTGGCGGTCAAGTTGGAGAGCGTCCCCGAGTCACCCCAAAACGATCGGTCTCCGACAATGACTCGTCCCGCTCCGTGCTCCAGGCACCACTCGGTGACCCGCTCGACCATCTTGGGTCGCGTCGAGTAGGGGTAGTAGTCGCCTGAGTTGCTGTTGATCTTCAAGTAGACCGTGTCGCCCGATTCGATGAACTCGAGCTGATTGCGGCCAACGGTCTCGTCCAGCGCTGCTCGGAGCGTGGCTGTGTACTGATCGCCTGTGGCCATCCCCACCAGATAGTTGCGAATTTCTTCTTCTTCTTCTCGTGGTCCCTCGTCGCAGGCTCCCAGGCCCCCAACAACACCCAGGCCCGCTCCAGCCTTTGCAGCGCCTGCGATGAACCGCCTACGACTCAGTTCTTTCTCTCGGAATTCTTGAGCTAGATCGTTGGAGCGAAGGATGCGGCCGATGCGGAGAGACATGCAGAACTCCGGGAAGAGAGGTCGGGTCAAGAACGGGAACAGCGACGATAGCAGCGATTGCATTGAAGTCGACGGTGTCGTTGTCCGCCTTCTTTGCTCCGGGTGTCCTGGCTGTTCTGACGTGGTACAAGCCGGCGTTCAGGAAAGGCAGAGGCGACTGCTTCTGGATGGGAACATGAAGCCGATTGCAGCGGGAGAGACCTGGGCGCATTTCTTGACGGAGGGCGCTGCTCGAGACGCCATTCTCGTGCTGGATGGTTGGTTGGTTGCGCCTCTTGGACCTTCGGGCCATGCACTCGCCAGCGCTTATTTCTCGGACCTTCTAGAGACCACCGGGATGAAGCCTCTAGCCCCGCTGTCGGTGTCCCAGGCGGCCGATCTCTCGCTTCCTGGTTTCTCGGCAATCCAGGAACTAACCACCAGCCACGCGAGCTTTCATTACTTCGCGCCCACAGAGGGTAAGCCCAGACCGCGGATTCACCTGGACCTGTTCTCGTGTCGTGCCTTCGACGTGGAGTCGGCTGTTGAGATCGCGGCTCGCCACTTTGGACTGGGAGACTGGTCGGGGACCTTCGTGCTTCGCTCTGTGGACTCGGCAGAGCGCCAGACCTGGGAATTGGCCGGCGAGGGTTCGTTCATCCACGAGCGTTGCCAGCTCGTGCGTTCGCAAGGGCAGGGACGGTTGTTTGTAGGGCCCCGTGGGCCCGTGATCGGCGAGGGGACGGGCGATCCCCTGCGCTTCGGGGACACCTAGGGCAGGAGGTCGAAGTGCACCGCAGGCTTCCTGCGCTCCAACCACTGCTCGGCCAGTACCGCTAGGCGAAGCAGCGTGTGCTCTTGCCAGGGGCCGCCCATGGCTTGGAAGGAGATGGGTAGCCCCTGGGGGTCATAGCCTACCGGGAATGCGATCGCGGGCAGGCCACAGAGATTCGCCGGGAAGGCGAATCTCATGATGATGCTGAGCGTCTCTAGGTCGCTCTGCCCGGCAGGCAGCGCATCTTCGGGAATGAGTGGGGCTGTGATGCCCGTTGTGGGAGTAGCGACGACGTCTACGCTGCGGAGGAGGTCTCCGAAGATGTGGCTCATGCGGGTTCGTGCTTGTTGAGCGCGAACGTAGTCACTGGCAGAGAAGGTGCGCGCGATCGTGAGGTTGACCCGCACATCCAGGCCATAGTCCTTTCGATGCTGGTCCCAACCCTCTTCTCTAGCGGTCGCCATCTCGGAGCCGATGGACACCGTGTGCGCCAGGCGCCCCAGCTCCAGGTCCGGGATCTCGATGTCGATGATCTCTGCCCCTGCAGCCTGGAACCGCTCGAGGGTTTCTTGGCATGCCGCAACCAGGGGAGCTTGGGCGTCCTCGAACCACGGACGGTACACACCGATGCGGATTCCAGAGAGGTCTCCGTTGTGCAACTGGCTCAGATGGGGGGGCGGTTGCCCGAGACCTGCCTGATACCTCGGATCGGGTCCAGCCAGGACCGCGTAGCCCAGCGCACAGTCCGCGGCGGTGGCTGCGATGGGACCCATGTGGGCAACACTCCAGCACAGAGGGGCCGTGCCCCACTCGCTGACGCGGCCGAACGTACCCTTGAGGCCGACAACACCACAGAACCCTGCGGGGATGCGAATGGAGCCCCCACCGTCCGCCCCGATGGCAATGGGGCAGAGCCCTGAGGCGACCGCAGCGGCCGATCCGCTGGAGGAGCCGCCCGTGTGGTGTCCTGGGTGGTAGGGGTTCCGGGCCGTTCCGTGGTGAGGGTTGTGGCCAGTTACACCGAGGCCTATCTCGTGCATGTTGGCCTTGCCAATGAGCAGCGCCCCTTGCGCACGCATGCGAGCGACGACGGCAGAGTCCTCGGTGGCCGGCGTGTCTTGGAACGAGGTCCCCAAGGTGGTGGGGTAGGGGACTTGGTCGGTCTCGTCCTTGACGGCCACGGGGACTCCGTCCAGAGGGCCCAGGGCTGCTCCGTTTCGGTGTCGCTCTGCGGAAGCCCGCGCCTGCTCCATCAGGTCGTCTTGCCTGCTCGCGATCATCGTGCGCATAGGTGGACTCAGGGCATCGCCTGATTGAATGGCCTCGAGCACTGCGGCGGCCACCTTCTCTGGGTCTGTAGCCCCGGCCTCATAGGCGGACGCGAAGTCTGCGACGGTCGCGAAGGAGAAGTCCCCCATGGACTGGTCGCGAGAACCTGCTGCGATAGGCAGTAGATCGAGAGCTTCGGGCACAGGGCCTGACTCGCCCGAAGCGTGTGGCAGCGGGGGCTGTACAGAGGGTTCCTCGTCGACCGTCCGCGCTCGGAATTGCGTGAAGCCGGCGTCGTCTAGGAGCTTGGGCAGAAGCATCGATCGTGTGAGAGGGTTCTCCAACGCCAGGGTGAAGGCGTGGAGTGCAGCGCCCTTCAAGACGGGCGCCTTGAGGGTCTTTAGGTCGTAGCTCATGGTGGGTTAGGCCAGCGCTCGCAGGATGTGGGCGGGGTGGTCTCGGCTCAGGGGCAGGGGCTGACGCCGGTACACCCCGCGTCATCACAGTCGGTAGCGCCGTTGTTGTCGTTGTCGACGCCATCGTCGCACAAGCTCTCTGGTGAGCAGATGTCCTTGCCAGTGCAATCGGGGTCGTCGCAATCGGTCAGACCATCGCCATCGTTGTCGAGGCTGTCTTCGCACTCGCCCACGCCGCCCATGATGGGGTCGAGATCGGCCACCTCGTCGGTCTTGTTGCCCTCTCGGACGACCACGCTGTACTGCATCACGGGAAGACCTGTGAACGAGCAAGTGGGGTTGAGGATGTGGTCACAGGTGGGGTCCAGGTCGACCTCGACTGTGTAGGTGCCGGCCGACAGCGGATAGACCCAGCCCATGGGCTCCAGCACGTAGGTGTCCGCGGGTATCGTGGGGATGTCACAGGACAGGGTCACGTTGCTGAAGCTGACCCCGGTGCTGCAGGACCACACGATCTGATTGTCGTTGGGGAAGCCAGGCCGGATCACCAGGACTCGGAACAGGCAGGGGTTGCCATCGGAGTCCGCCTCGTAGAGCTGCAGCCAGTCGCCGCCGGACAGGTGGTCGAGCTGCACCGAGATGGTGATGGGATCATCCATCATCATGGAGGTGGCTCCGGTGCCCGCCGCGTTGGTCAGGGTGACCGTGGGCTGGATGGAGGCGGGACCCGTGCAGGACACCGGGCCGTCGTCGCCGGTGTCGTCGTCGTCGCCGGTGTCGTCATCGTCGTCGTCGCCGGTGTCGTCATCGCCGCCTTCAGCTTCGAGGATGACTTGCAGCGAGTACTCATTGCCCGAGAGAACCCCCAAGTCGCCATAGAGCCGCACTTCGAGGGTGTGGGTTCCCGGGACGGTGATGGGGAGCGGCCCAATCTCTTCGTCGTCAGAGAGTGACGTGCCCATGCCCATGACCGCTCCATTGGGATCGGTGAGCGTGGCATCGATGTCGCCTTCATCCTGGAGGAAGGTCAGCAATACGGTCACTTGCTGGCCGGCGCTCGCTTCGAATGTAAAGAAGTCGTCGTCGTCGTCGCAGATTCGGAGCCCACTGTAGGTGGTGGCCGTGATGGAGGTCGCGGTCTCTGCGGTGTCGTTGTCCTCGAAGTTGTCTTCCGCGCAGACGGCGGGCTGCTCCGTGGCGTCGTCATCATCGCCGAGGCTCGTGTCATCATCGCCGAGGCTCGTGTCGTCGTCTCCGAGGCTCGTGTCGTCGTCTCCTGTTTCCTCGTCCGCTGGAGGCACTTCTTCATTGTCGAAGTAGTCCTTACAGCCGGCGCCGAAGGGGAGAGTAGCCAACACGACAAATAGAAGGAGGTCACGGTGCATGTTCAGAGGATTCCACAGGGAGAGAGGAAGAGGAAGGATGCATAGGTTGTCTTGCCTGTGTTTGCCAGGCCCTTGCGGGGACCGCCGATGCGCGAGAGACTTCCCGCCTCTCGTGAGAAAGGGCACGCCATGACTTGGATCCAAAGACCTCCCCTTCTTGCCGTCTTAGCATTGCTCCTGCCCTCTGTTGGGCTCGCTGCGACGCCGAAAAAGGACGCGCCCGAGGGTCATGAAGCGCTGGAGTCTGTGGATGAGGCCGAAGAACGCGGCTTGCGCGCGGTCGAGACCCGAGACCAGTCTCCAAGTCCCCTGGTCGTCTTGGATGGGGGCACCGTGATGACCGCCGACGGCGAGGTCTTTGCACCAGGTTACGTCGTCTTGTCCGAGGGGATCATTCAGCAGGTGGGGCAGGGGCCTGCGCCTTCCGTGGAGGGTGCCCAGGTGCTGGACGTGAAGGGCCAGTTCGTCACTCCGGGGCTCATCGACACCCATTCCCACCTGGGGGTCTACTCCGCCCCATCAGCCAGGGCTCATAGTGATGGCAATGAGGCGACGGCGGCCACGACGCCCGGCGTCTGGGCGGAGCACGCGTTTTCTCCCCAAGATCCGGGCATTCAGCGAGCTGTGGCCGGCGGTGTCACCGCGATGCAGGTGCTGCCTGGCTCGGCTAACCTCATCGGCGGGCGGGGCGTTGTGCTGTCCATGGTGCCCCATCGGGGCAGTCGGGCCATGCGCTTTCCCGATGCTCCCGAGACCATCAAGATGGCCTGTGGCGAGAACCCCAAGCGGGTCTACGGCGGCCGCGGGACCGCACCGTCTACCCGTATGGGCAACCTGCGGGGCACTCGGGCTGCGTTTCTAAAGGCCGAGCGGCTCCTGGCGCGACTCGAGGCGCACGCGGAGGCGGGCGGCAAGAAGAAGAAGGGCAAGAAGAAGAAGGGCAAGAAGAATCGGGTCGCAGCCGGGGATGTGGACTCCGGTGGGGCGGCTTGGAACCGGGACAAGGATGCCCCTGATCGGGACCTGAACTTGGAGACGCTCGTCGGTGTGCTTCGGGGCGAGATTCTGCCCCAGGTGCACTGCTATCGGGCCTACGACATGTTGGCCATGATGCAGCTGGCCGACGAGTTCGACTTTCGGATCCGATCGTTCCACCATGCCCTCGATGCCTACAAGATTCGGGATGTGTTGGCCGAGCACGAGGTGGCTTCCTCCACCTGGGCCGACTGGTGGGGATTCAAGGTGGAGGCTTACGACGGCATCCCCGAGAATGCGGCGCTGCTTACCGAGGCGGGTGCCCGGGCCATCATCCACTCGGACTCCGCCAGAGGGATTCAGCGGCTCAATCAGGAGGCCGGCAAGGCCTACTATTCGGGACTGGCTGCAGGCATCGACTTGACCGAGGACGACGCCCTGGCCTGGATCACCAAGCACCCGGCCTGGGCGCTCGGGATTGACGGCGCGACCGGAACGCTGGCGCCCGACAAGCGCGCCGATGTGGTTGTCTGGGATGGTCACCCGTTCAGTGTGTACACGCGGGCCAGGCTGGTCTTTATCGAGGGTGTGTTGCGCTATGACGTGGACCGGCCCCAGACCTGGTCCGACTTTGCAGTGGGTCAGGAGGTGACGCCATGAGCGCCCTACGCTGGATCATGTTGTTGGTCGTGTTGTTGATCTCGGTTCCCACTGTCGGTCAGAGCGACACGGTGGCTTGTGAGGTGCTGCAGGGCGCCCGCGTTCATCTGCCGGAAGGGCCTGCCGATGGTGCGCTGGTCGTTCTGGTGGGAGATCGCATCGCCGACGCGGGGCTCCGCATCGCGGGTCTCACCGAGCTGGACGACGGGCGCATCTCCTACAAGGGGCGCCTCTGCACGCTGTCGGATGTGGGAGGCAAGGTCGTCACGGCAGGGCTCATTGATCCGTCGACCGCGCTTGGTCTGGTCGAGGTGAGTCTGGAAGCCCGCACCCGGGATACGGAGTGGGAGGGAGCCGACCCGGTCCGGGCCTCGCTGCGGGTCTCCGATGCCTACAACCCGCGCTCGACCCTCATCCCCATTGCCCGACTTCAGGGGGTCACGTCGGCTGTGGTGGTGCCCAGCGGTGGGCTCGTGGCGGGCCAGGGCGGCTGGGTCGACCTGGCCGGTGGCACTCAGGCCGAGTCGGTGATTGCCCCGTCGGTTGCTGTCTACGCGAACTTGCGAGCGACCTCGTCTCGGGCGGCCTCGCTGCGTCTGTTGGCCGAGGCGCTGGACGATGCCCGATTTTATGGGCGCAACCGAAGGGCCCACGAGCAGAACCGTCTCGCGCGCGACTTCTCAGCAGCCCTTCCGGATCTACTCGCTCTGGGCGCTGTGGTCGATGGCTCGGTACCGCTGGTTGTTCCAGCCGATCGGGCGTCGGACATCGAGGCGCTGCTGCGCTTTGCGGAGTCCCAGGGCATTCGACTCGTCGTCTCGGGGGGCGCGGAGGCGTGGCTGCTCCGGGACCAGCTGGCGGCCGCTGGCGTACCCGTGATTGTGGATCCGATGGTCTACGGCCCGGGCTCCTTCGATCAAGTAGAGGGTCGCCCCGACAACGCTGCGCTGCTCGATGCGGCGGGGGTCCCTGTGTTGCTGTCCACGTGGTCCAGTCACTTCACTCGGACCCTTCGCCAGCGCGCTGGGAACGCAGTGCGTGGTGGGCTCGGGCACAGCGCCGCCTTACGAGCCATCACCGAGACGCCAGCCAGGGTCTTCGGCCAGGCCGACCGTGGTCGCATCGCGCCGGGTGCTCGGGCCAACCTGGTGGTCTGGACTGGGGACCCCCTCGAGATCAGCACCTCTGTCGAGCGGCTGGTTATTGGTGGGAACGATGTGTCGCTGGTCAGCCGACAGACTGAGCTGCGGGACCGCTACCGGGACCAGCCCGGCATTCCGTTGCCTCCGCTGCCCCTGCCCGAGTAGCGGCGTCGGGCCTCTGGGACCCTGGCAGCCACAGGACGGTCCCCAGGCTCGCTGCGGTCACCTGGCTTGGGTTCACTCCAGCTGCAGAGCCGCCAGTAGGTCTTCGTGGATTGGGCCATTGGAGGCCACCAAGGTCTTGTCGCCCAGCTCGTGCTTCAGCCCGCCTGGCCCCGAGACCCGTCCTCCAGCCTCTTCGATGAGCAGGACCCCCGCCGCCACATCCCAGGGGTTGAGGTGGATCTCCCAGAACCCATCCAGGCGACCCGCTGCTAGCGACGCCAGGTCCAGAGCCGCTGCGCCGGGCCGTCGGATGGCTCGCACCTTGGGCATCATGCGGGCAAAGGTGGCCACGTTCTCGGCCATCCACTCCGGCCGATAGGCGAAGCCTGTGGCCACCATGGATTGATCCAGGCGGTCCCGACTGGAGACGCAGAGCCGCTGGTCGCCCAGCCAGGCCCCGTGACCTCGCCGCGCGTGGAAGAGCTCGTCATGGGCGGAGTCGAGCACGACGGCCACCTGCAGATCGCCGTCCACCTCGAGCGCGATGCTGACGCAATACCAGGGGAAGCCATGGGCATAGTTCAGCGTTCCATCGAGAGGATCCACTAGCCAGCGCCTGCCTGTCTCACCGTTGCGCTCGCCGCCCTCTTCGCCCAGGATCCCGTCCCCCGGGAAAGCCGCCAGCAGTATGGAGCGGATGGCTTCCTCGGACTCTGTGTCCACGCGCGTCACCAGATCAATCGCTGTGGACTTGGTCGAGACCTTGAGGT
The DNA here is from genome assembly GCA_002724675.1 of Deltaproteobacteria bacterium. Lineage (GTDB taxonomy): Bacteria > Myxococcota_A > UBA796 > UBA9615 > UBA9615. Next base: position 2,712 of record PBPL01000142.1, on the reverse strand, counting down.
CCGAGCCCCTCGCGGCCTGGTGGATCGCGGATGCGGCCTTGGCTGCCTGGATCGCGACCTCTAGGTCGTGTGCGCTCATGCTGGCGGCTCTTCGGCGTCGAACAGCACCGGTTCTCCGGCGAAGTTGCGAGCGCTGTGGACTACGATGGTGGTCGGGAGCTCGGCGAGCATGAGCTCGATCCGCTGGAAGAAGGGCGCTGCTGCCTCCTCGGGCTCGGGCAGCCCGATTCCGAGGATCGCCAGGTCGGCCTCCACGCTCTGCTCGCGCATGATCTTGGGGATCGTTCGCTTGCCCCGCAGCAACACCTTGGGCTTCGCGTCGAGGTGGGCAGCTCGGAGCACCTCTCCAATACTCTGTTCCGCTGCTTCCTTGGCGGACTCTCCCTCGACGACGGTGATGACATCTACCTCGGCGCCCCGCCACTTGTCGCTGGCTGTCAGTAAGTAGGCCAGGAGTAGCATCAAGCCGCCGTTGCCCTTGAGTCCGCCCCACCAGATGTGGATGCGCTTGCGGTTGCCCAGTCGTCGCTCGGGATCGAACCGGACGAGGAACAGCGATCGATCCAGGTCGACCAAGTCGCGGAGCATGGCGCCGTAGCGGTCGTAGTTGCTTCGGTTTGTTGGCCAGCCGAGCATGATGGCGTTGGCCTCCAGGCTACCGACTCCGTAGGACTGGGCTACGATCACGACTCCCCGATACAGCTCGTCGACAATCTCCACTCGGAAGAACACGCTGGGGACGCGCTCCGAGAACGCGCCCTCCATGGTGGCCAACAGCGTCTTTCGGCTCTCAGCCAGCTCTCGGACATCCCCCTCGAGGAGGTGGAAGTAGCTGACAATGCCCCGGTCCTGGACGATGGAGCTGCCGAAGTGGAGTAGCCACGGTCGATCCTGAGGGTCACCACCCAGGACGACCAGGTTGGGGCGCCAGTTGCCGGGGTGAAAGGAAGCCCTCCTCAGGCGGAACAGTGCGCTTCGTACGAGCGCGGACCAGATGCCGTGTCGTGCGTCTCCGAATGTCGTGTCCAGATTCCGGTGCTCGACGACCAGGAAGATGCCAGCACAGATGACCATGGCGACGATCATCGCCCCCAGGTGGATGATGCTCATGACGTAGAAGCAGGCCAGCGCCCCCAACAGGCTGATGATGGCGGGCAGCTGGTAGGCCGGTCGGAAGCTGGGGCTGGCGGCCCAGCGCTCCAGGCCACAGGCTAGGTTGGTCAGTCCGTAGGTGGCGAGGAAGAACATCGTGAGGATGGGCGCGATGATGTCCAGAGAACCCAGCAGCACGGCCGCTTGCGCGAGCACGAAGGTCGCGACCAGCCCCAGGATGGGTTCGTTGGCCTCTCCTCGTCCGCGACCAAAGAGTCGGGGGACCAGGCCATCATTGGCCAGCGCCTGCAGGGTGCGTGGCGCAGTGAGAATGCTGCCCAGGGCGCTGGACAGCGTGGCTCCCCAGACTCCGATGAAGATGAGCGCAGGGATGGTGGCCAGGTCCCACACGATGTAGTGATTGGCTACCAGCTCGTCCGAAGACACGTTGCTGGCTAGCCACAGAGGTAGCGCTACGTACACCACCATGCCCACGAGGATGGCGGCCATGGTTCCTCGCGGGAGGTCGGTGCGCGGGTTCTTTAGATCTCCCGACATACCGACGCCGGCCATGATCCCCGTGACGGCTGGGAAGAAAACCGCGAACACAACGGAGAACGACTCGGTGCCCTGACCAAACCAGTCGATGGTCTCGGGTGGCTTGTCCGATCCTCCGGTGAACATGGCCACTAGAGAGAGAACGATGGCACCCATGATGATGTACTGGGCTTTGATGGCGAGCGCCGCGCTGCGCCCCGAGAGCACGACCAGAGCCGCCAAGCTGACCGAGCTAATGAGCGTGCAGGCCGTGCGGGATAGCTCGATGTCGATCCCCTTGCAAAACAGGATGATCGATTCCGTGAAGCCGACGACATAGAAGGCGACGCTCAAGGCCTGGGCCAGGAACAGAGGGATGCCAATGGCTGCCCCTGCGGGTGCCCCCAGTGAGCGGCTGATGATGTTGTAGGCGCCGCCGGCTCCCACCGTGCGGTTGGTGGCGATGCTCGAGACGGACAGCCCGGTCGCGATCGTGATCAGGTGGGCGAGCATGACGATCGCGATGGCGCCCAGCGCGCCGACCTGTCCCGTGACCCAGCCAGCACGCAGGTACATGATCACGCCGAGAATCGTGAGGATGCTCGGCGTGAACACTCCGCTAAAGGCGTTGAAGCGCCTCAGGGTGACGGGGGGGGTGCTCGTCGTGGTTGCAGCGGCGTCGGCCGTAGGCCCTGCGGTGGCGCTGGGGACACCAACCCCGTCCGCCTCCAGTGCACTGGACTGAGGGGCTGTAGGCGTGACGGAGTCCGAGGGTGCCGCGCTAGCAACTCCTTCAGGCCCGTCCGGAAGACTGGGCGTTCCGGAAGACACGCGCGTGAAGACTACCAGCCCAGCGCGCACGAGGCCCAGCCTGGGCCTGCTGAGGTCACAAGTGGGGTGTACTCCCCCTTCAAATCCAAGAGAGGTGTCGGCGAGCTCATGTAATTTCAGCTACTTGCATCTAACTATTCCAGAGCCCGGCCTGTTCTTTGGGGTGTAGCAGAACACTTGCCACCCGCAATCGTCGCACTGTTGATTTGAGAATTTCGATCGGTCTTTCGCCCTATCTCTTGGGGGGTTCTT
>PBPL01000141.1 GCA_002724675.1 Deltaproteobacteria bacterium | reverse complement strand
CGTCGTCCTCGTCGTCCTCGTCGTCCTCGTCGTCCTCGTCGTCCTCGTCGTCCTCGTCGTCCTCGTCGTCCAGACTCGAGTCATCATCATCCGAAGAGTCATCATCTCCCTCGGAGAGACGGCGGTCCTGGCACGCAACCGGACCGAACAACAAGAAACAGACGAGGCTTGCGATGCCCCACAACCCCGGATGGTCAGAAAACCCCATGAGCACACCATCCTAGCTCGCTCCACCCCACATTCGCAGAACTCGTGTGCCCCGGACTCCCTCATGGACGACGCGAGGCATCCACGGAGAGGCGGGCCTCGTAGCCGGGGCCAGCAGCCAGCCAGCGACGCCTCGCCCCCTGCTCATAGCCACGCAGGAAGTGGTCCTGCACAGCCGCAGGCATGCCGCGAGGTGTCGGGATGACCTCCAGGGGCCCCCAGCGCTCCCCGAGGGCATGTCCTAGGCCCCCAAAGAACACGGGGGGAATGCGTGCAAGCTCCCGACCCAGGTCGACGGACTCTGGCAGGTGGAAGCGAGCGATGGCTGCGCCGCAAGCGCGCCCGTGGGCGTGCCAGCTGGCCTGCGCCACGCCAGGACTACGAGCGGCCAGATCGGCCAGCAGTCGGGGCACCGCTGCTCGGTCCCACCCGCCTTGCACCTTGATCCAGTCGACCCGACCCGATGGGTCCAGCGCAGCAGCAGCCTTGAGGGCCGTATCCCAATCAGCACTGGCCGATCCGGGGATCGACCGAAGCAAGCGGTCCACTCCACTCAAGCGCTCAGGCCACCCTCCCGAGTCACCCTCCGGCTGTCCACTTGGCCCGAGGTGTTTGGCGACGGCCTCTCCCACGCCTTCCCACCAATAGCCGGGCCACAGTCCGCCCGCGTGGCTCCCCGTGCCTCGCGATGGCACAGTCAGCGCACCCAGGCTGGCGCTGTCTGTCCTCAACAAAGCCGCCGCACCTTCTCTACCCAGAGCGTAGGCCTGGAGTTGCTGAGCGCGCTGATCCGAGCTGGGTGCTCGACCGAGGGCAGCAGGCGAGATCCGATAGCCAAAGCCTGGCCGAAAGTGCTCCCAGTCCACCGCTTCCAGCCCCTGGAGCGAGGCCGCAGGGAACGGCGATTGGACCGACTCCCACCGGGCGAGCCCACCAGAGGCCAGCGGGCCAATCAACAAGAAAATAGCCAGAGCCCTCCGCCCAGACGACCAGAAATAGCCAACTGCTAGAGAGAGCAAAAAGAAAGCGAGTGGATACAGCGGAGCGCCGTACCTCATCGAGGTTGGATAGGCGATCTCAGGTGGAGGTGGATCATAGACTTGAAACCGAACGACACAGTAAATCGCCAACCAGGACGTAAGAAACAAGAGAGTTGCCCTAAACGCATCCCTCCATCGGTCTTTCTGCGCACTGTAGCTGCCAATTGCTGCTGTTAGCCCAGCAACAGAGAGTGCGCCGGCCCACACCCAGCCCAGCCACCAACCCACGGCGGTGTGAGGGGACCCGAAGAGGCCTACCAGCTGGCGAGGGCGCAGGAGCGTGGACAGCTTGTAGGGCACCCGAGCAAGCGATGGGGCCGACTCACCGCTCTCATAGACGGTGACAAAGGGGTGCTGCCCAGTGCTCCACCACTGCACCGCCCAGGGAGCCAGGCCCAAGGCCGCTCCGGCGAGCAGCTTCGGGACCACCCGGGCACGTCCACTCAGGATCAGAAAGAGCACTGCAGCCAACAAGGCAAAGAGGCCCGAGAAACCGATCCACGCCGCGAGGCCCAGCACCGCTCCGGCGAGCAGCACCCTCGGCGTGGGACCAGCTTCGGCCCGCTCGAGCCCCAGCAGGAGCACCAGCCCACACAACGCAACGCAGCCCGCCTCATAGTGATTGCCCCATGCGATCACGGACAGAAACATCCACGCTCGCGGAGGCAGCGCGAGCAACAGAACAAAGGCCCAGGCTGCCGGGCGCCCGGCCAGGCGGTAGAGCCCCCGCGAGCCCACCACCGTGACCGCCACCAGAAACAGCAGGGGCACGGCCTTCCAGGCCAGCCAGCTACGACCCAACACCGAGAAGATGCCAGCGCCCAGCACAGCGTCGAGACTGCAGCCACCACAATAGTCTCGGTATTGCAGCCGAAACAGCTCTCCCAGGTAGCCCTCGGAGATCATCCATGCCTGGCCGGCGTTGTACATCTCCTCAGAGTCGACCTCCACCACATCGGGGTTCAGCACGGCCATCATCTGAAGCACAGCGACCAAGGCGACGCCCAGCGCCGTCTCCCACCATGGGAGGGCTCTGGGGTCGAAGGGGGTCCTCTCGGTGGCTAGGCTCACGAGGACTCAGGGACAGGGTCCGTTGTTGCCGAACACCGTGGTCAGGCCGGTGACATCAATGGCCGCTGCGACGTCCTCTGCGTCCACCTGACAGAGGGCCAGGTTGTCCGAGAACTCCAGGTCCTGCCCCACAGACGTCACGTCCGAGAGTGTGGACAGGCTGGTCAGGACCGCATTCGAGCGCACCAAGAGGTCGGCGCCAATCGTATCCAGAGCCTCAAGACCGCTGAGGTTCGCAAGAGAGTCATTGCCCTCGAGGATGACCGAGCCACCCACAGCGGTCAGGCCCGAGAGCGCGCCCAGGTCCGCCAGCTGGTCGCTGTATCGGATGGACAGAGCGCCGCCTACCGTGCTCAGAGCTGCGAGCCCATCGAGGCTCGCGACCTGATCATTGCCTTGAATGGACACGGTGCCTCCCACGGTGTGCAAGGAGTGGAGGCCAGCGATGCTGGTCAGGACGATGTGGTCCTCGATCAAGAGATCGGCGCCAATGGCGCTCAAGCTTCCAAGACCATCTAGGTCTTGCAGGCTGTCGTTGTCGGTGATGTCCACGCTGCCCCCGACCGTCTCGAGAGCAGAGAGACCATCTAGATGCGGCACTAGCCCGTTGTCCTCGATCTGGAGCTTGCCGCCCACGGAGACCAGGGCAGCCAGACCATCCAGCGTGGTCAGAGCGATGTTGTCCTCCACCTGAAGCTCGCCGCCTACGGAAACCAGGGACCCGAAGCCGGCCAGATGCTCGAGGTCCAAGTTGCCCTCTACCAGTAGAGCTTGCGGGACGACCTCCAGCTGACCGAGCCCGTCCACTTGAGTCAGCGCGTGGTTGTACAAGATGCGGAGCGAGCCCCCCAGAGCCTGAAGACCTGCGAAGCCGTCGATATCGACCAAGTCGTCGTTCTCTTCGATCTCGAGGCTGCCGCCAATGGAGACGAGGCTCGCCAGTCCATCCACTTCGATCAGCCGCTCGTTGTCCGACATCGTCAGATCACCACCCACCGACTCCAAGCCCTCGAAGCCCGCGAGCGATGCCAACTGGGGATTGAGGTAGATGCTGAGCGCCCCACCCACCGTCTGCAGACCACGGAGGCCAGTCAGTCCCACCAGGGTGTCGTTCTGGAACAGGTTGAGATCACCGCCCACCGATGCGAGAGCCCCGAGCCCCTCCACTTGGGACAGGGCAGCTAGCCCGGTGATGCTCAGGTCCCCTTCTACCGACACGAGAGCGTCAAAGCCCGAGATTGTGACCAGAGCATCGTTGTTCTGAATACTCAGCCGACCTCCAACCTCGGACAGGGCGGGAAAAGCGTCGAGGGACGTGACGCTCCCGTTGCCGTCTACGTTCAGTTCTCCTCCGACGGACACCAAGGTCGTTAGGCCAGTCACGGCCTCGAGCCCCGAATTGTTCCGAACCACCAGGTCCCCGCCTACCGTGGTCAGGGCACTGAGTCCCTCGAGCGTCTGAAGCCCAGGGTTGTCGCGGATCCGGAGGTGGCTACCGACACTCTCCAGGCATCCCAGCATGCTGAGATCAGGCAGCGGTGCCGCGACAGCCTCCACCCAGAGGCTCCCCTCGATGCTCGCGCAGTGGGATGCAGCCATTAGATCTGCCTCGGTCCCGACGCTCAAGTCCCCCTCACAGGGCACACAGCCCGACGAGTCGTCGTCATCACCCACATCATCGTCGCCGGAGTCGTCGTCGCCGGAGTCGTCGTCATCGCCTTCAGGCTCCTCGTCACCGCTGTCGTCATCATCGGATGCTGGAGCACAATCGACCTCGCTCTGACAGTCGGGGTCGTCACAGTCGAACAGGCCGTCCGCGTCGTTGTCCGCCCGGTCGTTGCAGCTGCCCGACTCGCCAACACGACAGCCCGAGCCGAGAACCAGCACAGCCGAGAGCCCCAGAGCCCACACCCAGGATCGTGCGATGACCGCTATCACGTCAGGGACACGCACCATTGTTGTCCACCGTCGTAGTTCCAGAGACTTGGATTGCCGAAGCAATGCTCTGGGCGTCCAGCTGACACAACACCGGATTGTTCACGATGTCGAGGTCATCGGAGACCGACACGATATTTCCGAGGCCATCGACGCTAGTGAGCGCGTCGTTGCCCTCGATGAAGAGATCGCTTCCCACCGCCGTCACGCTGTTCAGGCCTGAGAGGTTCTCGATCAGGTCGTTGCGATAGACATGGAGATCTCCATCGACGGCGGTCAGATTGGACAAGCCATCTAGATGGGCCAGATCCTCATTGCGATAGATGTACATATCGAGCCCCACGACAGTGATCGAGGCCAGGCCGTCCACGTCGATGAGCTGGGGATTCCACGCGATCTCCAGGTCATCGCCCACACCATTGATGTTGCCGAGACCGTCGACGGACGTGAGAAGGTCATTGTCGTGGACTCGGAGGTCTGAGGCCACCGATCCAATCCCAGCCAGTGCATCGATATTACGGAGGGCAGGGTTGTGATGAATGTCCAGATCTCCCCCCAAATAAGTGAGGTTCTCGAGCCCCGTCAGATCGACGAGCAGAGCGTTGTCGTGAATGCGTAGATCGATGTCGATCGTGGTGACGCCGCTGAGCCCCGCCAAGCTGGTCAAGCTGGGGTGATCTGCAATCTCGAGACCGCCCCCTATGGAGGACAGCGCGACCATGCCGTCGACAGTGACCAGGGCGGAGTTGTCCTCGAAGAACAGGTCCCCTCCTATGGACTGCAAGCCGGAAAGGCCGCCTGTGCCCTCGAGGGCACCATTGCCCTCGACGAACAGCCCTCCCCCCACGAAGACCAGATCGCCCAAGCCTAGGAGGCTGGACAGAGAAGCGTTGTCGTAGAGTTCTAGGTCTCCTCCGATCGAGGAGAGGCCAGCCAGGGCCGTCAGGTCCACGACCGAAGCCGGCGTGTTGGCGATCTCCAAGCTCCCACCGATGCAGAGACACGACGACACAGCGAGGAGATCTGCCTCGCTCGCCACGACAAAGTCCCCCGGACACGACAGGCACGAGGGCGAGGTGTCGTCGTCATCGCCGGTGTCGTCGTCGCCGGTGTCGTCGTCGCCGGTGTCGTCGTCGCCGGTGTCGTCGTCG